>NZ_JBVJWO010000058.1:9442-30372 GCF_055602345.1 Streptomyces sp. NPDC037401
GACGGAGACTCGGGTGCTTCTGAAACCCGACAGGGGGCCTCCCGACGCCGCCCCCATACCCCCCCCCCCCCCCCCCCCCCCGCGGGGGGGGGGGTCGTCCCCCCCCCCCCCCCCCCCCCCCCCCCCGTCCGCCGTGTGCGCCTCCGTGTCCGCCGGGCCCGCGTCGAACACACCGGATCCGGCCAGCTGCCCCAGCCGGTAGCCCAGCTGGAACCGCGTCTCGGCCTTCAGCTCGGTCTTCAGCTTCGCCAGGTGCGAGGCGTACGCGCGGGTGCTCAGCCCGATCCGCTTCGCGATGGCGTTGTCGCTGTCGCCGTGGATCAGGCACCGGATGATCGTCTCCCGCAGCACCCCGCTGAGCTGGCTCGATTCGTTCGGGGTCCGCGACCCCTGGAACGGCTTCGCCCGCTGCCAGTTGCGCTCGAAGACCTCGGCGAGGAAGCGCACCACGGCCGGCTCCCGCACCACGACGGCCTGGTCCCGCTCGGTGTCCGCAGGGATGAAGGCCAGGCTCCGGTCGACGATGATCAACCGGTCGAAGAATTCGTCCAGCGTGCGTACCTGGGCGCCGAGCGAGGTCATCTCGGTGACGTACTCCCGGGTGGGCCCGTCGTGCCAGGCGGTGTGCTGGTAGAGCGTGCGCACCTCCACCCCGCGGTCCAGCAGGCCGGCGGTCTGCCGGCGGATCGTCTCCAGCGTGGCCTTCGGCCGCCCGCCGCCCGGCTGCGCGGTGAAGAGCTCCTTGGAACACTGCTGCACGGACTCGTTGACGATGGCGCTGATCGCGGCCTTGCCCTCGATACGGACGATCGGCTCCCCGCCCGAGGCTCCCGAGCCCCGCCGCGACTCGGCTATCAGCGGCCGCAGCAGGTCCGTCAGGCTGCGCGCCTCCTCCAGCATCATCAGGGCGGTCGAGCGCAGCTGCGCACCGAGCCGCGCCTCCACGATGCCGGGGTCGACGGCGGTCACCTGGGCGGGCGAGGCGGAATCGGCGCTCGCCATCCCCATGGCGAGGAGCTCCTGAAGGGTCTCGTGGTCTTCGGTGAGTCCCGGGAAGCCGTCCGTGCGGAGCAGGTCGACATAGGCCGCCCGCGCTTTATGGCTGGGAACAGTCGTTTTTGGCTTGTGTGGATGCATGGCCGACTCCGTTGAGAGCAATGGTCATCACACGGGGAGCGGGCCGAGTGTAGCCCGCGGACCTGTGTGCCACGAGGGCTTTTGGGATACTCAACATGGCTGAAACAAACGGGTGTTATCCGCGGCGATAACCCTACTCCCCTTCCTCCGCGTCGAGTTGGAGCCCAAGCCGGTGAACTTTGTATCCCGCCTGGAATCGGCTCTCCGCGCCCAGTTCGTCCGTGATTTCCTTCACGTAGCGGCGGAAAGTCCGTGAGGCGATCCCCAGCCGCTTGGCGATCACCTCGTCCTTGAGCCCCGCGGCCATCAGCCGCAGGATCGTGAGCCGCAGCGCCTCGGCCGGCTGCTGGTCCTCCGCCTACCGGGCGTCGAAGGGCCGGCCGGACTCCCACAGGTTCTCGAACATCCGGTACAGGAAGCCGACGACGGTGGGGTCCGTCACGATCGAGGCCCCCTGGGGCCGCCCGGCCGCCCGCGGCTGCGGCACGAAGGCCGTCTCGCGGTCGAAGATGATGATGCGGTCGAACGCCTCGGCCGTGGTCCGGATCAGGGCGCCGGCCGCCGACACCGCACGTACGTACGTCTGCGTCGTCAGGCTCGCCCGCGCCGTGTGCTGGTACAGCGTGCGCAGCTGCACCCCGCGCTCCAGCATCCCCAGGCTCTCCGCGACGATCCCGCGCAGCGTGTCCGGGTTGCGGCCGCCGCCGGGCTGGATGCTGACCATCTCCTGCGTGCACAGCCGCGTCATCATGGACAGCTCCCGGCGGACGTCGGCGGCGTCGTCGAAGGAGCGCACCCCGCCGGACGGCAGCTCCCGGCGCGAGCGCAGCGTGTTCTCCGTGAACAGGGGCGCCAGCGGCCGGAGTTCGGTGTGGATCCGGGCCAGTACCCGCTGCCGCCGCTGGATCTCCTCCTCCAGGGGGGCGCGGGCCGTCATCTCGGCTATCGCCGGGTCCGCCGGTATCAAGCCGTTGCCGTTGCCCTTTCCGTCGCCCTCTGCCAGCAGCAGGCCCAGGTCCAGTAGGTTGTCCCGCGCTCCGGCGAACTGCTCGGCGGACAGGCCGAGTTCGGTGGCCGCCGCGTCCGCCGCGGCCGCGTCGGGGTGCCGCAGGGAGCCGTTGCGCAGGATCCAGGCGTAGACGGCCGGCGCGTGCGGGGCGAGCAGAGCCGCGTCCGCCTGGTGGTCTGTCCCTGAACGATCCATTTGTCCGAGAGCCTCTTCCGGTCTGGCCGCCTTAGGACACCGAGTATCTCTCCACCCGGGCCGCACCGGCTGTCAGAGTCTTCCTATCGCGCTGAACGGCGTGGCCCGGAAGGAAAAGGCCACGGCTTCCCACGCCTCCCGCGGCGCCACGCCGGTTTCCGGATTTCCACGGCCACGCCGGCTTCGGCAGTTATCACGGCTTTCCCAAAGGGGTGAACCATGCGCAGAATCGCCTTCCTGCGTTCCATTGAGATCCAGCAGACAAAACCTTTTCTGAAGGCCCTTGAAGGCCGTTTCCAGCAGGCCGGGATCGAGGCCAGGCTCTTCTACACGGACGGCGAATGCGGCCCGGACGACTTCCCGGGGACTTCGGAGAAGATACCCGGCGACATCTCGCCCGCCGAGCTCGCCAAGAAGGTCATCGACTGGGGCGCCGACGGTGTCGTCTCCCTGTCCATAGCCGACGAGAACGCCCTGCGTGACGCGGTGGTCAAGCGCAAGCTGGAGACCGTCGGCATCCCCGTCGTCGCCCACAGCCTCGCCGCGACCAGCCTGACCGCGAACAAATGGGAGACCAAGCGGCTGCTGGAGGACTACGGATTCGACACCCCGCCCGGCGTGCTCGTCGACAGTGACGTCCTGGCCGGCCGCGGGCTGCTCATCCCGGCCTATCTCGACTCCGTCCTGATCCAGGTCGCCGACATGGGCTACCCGCTCATCAGCAAGCCGCTCTGGGACTGCATGGGCGCCGGCATGGTCTCCATCGCCGACGAGAATTCCCTCGAACAGCACCTCGCGCAGTCGCACAACGGAAATTTCATCCTGGAGCGCTGCGTCTCCGGAGAGATCTGCTCCGTCGAGGTCGTCGGCGCCCGCGGGCAGTACGTGGTCCAGCCGGTGGTCTGGCAGGGCCCCGCGGAGCTCGGCCCGGTGTTCAACTTCGGCCGCCTGCGCTACGTGGCCCCCCGCGAGCCCCACGACCAGGCCTTCGCGCCGGTCGCCGAGAAGCTGAAGCAGGTGGCCCGCGACCTCGAACTCGAAGGCGCCGTCGGCCTGGACATGATCTACGAGGACGGCCGCTACCAGATCCTGGAGATCAACCCCCGGGTCACCGGCACGACCACCCCCTGCATCGCGTCCACCGACTTCAACACGTACGACTGCCTGGTCTCGATCCTCGACGGCAGCTGGCCCGACGCGGCCGACCCCGGCCGGGGCCTGAAGCGGGTCTGCCTGCAGTTCCCGGTCCGCGAGCTCTCCCCGGAGTTCGTGCGCGACGTCCTCGAGGAGCTCGACGTCGTACGGACCCAGACGCTCACCATCGACGGGGTCGAGCACCCCAACATGATCATCACCTGCGAACTCGACGACCGTCCCGACCTGCCCGCCAAGCTCGAATCGCTCTGGCAGCGGCACGAGTTCACGGACCGGTCCTTCCTGCGGCAGATCGCCGTGGCCATCGGGGTCGCCGACGCCGACACCAAGGACGGGAACGACTGACATGCGTATGGACGGCTATCGAAGGGTCGTGGCCCTGCCGGGCATCGGCCCCCTCATGCTCCTGGGCTTCTTCGCGAAGATCGCCGTCGTGGCGATCCCCGTGGTGATGAACCTGGGCGTCGTCTTCGGCCTCGACCGGGGCTTCGGCGCCGCGGGCTTCGTCATCGCGCTGTGGACCGTCGGCGTGGCCGTCGGCGGACCCCTCCAGGGCAAGCTGATGGACCGGTACGGCGTGCGCCCCGTGCTGGCCGCCACGGTCGCCGGCCAGGCGCTGTTCTGGGGATTCGGCCCGAGCATGCCGTACGGCGTCCTGGCCGTCAGCGCCGTCGCCTGCGGGCTCCTGAACCTGCCCGGCTTCTCCATCGTGCGCCTGCGGCTCGCCGTCGCCATCCCCGAAGAGCAGAGGCACACCGCCTTCGCCCTGGACGCCATGACGTCCAACATCTCGTACATGGTGGGCCCGGCGCTCGGCGTCACCATCGCCACCGCCATCTCCAGCGACGTGTCCATGCGAGGCCTCGGCGTGGTCGTCGTCGCCGCCGGGCTGGGGCTGTGGCTGCTGAACCCGCAGGTGCGCGACACCGCCCCGGGTGCCGACGCGGCCGGCGGCAAGCCCCCGCGGGTCACCTTCCGCGCGTGGTTCCGGCCCGCGCTCGTCCCGGTGCTGATGGCCACCACCGCCACCACGCTGGCCACCGCGGGCTACGAAGTCGCGATCGTCGGCGGGCTGCGCGAGGCGGGCCAGGTCGAATGGTCCGGCCTGGTCCTGAGCGTCTGCGGACTGTGCTCCCTGGTCGGAGCCCTCCTCTACGGCACGCTGAAGAACCCGCCGTCCTTCGCCGTCATCTCCGGCCTCGTGGGTCTCACCACCCTCGTCGGCGGCGTCGCCACCGGCGACTGGCGCTGGCTCTGCCTCGCCATGGTGCTGCCGGCGGCCCTGTGCTCGCCGTCCTTCGCGGCGACCGCCAGCGCGGCCAGCGGCCTGGCCCCGGCAGGCGCCCGCGGCGTGGTCATGGGCTGCTACAGCGCCGCCCTGACCCTCGGCAACAGCATCGGCGCCCCCCTGTCCGGTTCCGTCCAGGACGCCACCAGCCCGATGTGGGCCTTCGTCGCCATCGGCCTCTCCGGCGCCGCGCTCTCCGCCCTCGCCCTCGCGGGCAACGCCTGGCTGGCCAAGGCGCCCGCCGCGGAGGCCCCGGCACCCAAGCGGCTGGCCGACGCCTCGGCCTGACCGCCCGTACGCCTCCCGCACGAGGCACCGACCCCTCATGCCTTCGAACACGGCAAGGAGCTTCCCGTGACCACCGACTCCACCGAAATCACCGACTCCAACGAGATCACCGGACCCGCCGGGGCTGCGGACGCCGCCCAGGGGTACGTCGTCATCGTCGACGCCTTCGCCACCTCGCGGTTCTTCCCCCCGGAGTTCGCCTCCGCCGGGTACGCCTGCGTCCGCGTCCAGAGCACCGCCGAGGTGCCCCCGGCCTTCGCCGGCGGACTGGACCTCGGGCTGTACGAGGACAACATCGTCCACCTGGGCGACTTCGACGCCACCGTGAAGGCGACGCAGGCCTACCGGCCCGTGGCCGTCTTCGCGGGCAGCGAGTTCGGCGTGGAGTTCGCCGACCGGCTGAGCGAGGCCATGGGACTGCCGACCAACGGCACCGCGCTCAGCGCCGCCCGCCGCGACAAGTTCACGATGATCGAGACCATCAAGGCCGCCGGCGTGCGCGGCGCCCGGCAGATCCGCGCCACCAGCGCCGAAGAGCTCGCCCGCTGGCACGAGGAGCTGGGCAAGCGGATCGTCGTCAAGCCCCTCAAGAGCGCCGGCAACGACGGCGTCCGCTTCTGCGCGACCCCGGAGGACAGCGCTGCCGCCTTCCGCGAGCTGACCGGCGCGGAGAACCTCTTCTCCGAGGTCAACGACGGCGTCGTCGCCCAGGAGCACCTCTTCGGCGGCGAGTACATGGTCAACACCGTCAGCCGCGACGGCCGCCACCACGTCACCGACGTCATCGCCACCTCCCGCATCTCGGCGAACGGCGTCCACGACATCAGCAACTCCGTCCACCTGATGCCCCGCCGCGGCGAGGTGCAGGACCTGCTCGTCCCGTACGCCTTCGAGGTCCTCGACGCCCTCGGCGTGCGCCACGGCCCCTCCCACATCGAGCTGAAGCTCACCGCCGAGGGTCCCGTCCTCATCGAGATGGGCGCCCGGATCTGCGGCGGCGACCTCCCGCACTACGTGCAGCTGGCGACCGGCGAGTCCCCCTTCGACTGGACCGTCGAGGCGTACGTCCGGCCCGAGCGCTTCGCCGAGCGGTACGAGGAGGAGTACCGGATCGAGCGGTACTTCGCCTCCGTCGGCCTGGTGGCCCCGAAGGCCGGCACGCTCAAGTCCCTGCGCAAGCTCGCGGAGATCGAGTCGCTGGAGAGCTTCCAGGGCCTGTCGCAGTTCGTCCCCGTGGGCGGCACGGTCGTCCCCACGGTCAACGACCTCACGTACGTCGGCTTCGTCCGCCTCTTCCACGAGACCGAAGAGGTCGTCATGCGCGACATCAACACCATCCACTACCTCGACGGCGACGGCATGTACGAGCTCGTGGAGGAGGAGGCGTGAACCCCCTGACCGGCAGTGGCCCCCTCCAGCCCCACATCGTCGTACTCAACCGCTGGCGCGAGCAGTACGCCGACTACGCCGCCTATCTGGACCACGGCACCCACCACGTCTCGTACATCACCACCGAGGTCGGACTGCCCTCCGTGCCCGGGACGGCCGGCGACGTCCTGGTCGTGCCCCGCACGGACGACCTGGAGGCCGTACGGGCCGCCCTGCGGGTGCTGGCGGTACGGCACGGGCGCCCCGAGCGGATCGTCGCCCTCAAGGAGGACGACCTGCTGATCGCGGCGGCGCTGCGCGAGGAGTGGGACTGCCCGGGACAGCGCGTCGAGGACCTCGCCCGCTTCCGGGACAAGTACCTGATGGCCACCGTTGTCGCGGACGCCGGCCTCGACCTGCCGGAGTTCGCGCTCGCCACCGACGAGGCGGCCGTGGTGCGGTTCGCCGGTAAGCACGGCTGGCCGGTCGTCGTGAAGCCGGTGATGGGCAGTTCGAGCGAGGGCGTGGTCCGCCTCGACGGCCCCGACGGCCTGTCCGCCCTCCGGCTCGACGCGACGACGATGATGGTCCAGAGCTTCCACCCGGGCCGCATCTACCACGTCGACGGGGTGTTCACGGGCACCGAGATCCTCCACTGGAGCGCCTCCCGCTACGTCAACACCTGCCTGGGTTTCCGCTCCGGCGACTTCCTCGGCTCGGTCGAGGAGGACGACCCGGCCGTCAACCGCGCCATCGGCGAGAGCGCGGTCCGCTACCTCGCGGCCCTGTCCGACGGCCCGCTCGTCTTCCACCTGGAGCTGTTCGTCGACTCTTCCTCCGGCACCCCCCGGTGCAGCTTCCTGGAGGTGGGGGCGCGCGTCGGCGGCGCCGAAATCCCCTTCGTCTGGCGCGAGATCCACGGCTACGACCTCATGGACGCGGCGTTCCAGCTCCAGCTCGGGCGCCCGGTCCCGCCCGGCCCCTCGCGGCAGAGCGGCGAGTACGGGGGCTACCTGCTCGTCCCCGCCCCCGGAGAGCGGCCCTGCCGGATCACCGAGGTCACCTCCATGGTCGGCGGCACCCCCGGCCCGTACGCCGAGGCGCTGCTCCGGGTCGGCGAGGTGCTGCCCCTGGCCGACGCGTACTACGAGCACGTCGGCGGGCGGTTCCGCTTCCGCGGCGCCGACAGCCGCGCGGTCGAGGAGGCGCTGACCGCCACCGCGGCCGGGTTCCGCGTCGCCGGGGTCCCGGCCGACGGGCCGGACCAGGCACCCCGGGAACCCCACGAGCACGAGCACGATGCGCTGCTGGCCTCGGGCCGGGCGTGACGCCCGCGGCGGCCCTTCCCGGTCCTGCCGACCCGCCCGCACCTGCGGCACCTTCCGTGATCCGCACCGCGATCCGCACCCGGTCCACCACGTGAGAAGAGGAGTACTTCCCATGCCTGTCGCCACGCTCACCTCGGCCGTCATCGCCCCGCCGACGCCGTTCCGCCACTCGTCCCCGTCCCTGCTGGGGGACGCGCTGTCCCGCTGCGACGAATGGGAACTCAAGGAGTTCATAGGTTCCTGGGAGGACCTGCCCGTCGACGCCTACCTGAAGGACGGGGCGTCGTTCCGCCAGCGAAGGTACGGCCGGTTCCGGCTGGCCAACGACCAGCTGGTGCCCGCGGGCCCGGTCGTGTTCGAGCAGTCGGCCGAGGTGAACTCCCTGTTCGGCGGCGTGGAGCGGCACTTCGAGCCGCTGCGTGCGGACGTGGAGTCCTCCGGGGTGCTGCGGGAGCTCGTCCTCGCCTTCCTGGACAACCTGCCCGGGGAGTTCGACCGCTCCCGCGGGGCGGTGGGCGTCCACCAGATCCGCATCATCGCCGGACGCGACGAGGCCGGACTGCCGGCGCCGGAGGGCATCCACGAGGACGGCCACCACTTCGTGGCCCAGGTCCTGATCAACCGCGAGGGCGTCAGCGGCGGCGAGTCCCAGCTCTACGACCGGGAGAAGAAGCCGATCTTCCGTACGACGCTGCTCGACGCCTTCGAGTCGATCGTGATCGACGACCGGCGGGTGTTCCACGGGGTGTCGGCGGTCACGCCCGCCGACGGCGTCACCGTGGGCATCCGCGACATGATGCTGATCGACTTCTTCCCCGAGACCGACTGACCGCGCTGCGGCCGGGGCCCCGCGGACCGCCGCGGGGGTCTCGGCCGCCACCCCGTGACGAAGGGACGGGAGCTCCCCATGCAGTCCATGTCCGAGACCGAATGGCGCGCGTTCGTGCTGTCCGGCACGCGCACGGCGAAGCTGGCCACCCACCGCAAGGACGGCCGCCCGCACGTGACGCCGGTCTGGTTCCTCCTGGCCGAGTCCGCCGACGCCGGGACGGTCCGCACCGAAGTGGTCTTCACGACCTGGCACGAGTCGCTGAAGGCGGCGGCGCTGCACCGCGAGCCCCGCTTCGCGCTCTGCATCGACGACCAGGAACCGCCGTACGCCTACGTGATGCTGGAGTGCACGGCGCGCTTCACGCAGGACCCGCTGGAGCTGCGGGAGTGGGCGACGCGGATCGGCGCCCGCTACATGGGCGCCGCGCTGGCCGGGCAGTACGGCGAACGCAACTCCGTGCCGGGCGAGTTCCTGGTCCGCGCCACCGTCGACCGCGTCCTCGCCTACCGGGGGATCGCGGACTGATCACCGGGCCGCGTACACCCGTCCGTGGCTAGGCTGTTGACACTTCGGTGCCATCGCTTTCATCGCTTTCATCGGTTCCCGACTCAGGAGTTCAGACTGTGCGTACCGCCGCCGTGACGCCCGAGGGCGACCAGATCCGCTGGGTGGAGCTGCCGGGGGTGCCGGAGGCGGCGCAGCTGCCCGCCCGCGTCTACGTGCACGGCCTGGGCTCCACCGCGCCGGCCTACTTCGCCGAGACGGCGGTCCACCCCCTGCTGGCGGGCCGCCGCTCGCTCCTGATCGACCTGCTCGGCCACGGCATCAGCGACCGGCCCGAGGGCTTCGACTACACCCTCGAATCGCACGCCGACGCGCTCGCCGCCGCCCTGACCGCGGCGGACGTCGAGGGCGCCGAGCTGGTGGCGCACAGCATGGGCGGCTCGATCGCCGTGGTCCTGGCCGCCCGCCACCCCCGCCTGGTCTCGCGGCTGGTGCTGGTCGACGCCAACCTCGACCCGGTCGCGCCCGAGCGCGGGGCGATCGGCAGCAGCGGGATCGCGGCCTGGTCCGAGGAGGAGTTCCTGGCCGGCGGCTGGGAGGAGGTGCGCGAACAGGCCGGTGCCCACTGGTGGTCCACGATGCGCCTGGCGGGCCTGACGGCCCTGCACCGCAGCGCCGTCCACCTCACCCGCGCCACCGTCCCCACGATGCGCGAACTGCTCCTGGACCTGAAGGTCCCCCGGACGTACCTGCTCCCCGAGGCCGACGGCCCGCTGGCCGGTACGGACGAACTGACCCGCGCGGGCGTGACGGTGGTCCGCATCCCCGAATGCGGCCACAACATCATGCTCGACAACCCGCAGGCCTTCGCCCGCGCCACGTCCGAGGCACTGGCGAAGCCGGCGTAGGGCCGGGGCGGCCGCCCGGAGGACCGCCCGACGGCGGCGGTCAGCCGAAATCGGCGGCCAGGAGCTCGGAGATCCCGTCCGCGGTCCACGTCCCCGCGGCGCCGGGGCAGCCCGCCAGATAGCCGGCGATGTCGCCCTTCTCCCAGGGGCCCGAGTCCAGCAGCCCGCCGGCCAGGTACTTCAGGTACGGGGCGGACGGGGCGACCGGCTCGACGTCCTCCAGTGCCCACGGGGCCGTGAAGGTCAGCACCGGGATGCCGTCGATCGTGCCGGGGCAGATCAGGGTCTCGTACCGCCCGGGCCCCAACTCGTCGCGCCCCGACCGCAGTGCGGTGTCCAGGTCCAGGTCCGCCCCCGGCTCCCGGTACATCTCCTGGGCCGCGATGTCGGACATCTGTCCGACGGTGACGAGGTGGGCCCGCCCGCGCATGCGACCCGGAGCGCCCGGGTCGTAGAACCCACGCCCGCCGGTCCACACCGGCGACTCGGTCGCGAAGTAGAGGCACCCGTCGAGCTCGACGGCGACCGACCGCTCGGGCGCCCGGTGGTCCCGGCACCCGGGATAGCTCCGGCTCGCCCCGGCGGGCGTCCCGCCCGCGATGTACGCGGCCAGCCGGTCCATGTGCATGTTGGACCCGTAAGAGGCGTACCAGACCCGCTCCGACGCCGTCAGCCCCGGCGTACGGGGCACTGCGGTGTGCACGCTCACGGACGACCCCTCCCGGCCCTGCCGTTCGACCACCAGCCGGCCGTCCGGCCCTTACGTCGCATCTACGTCACCCTCGCTAGGGTGCCCTGACCTGCGCAAAAGCCCTCCGGCCCGGATGGGCGGAGGGCTTGCAGGGCCAGGCTGAAAAGAGTGCCCCCGGCAGGACTCGAACCTGCGGCCAAGTGCTTAGAAGGCACCTGCTCTATCCACTGAGCTACGGGGGCCGGAAGGTGACCGTGGGCCGGGTCAAGGATAGGGCTCCGGTTGCCTTGTCCCGGTTGCTTCACCCGCGTGCCACGATGTGGAGGTTCGGTGAAGCGGTCCCGATAATCGCAGGCAGGTGCGATTCTCGCACCGCTTTTGCGCTGTCGCGCCCCTGGTGTTGTGCACTCGTTATGCCTGCGCCCCAGTCGTCCGTTCTGTCCCGCGTGTCCGTCCGGGGTGGCGATCGGCGCGCAGAGGGCCTATAAGCTTCAAAAAGCATCCAAAATTGGGCATTCTTCACATGTGGTGACCTTGGATGTTCGGCCCCAGCTGCTCGATGCCCTCTCCGCCCTGCGCGACCGGGTCGCCTCCGTGCGTCTGCCGCTGCCCCTTCCCGGCGCCCCCCGCGCCCGTCAGACCAGAGCCGAGCTGCTCGCGCAGCTCGACGACTACCTCGTACCCCGGCTGAAGGCCCCGGAGGCGCCGCTCCTCGCGGTCGTCGGCGGCTCCACCGGGGCCGGGAAGTCCACCCTCGTCAACTCCCTCGTCGGACGGCAGGTCAGCGAGGCCGGGGTGCTGCGGCCCACGACGCGGACGCCCGTACTCGTCTGCCACCCCGACGACCACCACTGGTTCGCCGGGATGCGCGTGCTCCCCGACCTCATGCGCGTCTGGCTGCCCCAGGACGAGGGGGAGTCGGACCCCCTCGAGGTCTGTGTCCCCGAGCGCGGGCCCGCCGGAGACGCCGCCGACGGCGAGACCCGCGAACTGCGCATCGAGACCGTCAGCTCCCTGCCCCGCGGACTCGCCATCCTCGACGCCCCCGACATCGACTCCCTCGTCGTGGAGAACCGCACCCTCGCCGCCGAACTCATCTGCGCCGCCGACGTCTGGGTCATGGTCACGACCGCCTCCCGGTACGCCGACGCCGTCCCCTGGCACCTGCTGCGCACCGCCAAGGGGTACAAGGCGACCCTGATCATCGTCCTCGACCGGGTGCCCCACCAGGTGCTGGCCGAGGTCTCACGGCAGTACGGCGCGCTCCTGACGCGCGCCGGCCTGGGGGACGTACCGCGCTTCACCGTCCCCGAACTGCCCGAGTCCACCGGCGGCGGCGGACTGCTGCCCGCCAGCGCGGTCGCCCCGCTGGCCGCCTGGCTGATCCACCACGCCCAGGACCCCGCCGCCCGCCAGCAGGCCGTCGGCCGTACCGCCCTGGGCGCCCTGGACTCCCTCGGCCGCCGGATGCCCGAACTCGCCTCCGCCGTCGCCGCCCAGCACGCCGCGGCCGTACGGCTCACCGCCGCCGTCGAGGACGCCTACCAGCGCGAGGGCAAGCGGGTGCGGGCCCGGCTCGACCAGGGCGCCGTACTCGCCGGAGACGCCCTCACCCGCTGGCGCGGCTACCCCCTCGACACCACCCCCGACGAACTCCTCGACTCCCTCGCGGAGAGCCTGACCGCGCTCCTCCAGTGCGCCGTCGCCGCCGCCGACGAGCGGATCACCGCCGCCTGGCGGCGCGAACCCGCCTCCGCCGCGGTCCCGCTGCCCGTCCCCGACCGCGAGGCGGGCGAGCGCATCGGCGTCTCCGTGCGCCGCTGGCGGCGCGTGCTCGAAGAGCTCGCCGAGGCCGAGGTCGTCCAGCTCGACCGGCCCAACTGCCCCGACGCGGACGCCGTCGCCGCCCTCCTCGTCGCGGCCCTGCTCGGCGGGAAGCGGGCCCGCGCCGCCGGTGAACGCCTCGCCGAACGCATCGGCGCCCAGGCCGCACTGCGGCTGCGCGACCGCGGCAGCGACCTCGTCGGCACCCACCTCGACCAAGTGCTGAAGGCCGAGCGCGACCGCCGCCTCGCCCCCCTCGACGCCCTCGAAGTGACCCCGGAACCCCAGGCAGAGCTGATCGCCGCGCTGTCCCTGCTGAAGAAGGAGAGGTGAAGCGGTGACCGCACTGACCGACCAGCCCGAGCACAACCGCTCCCGCTGGGACGACGGGCTCATCGCCCGGCGCATGGGCGCCGGCGGTCCGGGCGCAGGAGGTGACGCGGGAATGGACGGTACGGGTGACACGGCGGGCATGGGCATCGGCACGGGTATGGACGACATGGACAGCGAGACGCACGCCCTCGTACGCGCCGTCTCAGGCGCCGGACCCACCGCCCCCGCCCCCGCCCCGCAGTCCAGCCCCCAGAGCCGGGCCCTGCGCGTCCGCCTCGACGCCCTGCGCCAGCTCGTCGGCCTCTCCCGCACCCGCCTCGACGGGAAGACCCTCGCCGAGGCCGGACGTGTGCTCGACGAGGCCGCAGCGCGCCGCGGCCTCTCCGCGCGGCACACCGTCGTCGCGGTCGCCGGGGCCACCGGAAGCGGCAAGTCCACGCTGTTCAACGCCCTCGCGGAAGTGCAGATCTCCGAGACCGGGCTGCGCCGTCCCACCACCTCCGCCCCCATCGCCTGCAGCTGGTCCGACGGCGCGGCCGGACTCCTCGACCGGCTGGAGATCCCCGGTCGGCTGCGCCGCCGCCCGCGCGACGCGGCGAACACCGACGAGGCCATGCGCGGACTCGTCCTGATCGACCTGCCCGACCACGACTCGGCCGTCACCACCCACCGCGAGCACGTGGACCGCGTCCTCGGCCTCGTCGACGCCGTCATCTGGGTGGTCGACCCGGAGAAGTACGCGGACGCCGTCCTGCACGAGCGGTACCTGCGGCCCCTCGCCGGACACGCCGAGATCACCTTCGTCGTCCTCAACCAGGTGGACCGGCTGCCCGGCGAGGCCGCCGACCAGGTCCTCGACGACCTGCGGCGGCTGCTCGACGAGGACGGCATGGCACTGGGGGAGCACGGCGAGCCCGGCGCACTGGTCCTCGGGCTCTCCGCCCTCACCGGCGAAGGAGTCGGCGAACTGCGCGACCTCCTCGCCTGTTTCACCGAGGAACGCGGCGCCGCCACCCGGCGGCTGTCCGCCGACGTCGACCGCGCCGCCATGCGGCTGCGCCCCCTCTACGTCGCCGACGGGCGGCCCGAGATCGGCGAGGCCGCCCGCGCCGAGTTCGAGGACCGCCTGGCGGAGGCCGTCGGGGCCCACGCCGCCGGACTCGCGGCGGAACGGGCCTGGCGGCGCAACGCCGGGAAGGCCTGCGGCACGCCCTGGCTGCGGCTGTGGCGCTGGTACGAGAGCCGCCGCTCGCCCCAGCGGATCGCCCAGCTCCTCACCCGCGGAACCACCCTGACCGAACCGCCTCCCGAGGAGGAGGTGACCGCGCGCCAGCGCGTCGAGCAGGCCGTGCGCACGGTCGCCGACGAAGCCGCCGCCGGCCTGCCCGAACCCTGGGCGCTCGCGGTCCGGGAGACCGCCGTGCGGGGCGCGGACCGGCTGCCGGAGATGCTCGACGAACTGGCCGTGACCGCCGGGGTGCCGGCCGGCAAGCCGCCGCGGCCCGCCTGGTGGCCGGCCGCCGTGTTCGCCCAGGCCTCCATGACGCTCCTTCAGATCTACGGCGGGCTGTGGCTGGTCGGCCAGATCGTCGGCGTCCTCGAACCCGGACTGACCGTGCCGGTGCTGCTGATGGTCGCCGGGATCGTCGGCGGGCCGCTGGTCGAGTGGACCTGCTCGGTGGCCGCCCGAGGACCGGCCCGCAGGTACGGGCAGGAGGCCGAGCGGAGGCTGCGGCAGGCTGCGGCCGGGTGCGGGCGGGGCAAGGTGCTGGAGCCGGTCGCGGCGGAACTGCTGCGCTACAGCGAGGTGCGGGAGCAGTACGCGACGGTGGCCAAGTTGTCCACAACGGGCCGGTAGTCCACAGGCCCGAGCGGGTTCCCGGCGTCCGGAGCAGCATGGTCACGAGCCCCGGCAACGGCCGGGGCCCGGCCGGTACTACGGCCATGGACGCGGACGCGGACGCGGATGCGGATGCGGATGCGGGACCGCGGGACACGGGGGGCGACGGGGATGAACGAAACACTGGTGACGCTGGTGGGCTGGGCGGCCACGCGGGTCGACTACCGGGAGGCGGGGACGGGGGCGGTGGCCCGGTTCCGGATGGCGGTGACACCGCGCTACTGGAACCGGCAGCAGGACGTGTGGGCCGACGGGCCCACCAGCTTCTACACCGTCTGGGCGAAACGCACCCTGGCCGCCAACCTCGCCGGTTCGGTCTCCGTGGGCGAACCGCTCGTGGTGCACGGGAGGCTGCGGGTGCGCGACGAGGAGGCGGCGGAGGGCAAGCGCTGGTTCTCCGCCGATGTGGACGCCCTCACCGTCGGTCACGACCTGAGCCGCGGGACCGCCGCCTTCAGACGGGTGGTGAAGGCCGAGCCGGCACTGACAGAACCTCAGAAGGCGGCGGTGGGCTGAGTGTTCGAGAGCGCTAGGATTCCCCGGTACTCATGGGCACGTGGGTCTTTGGCCCGAAGGGGAAGACTGTGTCTGCTGCCGTTCCCGCGGTTCCTGCTGCTGTTCCTGCCGTTGCACCTTCCACGGCTCCTCCCGCCGCTCCTGCGGCCACTCCTCGCCAGGGGAGTGCTGCCGCTCCCGGCCCGCGCCCTGCCCTGCGCGGGGCCGGCCGGCCGGTCGCCGTGGCCCTGCTCACCGCGGCACTCGCCGGCCCGGCGGGCAGCGCCGCGGCCCTGGGGGCGCCGGACCGCCCCGGCACGAGCGCCGTGCTCGACGGGCTGCGGACCTCCGGGCAGGCCGTGCTGCGCAGCCCCGCCGGTGCACAGCGCATCCCGGCCGGGCTGTACGAGATGCGCGTGGACGGCGGCGGCACCCTCCAGACCTACGGCCTCGGGCTGACGAGCCCCGCCCAGCGCGAGACCCGGTACACCGAGTCGCCCTGGTCGGCGAGCCCGCTGGCGGGCAACCGGGACGCGGGCCGGATCCGGTGGATCCTCCAGCACTCGTACCCGCAGCTGAACGACCTGGCCGGGCTGGCGCGGGCGGCCGGGGCGGGGACGCTGACCGCCGAGACCGCTGCCGCCGGGACCCAGGTGGCGATCTGGCGGATCGCCGACAAGGTGGCCGTCGAGGCGGCCGACCCGGCTGCCGAGAAGCTGGCCGACCACCTCCAGAAGGAGGCGGAGCGGCTCGCCGAGCCCCCCGCCTCGCTGAGCCTCCAGCCGGGCGCGGTCGCGGGCCGGGCGGGGAGCCTGCTGGGTCCGGTCACCGTACGGACCGGTGCACAGAGCGTGACGGTCACCCCGGACGCGGCTGCCGCGGCCCGCGGGGTCCGGATCGTCGACAAGGACGGCGAGCCCGTGACGGAGGCGGCCAACGGCACCCGGCTGTGGTTCGTCGTCCCGGCGGGCACGGCCGAGGGCACCGCCTCGGTCACCGTGCAGGGCGCCGCGGGCGTCCCGGTGGGCCGCGTGTTCACCGGCGGCTCCGGGGACCAGGCGCAGGTCGTCGCGGGATCGAGCGAGTCGGTCACCGCGGCCACGGCCACGGCCGTGTGGGCGCCGACCAGGGCGGCCCGGACCTTCGCCGGACCGGGCGTGGCGGAGCTTCCCGCCCCCGCCGCGGCCCGGGAGACCGCCGGGGAGTCCGACGACCTCCTCGCCGACAGTGGCAGCTCCAGTGCCACCCCGGTGATCGCGGCCCTGGCCGTGGGCCTGGTGGTACTGGGCGCCGGCGCCGTCCTCGCCCTGCGCAAACGCCCCTCGGACCTCCCCTCGGACGGCCCCGGCCACTGACCGCGTTCCGCGGGGCCCGGACCATACGCGTTTCCCCCGGGGTGTGGACGTCAGGCAAGATGGGGTGTATCTGCCCACCATCGATCTGCCGGACGGTTTCTCTTGGCTGAGTTCATCTACACCATGCGCAAGACGCGCAAGGCGCACGGCGACAAGGTGATCCTCGACGACGTGTTCCTGAACTTCCTGCCCGGCGCGAAGATCGGTGTGGTCGGCCCGAACGGCGCTGGTAAGTCCACCGTTCTCAAGATCATGGCGGGCATCGAGCAGCCGTCCAACGGCGACGCCTTCCTGTCCCCGGGCTACACCGTCGGCATCCTCATGCAGGAGCCCAAGCTCGACGAGTCCAAGACCGTCCTCGAGAACGTCGAGGACGGCGTCGGCGAGATCAAGGGCAAGCTCAACCGGTTCAACGCGATCGCCGAGGAAATGGCGACGAACTACACCGACGAGCTCATGGAGGAGATGGGCAAGCTCCAGGAGGACCTGGACCACGCCAACGCCTGGGACCTCGACGCCCAGCTGGAGCAGGCCATGGACGCCCTGGGCTGCCCGCCCGGCGACTGGCCGGTCACCACCCTCTCCGGTGGTGAGAAGCGCCGCGTGGCCCTCTGCAAGCTGCTGCTGGAAGCCCCCGACCTGCTGCTCCTCGACGAGCCCACCAACCACCTCGACGCCGAGTCGGTGAACTGGCTGGAGCAGCACCTCGCCCAGTACAAGGGCGCCGTCGTGGCCGTCACCCACGACCGCTACTTCCTCGACAACGTCGCCGAGTGGATCCTCGAGCTCGACCGCGGCCGCGCCCACCCGTACGAGGGCAACTACTCCACGTACCTGGAGAAGAAGTCCGAGCGCCTCAAGGTCGAGGGCAAGAAGGACGAGAAGCGCCAGAAGCGCCTCAAGGAAGAGCTGGAGTGGGTCCGCTCCAACGCCAAGGGCCGCCAGGCCAAGTCCAAGGCCCGTCTCGCTCGCTACGAGGAGATGGCCGCCGAGGCCGACAAGATGCGGAAGCTGGACTTCGAGGAGATCCAGATCCCGCCGGGCCCGCGTCTGGGCTCGATCGTGGTCGAGGTCAACAACCTCACCAAGGCGTTCGGTGAGAAGGTCCTCATCGACGACCTGTCCTTCACCCTGCCGCGCAACGGCATCGTGGGCATCATCGGCCCGAACGGCGCCGGCAAGACCACGCTCTTCAAGATGATCCAGGGCCTCGAGAAGCCGGACTCCGGCGAGATCAAGGTCGGCGAGACCGTCAAGATCAGCTACGTGGACCAGGGCCGCGCCAACATCGACCCCAAGAAGACCCTCTGGGCGGTCGTGTCGGACGAGCTGGACTACATCAACGTCGGCCAGGTCGAGATGCCGTCCCGCGCCTACGTCTCGGCGTTCGGCTTCAAGGGCCCGGACCAGCAGAAGCCGGCCGGCGTGCTCTCCGGTGGTGAGCGCAACCGCCTGAACCTCGCGCTCACCCTCAAGCAGGGCGGCAACCTGCTCCTCCTCGACGAGCCGACGAACGACCTCGACGTCGAGACCCTGTCCTCGCTGGAGAACGCCCTGCTGGAGTTCCCCGGTGCGGCCGTGGTCGTCTCCCACGACCGCTGGTTCCTGGACCGAGTCGCCACGCACATCCTGGCGTACGAGGGCGACTCGAAGTGGTTCTGGTTCGAGGGCAACTTCGAGTCCTACGAAAAGAACAAGATCGAGCGCCTCGGCCCGGACGCCACCCGTCCGCACCGTGCGACGTACAAGAAGCTGACGCGAGGCTGAGCATGGCCCGTCACATCTACCGGTGCCCCCTGCGCTGGTCGGACATGGATGCCTTCGGGCACGTCAACAACGTCGTCTTCCTCCGCTACCTGGAAGAGGCGCGTATCGACTTCATGTTCCGGCTGGCGCCGGGGGAGGGGAGCGAGTCCTTCACGGGCGGGTCCGTCGTGGCCCGGCACGAGATCGACTACAAGCTGCCCCTCCTGCACCGCCACGAGCCGGTCCTCATCGAGTCCTGGGTGACCCGCATAGGCGCCGCGTCCCTGACCATCGGCTACGAGGTCAAGGACGAGGCGACCGAGGACCAGCCCGAGAAGGTCTACGTCCGCGCGTCCACGGTCGTCGTGCCGTACAACCTCGCGGAGGGCCGCCCCCGGCGCATCACCACCGAGGAGCGGTACTTCCTGGAGAAGTACCTCGACACCCCGGCCGAAGGGCCGCTCGCCGCATGACGTCACTGCGCTTCGCCGATTCCGGGGAGGCGGCGGACCTCGCCGCCTTCCTGGGCCGGCTCGTGCACTACGACCGCGCCGCCGCCGTCCGCCTGCAGGCCGGCGGCGGCGCGCTCGCGGTCTTCGGCCGGCCGCCGTCCTTCGAGGTGCTGGCCATCCGCACGGCCCGGCTCGCCGAAGCCGTGACCCTGGACCGCACCGTCTCGGCCGGCGAGCTGCTCGAATCGGTCGCCGACGCTGCCGAGGCCTCCGGCACGGCCGCCGTGCCCGCGGCCGTCACCGGCCCGCCGTGGGCCGGCCTGCTCCCGCCGCGCGGCGGCTGGCAGCAGCTGCCCGGACTTCCCGGCCCCGACGCCATGCGCGCCGCGGTCGCCGCCGCAGTGGCGGAGTTCCGGGCCCGGGACGAAGCCCTGCCGGCCGAGGCGCGCACCCGCGCCGAACGCGACCGGATCGGCCGCGAGATCTGGTCCCGCACCCTCGGCGAGACGGAGCTGCCGCTGCGCGTCGTGCACGCGGCGCAGTCGCTGGGCTTCCTGCGGCCGGTACGGGCCACCGTGGCCGCTCAGGGCCCCGCGCCCGGCGCCCCCGAGCCCGTGGCGCTGCTGGGCTCGGGCTCCTGGCTGCGCCTGCGCACCCCGTACGGCTCCGTGGCCACCCGGCGCTCCGGCGGCGGCCTGGGCGCGCTCCAGGTCCGCCCCGTCTGACGTCGCGGTCGCTTGACCGCGCGGGTCGCTCAGCCGGCCGCGTTGATCATCGAGGCGGCGGCGTAGGTCATGTAGCGCCACAGCTGCTGCTCGTGCTCCGGCGCGAGGCCGAGCTCGTCCACGGCGTCGCGCATGTGCTTCAGCCAGGCGTCGTGGGCCGCCTGGTCCACGACGAAGGGCGCGTGCCGCATCCGCAGCCGCGGGTGGCCCCGGTTCTCGCTGTAGGTGGTCGGACCGCCCCAGTACTGGATGAGGAACAGGGTGAAGCGCTCCTCGGCCGGGCCGAGGTCCTCCTCCGGGTACATGGGACGCAGCAGCGGGTCCTGGGCGACCCCCTGGTAGAAGCGCCGGACCAGGCGCCGGAACGTCTCCTCGCCGCCGACCTGCTCGTAGAAGGTCTGCTCCTGAAGTGTGCCCCGCGGAATCTCATTCACCCGACCATCGTCTCAGACACCCGGACGGAGTACCCGGGACCTAGGACTTCCACCCGCGCCGGACCGCGCGCAGCGTTCGCCTCAGCCGCGGGCGGGCAGGACAGTGGACCCATGGGTGCACGCAGCACACGGACCGGGGCGCGGGACCTGCGCGCGACGGCGCACGCCGCCCAGGTGCAGGAGCTGACCGCCGAGGGGGTGCTGTCCGACCCCGCCTGGCGGGCGGCGTTCGCGGCGGTGCCCCGGCACGTCTTCGTCCCGTACTTCTACGTGGGGCGCGGCGCCGGGTACGAGCGGCTCTGGGGCGAGGACCCCGACCCGGCCCGGCAGGCGCGCTGGCTGCGCGGGGTGTATGCGGACACTCCGCTCGCCACCCGGATGCGCGACGGGGAGCTGGTCTCCTCCAGCAGCCAGCCCTCGCTGATGGCCAGGATGCTCGTCGCGCTCGACGTCCGGGACGGCGACGCGGTCCTGGAGATCGGCGCGGGTACGGGCTACAACGCCGCCCTGCTGTGCCACCGGCTCGGCGACGACCTGGTCACCACCGTCGACCTGGACCCGGAGATCACCGAGTCGGCGCGGGCCCATCTCGCCCTGCTGGGCCACCACCCGGCCGTGGTCACCGGCGACGGGGCGGCCGGCTGCCCGTCCCGGGCGCCCTTCGACCGGATCATCGCCACCTGCACCCTGCCGCTGATCCCGGTGGCGTGGCTGGCCCAGTGCCGGCCCGGGGCGCGGATCCTCGCGCCGCTGTCGACGGGACTGATCGCCCTGCGGGTGCGGGACGCGGAGTTCGCGGAGGGCCGTTTCCTGCACACGGCGGCGTACTTCGTACCGCTGCGGGGGGGGGGGGGGGGGGGGGGGGGGGGGGGGGGGGGAGGGGCGGGGGGGGGGGGGGGGTGGGGGGGGGGGAGGGGGGGGGGGGGGGGGTTGGGGGGGGGGGGGTGGGGGGTAGGTGCTGTT
>NZ_JBVJWO010000059.1:0-27539 GCF_055602345.1 Streptomyces sp. NPDC037401
CCCCCCCCCCCCCCCCCCCCCCCCCCCCCCCCCCCCCCCCCCCCCCCCCCCCCCCCCCCCCCCCCCCCCCCCCCCCCCCCCCCCCCCCCCCCGGGACCGGGGGATCAGGAAGCCGGGCGGCCGAAGTCGGCCCAGGCGGAGGTGCCGGGCTGGACGGAGTGGGATTCGTCGGCGACGACGAGGTCGGCGGGGCGGGTGCCGTGCCGGCGGTGCTGGACGATGGACATCAGGTCGTCCTCGGCGAACCGGCCCGCGGTCGCCGCGAGACCGAGGCCGAGGTCGACTTCGGCGGGGCCGATGAGGGCGGCGAGCTCGACGGCGGCGGCCATCTTCACCCGGATCCGGATGGTGCCCGCGGCGCCGGCCTCGGTCAGCCAGGACTTCGCCCCGGGCCCCAGAGCGAGGAAGGCTTCCTCGGCGTCGTTGACGGGCTTGGGTTTGGGCTGGCGCGGGGAGCCGTCCATCTCCTGCGGATGGTTCGGGTAGTGCGCCAGGTCGATGACGGGACGTCCGGGCAGGGACAGGGG
Source organism: Streptomyces sp. NPDC037401 (assembly GCF_055602345.1). Classification (NCBI taxonomy): domain Bacteria; kingdom Bacillati; phylum Actinomycetota; class Actinomycetes; order Kitasatosporales; family Streptomycetaceae; genus Streptomyces; species Streptomyces sp. NPDC037401. The sequence continues at coordinate 528 of NZ_JBVJWO010000059.1, forward strand.
ATGGCGGGCGACTTCCGTCAGGCCGGCGGGGCCCTGCATCCATTCCGGCCGGTGGGCGAGCTGGGACAGGTCGACCACGACGACGAGTTCCTCGCCGTCCGCGCGGACCCAGGCTTCCTGGCCGACCAGGCCCGGCGGGGTCGAGTAGCGGACCGAGCCGAAACGGACGGTCTGGTCCCGCAGGACCTGGCGGGACTCGCCGAGCGCGAGGGTGTGAGGGGCCTCGGGCAGTGGGTGCAGGCGGGTGCGTTCGACGTCCAGGGCGGAGGCCGGGGTCTTGCCCGTCTCGCGGTGGACGCGGGTGTTGACCTGCTGGCAGAAGATCGCGCAGGCCCCGCGGAGTTCGGCGAAGCTGCCGTACTTCTCGCGCAGGTTCGCGGTGGTGGGGATCAGGTCCGCCTTGGCGATGCGGACGGTGGCCTCCGAGCCGCCCTTGGACTCGGGATCGAATGGGACACATGTGTGGACTTGGAGGCCGTAGTGGCGGCCCGCGGCGACGACTTGAGGATGACGGACCGCGATCCCGGCGACCCGGTCGATGGTCATCGTCTTCTCGTTGTCGGTGAGCACATAGGTCGGTGCCCCGCCGATCGCCCGCAAAGTGGAGTCGATGCACGAGATGACGGTGGGCAGGGTCCGGTCCCAGACCGGGATCACGACCCGGAAGCGGGACCAGGCCAGCCACGCGCAAAACAACAGCGTCTCTCGCTCGGCGCCGCCGCCCGGACCAGGGACTTTCGGGCCCCATCCCCAGTCGAACTGCAACCAGAGACCGGGCTCGGTGATCCACGGCCGGTAAGTACGGCGGTGGCCGGCCCGCCAGCGTTCCTTCGCCCGTGCGACCGCCCGCCGGGTCGTCCGCTCGTCCCCGGCGAACCCCAGCAGCTGAAGGCGTTCGTCGAGCTTGTCGATTCGTGCGTACCGGCGTACGGTCTTCGGATCGACCCCCGCCAGCGCAGCCGCCGAACGCGCGCACTCGGTGGCGTCGAGAGCCTCGAAGATTTCCATGATCTCTCTGTCAGACTTCTTCACGATCCCTCCGGAAATGAGTTGGTTCGCTGCCAGGCAGCACCGAGCCAACCCCCGGAGGGATCACCTGTTCGGAATCGATACGAATGCGTCCGCGGAAAGGGAGATCGGCTGTCCGCAGATCAGGACCTGACTTGTCCACCTACAAGGATCCTGAGCTGTCCGCTCTCACCTCTGCCGCGCCGCACACGGCATGGCCAGCCTCGCGACCACCGCCCTGTGTCACCAGACCTGTGTCACCAGACCTGTGGCCGGTGACCTGCGCACGCTCGCGCCGAAAAATCGAACATGCGATCAACAGGAGTGATGTCCTCCGCATCGTTCAGGAGCGCATCACGAGCACCGCCGAAGCCCCCGCCAGACCTCTACCCGTCCCGGCGACAACGGTTCCAGGACTGACTGCTGCTCGTCTGGAAGATACCCGCGCAGCAGGCCTGGAGGGTCACTGTCCTGGCGAGGGCGAGCTATGCATAGCATCTGACAATTAATCGCAATTACGTCATCATCTTGAAGATCGGCAGTTCTCGCCATGTCACGGATGTAACGCACCTGGGGTCTCTGGCACCTTGTTACGCGAGATGCGGAGCCGAACGGAAGGCGACACCGGGATGATGCACAACCGTCGGACCGCTGGGTGGGGTCATCGTGGCGGGGCGAAACTCGTCGCAGGTGTGACCGTGAGTGCAATCGCCCTCCTTTCCGGATGCGATGTCCTCAAGCCCTACACGCCGCCACGGCCACCTTCCAAGGAAGCCCTCACCTTCTACGTGAGTCCGGACGGCGACGACGAACACGACGGGCTGTCCGAGGCCACGGCCTGGCGCACCCTCGCTAAAGCCGACCAAGTACCGTTCCGACCGGGAGACCGTCTGCGGCTCAAAGGCGGGGCGCGCTTCGCAGGTGGGCTGACCATCGGCGCGGGTGACGCGGGCAGCGCGCGGAAGCCCGTGGTCATCGATTCGTACGGCGCCGGTCGGGCCACCATCGCGCCGCGGGGCACGGCTGGAATCGCGGTGTACAACACGGCCGGCGTGGAGATCCGCAATCTGGCGATCGTCGGCGACGCCAAGGCGCAGGGCAGCGCGGACGGCATCAGCTTCTTCAACGACCTCCCTGGCGGGAAGCGCTTGAACCACGTGCGGATCACCGGCGTCGACGTGTCCCGGTTCCAGAACGGAATTCGCCTCGGCGCCGGTCCCCAGTCCTCGGGATTCGGCGACATCCGGATCGGCGACTCGGCAGTGCACCACAATCAGGACGCCGGGCTGGTCACCTACGGGCCGCCGTTCAGGGCCAAGGATCCCCGCTACGCGCACGAGAAGCTCACGATCACGCGGGTCAAGGCGTACAGCAATCCCGGAGACCCGGCGGCGGACGACCGCAACACGGGTAGCGGCATCGTCCTCGGCAGCGTTCGCGGCTCGACTGTTCAGCAGTCGCTCTCGTACGACAACGGGGCGAAATCCTCGGCCCTGGCCGAGGAGGGGCCCGAGGGAATCTGGACCTACGACTCGACCCGCGTGATCATCCAGAACAACAAGGCCTACCGGAACCGCACCGGGTCCCGCGTCGATGGCGGGGGTTTCGGTCTGGACAACAACGTCTCGTTCTCGGTGCTCCAGTACAACCTGTCCTACGGCAACGACGGCGCGGGCTTCCTCGTGTATTCGGGGGAGCCGAGCAACGCGCACAAGGACAACGTCGTGCGGTTCAACTACAGCTGGGATGACGCCAGGAAGCTGTCCTGGTATGGCGGCATCGTGGCCTTCGGCGACCTCCTGCGGAATCTGGAGATCTACCACAACACCGTGGTCCTGCGGTCGAGCGGCGCCGACCGGCCTCCGGCCCTGCGGCTGCGGAACGGAATGAGCGGAGTAGCCGTCCGCAACAACATCTTCGTCACCAACGGGGCTCCCGTGGTGGATTCGGAAACCAACTACACGCAGGGTCTCGTGCGGCTGCAGGGCAACGACTACTTCAGCACCGGCGACTGGAAGCTGCACTGGGGCAGGACCCGGTACTCCGACCTGGATGCCTGGCGGAAGCGGGCCGGACAGGAACTGCTCGGCACTGTCCCGACGGGCAGCAGCGCCGACCCGTGCCTGGCGGGCGCGGTGGCCGCGGTCACCGATGCGGCCGGGGCCACCCCTCTCGTCTCCCAGTGCGCCGACCAACTGGACGGCGCCGTCACGCTGCAGTCGGTCGGCGTCAACCCGGGCCCGGTCGACTACTTTGGGGCACGGCTGAGTACAGCGCCCTCCGCAGGTGCCGCGCAGCCACGTGCCGAGGAGTGACCGAGGGCGCCGCCGCGCTGGGGTCCCGGCACCGTGGCGGGGCCGGGCCTGCCCAGTGTCCGGACGGTCCAGCCGGCGGAGCGCCACAGATCCGCGTCGAGGTTGTTGCGAGCATCGACCAGGCGCGGTGCGCACACCACGCGTGCCAGCTTCACCGGGTCGATCTCCCGGTACTGGCTCCACTCGGTCAGGTGCAGCACGACATCCGCCCCCCGGCACGCGGTCAGCACGTCGTCCTCGTAGTGCAGCTCGGGGTGGGCCAGGTGGGCGTTGTAGATCCCCTCGGGGTCCTGGACCCGTACTTCACCGCCCTCGCGGTGGATCGCCGCCGCGACGGCGAGCGCCGGCGAATCGCGGACGTCGTCGCTGTTCGGCTTGAAGGTGGCGCCCAGGACCGCGATGCGGTGTCCGGAGAACGCACCGCCCACCAGGTCGCGGGCGATGGCGACGGTCCGCAGCCGCTGGCGCAGGTTGATGTCGTCGACCTGGCGCAGGAAGCTCACCGCCTCCTCGACGCCCAGTTCCCGGGCCCGCGCGGTGAACGCCCGGATGTCCTTGGGCAGGCAGCCGCCGCCGAAACCGAGGCCGGCGTTGAGGAAGCGGCGCCCGATGCGGGTGTCGTGTCCGAGCGCGTCGGCGAGGGTGCTCACATCGGCACCGGCCGCGTCGCAGACCTCCGCCATCGCGTTGATGAACGAGATCTTGGTCGCGAGGAAGGAGTTCGCCGCGACCTTGACCAGCTCTGCGGTGGCGGGGTCGGTGCTGATGTACGGAATGCCGGCGTCAAGCATGGGGGCGTACACGTCGCGCAGGATCCGGTCAGCGCGTGGTGAGGTGACGCCCGCCACGAGCCGGTCGGGCCGCAGCGTGTCCTCGACCGCGAACCCCTCGCGCAGGAACTCCGGGTTCCAGGCGACCTCCACGTCCACGCCCTCGGGGGCGAGCCCCCTCAGCCGGGCCGCGATACGAGGTGTGGTGCCCACCGGCACGGTGGACTTGCCCACGATCAGGCAAGGGCTGCTCAGGTGGGGGACCAGCCCGTCGATGACGGCGTCGACGTGGCGCAGGTCGGCGGCATCGGAGCCGGCCTGCTGCGGGGTGCCCACGCAGACGAAGTGGACCTGACCGAAGGCCGCCGCCTCGCTGAGGGAGGTGGTGAAGCGCAGGCGCCCGGAGTCGATGGCTCGGGTCAGCACCTCGTCGAGCCCGGGCTCGAAGAAGGGGGGTCTGCCCTCGGTGAGGGCTCTGATCTTTTCGGTATCGACGTCGACGCCGAGGACCTCGTGTCCGATGTCCGCCATGCACGCGGCGTGCACAGCTCCGAGGTATCCCGTACCGATGACGGTCAAACGCACGCGAAGCTCCTGTCTGACGAGTTGGTGTAAGTGGAGTGGTGAACCGGAGACGGAGTCGGACGCGTCAGTCCGTGTAGCCGGCAGGGTTGAGTTCCTGGAAGTGCCAGGCGTCACGGCACATCGCGGCGATATCACGGGTCGCGGCCCAGTTCCAGGCCTCCGCCACCGCGGTGGGATCGGCGACGAGCTCGGTCACGTCTCCCTGGCGGCGACCGGTCACCTCGTACGGGATCGGCCTGCCGGAGGCCCGCTCGAAGGCGGCGACGAGGTCGAGGACGGAGGACCCCACCCCGGTACCGAGGTTGAAGACGCGCATTCCGTTCTCGTCGCCGAGGTGCTCCAGTGCGCGCCGATGTCCCTCGGCCACGTCCATGACGTGGATGTAGTCGCGGATGCCGGTCCCGTCGGGGGTGGGGTAGTCGTCTCCGAAGACGCTGAGCCGTTCGCGGCGGCCGACGGCGACCTGCGCCAGGTACGGCATGATGTTGTTGGGCACGCCCCGGGGGTCTTCACCCAGCAGGCCGGACGGATGTGCGCCAACCGGGTTGAAGTACCGCAGGGCCAACACGCTGAGCTCCGGCAGGCGGCGGCAGGTGTCGGCCAGTACTTGCTCGCAGAGCCACTTCGTCGAGGCGTACGGGTTGGTCGGGGCCGCCGGATCACCTTCTGCCAGAGGCACCTTGGTGGCGTCCCCGTAGATCGAGCAGGACGAGGAGAACACCAGCCGGTGCACTCCGTGCGCGTGCATGGCCGACAGCAGGGCGGTCGTGCCGCCGACGTTGATGTCGTAGTAGGCGATCGGGATCTCCACGGACTCGCCCACCGCCTTCTTCGCGGCGAAGTGGATCACTGCGTCGATCGGGTTCGAGGCGAACACGGCGTCCAGCGCGCGCCGGTCCCGCAGGTCGGCCCGGTAGACGGCGGCGATCGGGCGTCCCGCGATCTTCGCGACGCGCTCCAGCGACTCCGGTGAGCTGTTCGAATGGTCGTCGACGACGACCACCTCGTAGCCGTTCTCGAGCAGTTCGACGCAGGTGTGGCTGCCGATGAAGCCGGCACCGCCGGTGACCAGGACCGTCGTGGGCATGGGGGTGGGATCCCTTCTCCGTGATCGTCTGGGGTGAAGTGGGGATGGAGGGCCGGTGCGCCGGTGTCACCAGCCGAAGATGCCTGCCGCGTAGACGGGGAACAGGCCGATGGCCAGGGCGAGCGGCAGCAGCACGAGGGTCCCGGCGAGCAGGGGCATGCGGGCCGTCACCACGGCCTTGTGCGTGGGCACTCCCGCGGCACGGGCCATCTCCCGGATGTGCAGCGCGGCGATGGTCAGGGTGACCAGCGCGTACGAGAGCGAGCCGAGGATGCACAGGAAGACATATCCCGCGGCGGGACCGGTGAGCTCGCCGGTCACGGCCGCGCAGGACAGCGTTGTGGTGATGATCAGGTAGGGCGCCACGAGCCGCAGCGGCAGGGGCTCGAGCCCGTCGGTGGACTTGGGGGTCACCTTGAAGACCACCGGCCGGGGGCGCAGCTTCTGCACCAGGGCCGCGCCCACCCCCCAGGCGACGAAGGGCCAGCGGGCGAGCCCGAAGAGCCAGCTCTCCCAGCTCAGGACCGGGGCCTTGGCCGGGCGGAGCAGTCCGCGTCGGCGCACGAGCATGGTCAGGAGGATCAGCCATACGGACATCGCCCAGAAGTGGCCGAGGAACGAGAAGTAGTTCACGTTGATCCACGGCAGACCGGTGACGGCTGCCACCGGAGGCAGAGCCAGTCCCATCGTCGTGGTCGCGGCGAGCAAGGGGTAGTACGACAGGGCGAACGCGAACCTCAGGCGCAGCCAGCCGCGCATGCGGCCCAGGTGGCGCGGCAGCATCCCGAAGAGCATCACCGCGAGGCTGCGGGACCACTGGAACTCCTGGGTGGCCATGGCGGCGAAGGTGACGGGGCCGTCGCCGCTCGCGTGGGCGTCGATGGCGAACGATCCCTGCCAGCCGGCCGAGTTCATCAGGAACGTGGTCGAGAAGTCCTCGGCGAGTTCGGGCCCGATGCCGCCGATGTCCCGCACCGCCTCCGTACGCACCGCGTAGTGGGAGCCGATACACAAGGGCGCGAGGCCGGCCGAGTGGCCCAGCTGGACCGCCCCGTGGAAGACGGCCTCACGATGCAGTCGGCCCCGGGCGGACCAGGAGACTTCGGCGTTGGCGTCGCACACGCTCGGGGCGGCGACGTAGCCGATCGCCGGATCGGAGAACGGCCGCACCATTTCGGTCAGGTACGTCCGGCTCGGCACGTGGTCGCAGTCCAGCTGGGCGACGACGTCGTAGTCCCGGTAGCCCCAGTGGTCGTAGAAGAAGGCGAGGTTGCCCTCCTTGCAGCGGGTGCGGCGCGGCCATGTGAGCCGGTGGTAGTCCGGGCGGTCCCGGCGGCAGGAGACACGCACGCCGTTCGCCTCGCACCAGTCCAGGACGTCGCTGGAAGGGTCCTCGTCGCACAGCCATACGTCGTAGGGGTGGGGGTAGTCCTGCTGGAGCATCGCCTCCAGGGTGGTGCGGGCGATGTCCCAGTGTTCCGACGGAGCGCGGGTGACGACGAACGCCGCACGCACCAACGGGACTTCGACCTGCGAGTCGAAGCGGCGCAGGCGGACGACCGCGACCAGGAAGTGCACGGGCAGCAGCGCCAGGTAGAACAGCAGCGCGCTGTTGACGGCCAGGCCCACCCAGCCGATCCGGTGCTCGGGACGCAGCCACCAGACCCAGAACCAGACGAGGCAGGCCACCCATCCCGTGGTGAGCGCCGCCACCTTGATCCTGTCGGCCATGCCGAACTGGCGGACGAAGCTCGTGGGGCGGGTCTCCAGGGCGCGGCGCGGATGGGCGAACACGGGCCCGTCGGGAGGAATCTCTGCGACGCGGCCCCGGGAGAGCTCGCGGATCTGGTCCGTGAGTGTGGCCTGCTCTCCGGAAGGGCTGGGGATGCGCCCGTCGGTCGCGGCAGCCTCGCGTACGAGCCCTGGCTCGGTCGGGGTCATGTGAGCGCGCTCCGGAATGGTCTCGGTGTGGCGGCGCGAGAGCCTCACGGCCGCCTGGAGGAAGGGGGTCGGCGGGGAGGGGCGTGCGGTGACGCCGCTCCCCGCCGGAGGGGAGGGTCCGGGCTGTTCAGGCCTGCGCGGGGACGGACTCCGCCATGACGGACACGGCACCGGCGTACTTCTTCGGGGGCGGCATCCCGTCCTCCTGGCCCCCGCGGATCGCGGCGGCCCCGGCCGAGAGGTCGGCGGGTCGGGAGGCGAACCAGTCGCTCGTCCTGCGCAACCCCTCCTCGATATCCACCTCGGGCGACCAGCCGAGTACTTCCCGCGCCCGGGAGATGACCGGGCGCCTGCGGGTCGGGTCATCGATGGGGAGCGGGTGGTACTGGATTTCCGACAGCGAGCCGGTGAGTTCCAGCACCATCTCGGCGAGTTCGGTGACCGTTCGCTCCACCGGGTTCCCCAGGTTGAAGGGTCCCGTCTCGGAGGAGTCGAGCAGGGCGACGAGACCGCGGACCAGATCGTCGACGTAGCAGAAACTGCGGGTCTGCTTTCCGTCGCCGTAAATGGTCAGGGGCTCGCCGGTGAGGGCCTGGGTGATGAAGCTGGAAACCACCCGTCCGTCGTGCGGGCGCATGCGGGGACCGTAGGTGTTGAAGATCCGTGCGATACCGACGTTCAGACCGTGAGTGCGGCGGTATGCGACCGAGATCGCCTCGGCAAATCGTTTCGCCTCGTCGTACACACTGCGGGGTCCGACGGAATTGACGTTGCCCCAGTAATCCTCGTCCTGCGGGTGGACCAGAGGATCGCCGTAGACCTCACTCGTCGACGCGAGGATGAACCGGGCACGGTGGCGCAGTGCGAGACGGAGCGCGTTCTCCGTCCCCCTGCTGCCGACAGCGAGCGTCTCCAGCGGCTGGCGCAGGTAATCGGGCGGCGACGCGGGGCTCGCCAGGTGAGTAACGGCGTCCACGCGGCCGGGGACCTCCGCGGTGGCACTGACGTCTGCACGGATGAATTCGAATGCCGGGTTGGGGAGCAGGTGTGCGATATTCCTGGGGTCGCCCGTCGAGAAATTGTCCAGGCACACTACGGCATCCCCGCGCCTCAGCAAGGCCTCACAGAGATGCGACCCAAGAAATCCACCGCCGCCAGTGACGGCAACGCGCATACGGTTCTCCAGGAATCGAGAGCGGAAAGCCTCATGTCGCGTTCCTGGTGCAGTCGGCCCACGTGCACGACGGCCGGAAGCGAAAGGGCTCGAGGGAAACTCGGGCAAAGAATATGGACATAGGTAAGGCATTTTTTTAACAGTGCAAATCCGCGCTACGCCGATTGGCCGCAAGGTCCAACGCGCCACACGCCGTCGACCCAAGACGCCCTTGCCCTCGCGCCACGATCAGCGCGCATTTCCGCCTCACTCGCCCGTGTGAGCCTCCGCCGCGCGCGTCAACGGCCGACGATCGCCTTGACCCGGGCCGTCTTCTTACCGTCGCCCACCTCCTTCGACCGCACCTTTGCCGAAGTGCACGCCTCCGACCCAGGGCACACCGGCAACTGAAGCGCCGCAATAGCCGGGCCCCGGGGGCAATGCTGATCCCCCGGGGCGCTTGGCGTGTCCGGCCCGGGTCAGACCTCCCCGGCCGCTGTGGCGGCGAGCCGGTCGGCGGCTTCGGCGTCGGTCATGAGCAGCACCTGCGTCGGGCGGGCGGTGCCGTCCTGGATGACGCGGGCGGTGCCGGGAACGGGCTGTTCCTCGGGGCGGGGCCGGGTATCGGGGCGAGCTGCCGCCAGGTGTTGGAGCCGACCCGCGCGAGGATCACCGTGGCGAACTGCTCCCGGGCGGCGGGGGCGAGGCCGCCGCCGAGGCCCGGCCGTTGTAGAGGACGTCGGTGCGGGCCGCGCGTCCCTCGTACAGGACTTCCTCGAGGGCGGTGATGGCCGGGGACTTCTTCGGGTCGTCCTTCTGCCGGAAGGTCTCCAAGTACTGGGCGAGGTGCCGCAAGGTGGTGTCGGCCCGGTCCAGGACGACCATCAGGCGCGGCACGCCGTCGAGGTCGCCGTCGAGGTCGGTGCGGCGCCGGAGTTCGGCGGCGAGGCCGACCAGGGCGTCGTGGATGACGGCGACGTTGCCGCGGTGCGTCACCGTCGGCAGGTTCTTCGCCCACAGATGGGCGACCCGTGCGCCGTCGAGGTCGGGGAAGGCCGGGTCGTTGGCGCGGGCGTAGCGCAGGGCGGCGATGGTGATGTCCGGCAGGTGGTGCTGGTGGGCCTCGCGCAGCCCCACCGCCTGGTCGTCGTCGGCCGGGGCCGGGGTCGCCGGCGACGTCGCCGTGGTTGTGCCGGCCGCACTGCCGCCCACCTGGTCGACGGTCGGGGGCGTGAGGTTCCAGGCGTCGGCGAGGAAGTCGCCGTCGTAGGGCGATGCCGGTACCGGGTCGGCCTCGGGGGTGATCGCCGGGGCGCTGCTGCTCCAGGCTTCGGCGAGGGATTCGGCGGGCGGCTGCGGGAGCTGCACAGGGCTGGGCTGCGCCGGGACGGGCGCGTGCTTCTTCCCCGTGGCCGCCGACCCGGTGCTGGCCCACTCGCGGGCTTCGGCGTCGGTGATGAAGAGGACCTGCGTCTCGCGGGCGGAGCCGTCGCTGACGACCTGGGCGCGGCCGTGGTGCTTGGTGGACTTCGGCGCCGGGTGGACCTCGGGTGCGAGCATGCGCCAGGCGTTGATGCTGTAGCGGGCCAGGATGCGGGTGGCGAACTACTCGCGGACCTCCGGGCCGCCGAGGGCGCGGGCGGTCGCGGACTGGGCGACCAGGAGGACGTGCATGCGGACCTGGCGGCCCATGGAGGCGAATCAGAGGTCTGATCAGCAACAACCGTCAGGCGGCGGCTCGGGGCTGCGGGGCTGGGAATGTGGCTCGAAGGGGTGCCGTTCGAGGACCAGCCCGCTTGGGTCGTTGGAGTCCCCGCGGCCGGCCTGCCGGCCGAGGCGGCCGCGTTCGAGGGGCGGCTGCCGGTGGAGTGGGAGGTGTGGGACCAGCCGGTCGGCAGTATCGAGGACGCTTTCACCGCGGCGATCGGTCCCAACATGGGCGAGATCCACTGGGAGTCGCTGCAGTGGCCGGACGCGCCCGAGGTGGGATTCCACGGTGACTCCAAGCACGCTGAAGTAACACTCCTCTTCAACACCCACATCCGCTACTCAGACGAACTCGCCGATGACCACACCGTCCTAGGAGTTGTCGTCAAAGTGTCAGGCCCATATCAGGATCGAGGCGAGGGTGACGGCTGCCTTGTAGGACTGGGCGGTCTTGTCGTAGCGGGTGGCGATGCCTCGCCACTGCTTGAGGCGGTTGAAGCACCGTTCCACGACGTTGCGGTGCTTGTAGACCTCCTTGTCGAAGGCCGGAGGGCGGCCGCCGAGGCCGCCCTTCCGGGCCCGGTTGCGCACCTGGTCGGCCCGCTCGGGGATGGTGTGCCTGATGCCGCGGCGCCGCAGCCAGGTGCGGATCGCCTTCGAGCTGTAGCCCTTGTCGCCGATGACGTGATCGGGCCTGGTCCGAGGCCGGCCCGGTCCGGTCCGGGGCACCCGGATGGCGTCCATCACCGTGGTGAACTGCGTGCAGTCGTTCGTGTTCCCGCCGGTCAGGACGAACGCGAGCGGGCGGCCGACCCCGTCGCAAGCAAGGTGGACCTTGCTGGTCAGGCCGCCCCGGGACCGGCCGAGGGCCGGGCTTTGGTGCCCCCTTTTCGAGCCCCGGCGGCATGCTGGTGGGCGCGGACGATGGTGGAGTCGACCGACACCAGCCAGTCGATGTCACCCGCGGCGTCCGCCTTCGCCTGCGCAGCCCGCAGCATCCGGTCGAACGTGCCGTCCGCCGCCCAGCGGCGGAAGCGGGTGTGCAGGCTGGTCCACGGGCCGTATCGCTCGGGAACGTCCCGCCAGGGGACACCGGTGCGGAACTTCCACACGATCCCGTTGAGGACCATCCGGTCGTCCAGCCGGGGCCGCCCCAGCGCAGGCCGGGGCAGCAACGGACGTATGAGGTCCCACTCGGCATCGGACAGTTCATGGCGACGTATCACCACTCCATGATCCACAATCCAAGATCACTTTGACGACAGGCTCTAGTCCACGTCCGCAGCGCAGTGTTCGGCGGCCGCCGGACCAGAGAGCCCTACGCCCACTGGCTCGCCGCGCAGGTAGGACTCACGGTCATCGGGCCCGCACAACGGAGCTGATGGCGGCTGGCTGGCCCTCGGCCGTGCACCGGACGGCGCAGCCGCCGGGACGACGACACACCGCCCGCAGGAGCCCGGGCGCACGTGTCAGAACGACGCGAGCCGGATCGGTCGCCATCAGCGAGGTGTGATGCCTACCCCCTGCTTGCCTATCGCAGCGGCGAGCGCAAGGAGCGCCTCAACCTGGGCCATCCGCACGCGGGTCTCAGCACTCAGGCGTCCCTTCGACTCCCGCTCGACCGTTTCGAGCAACTCCTGAGCCTTGTGCGCATGAGCGGCGTAGTCAGCCATGTGACCTCCAGTGTGGGTGATCCGTACGGTAACGGCCCTGTGAGGCCGGTGACGTCTCAACGGCTCAACCAGGCTCGCGGAAACTGCTGGATGTTTCGGTTTGGAAAACCGTCGTGGCGCGAGTCACCGTGGGTTCAAACCCGCAGGTCATCAGGCACAAAGTCAGCAGACATCCAACAGATCCTGCCGACGCAACGCCCGACTGGCAAGAGGCCGTCCCGCAGCATTCTCGTCACCAGGACAATCGTGGGTCCTGCGCGTGCTCAGGCAACTGCGAGGGCAGGGCTCCTGAGTCCGGGCCGTCTGTCCGCCACAAAGATCCTGGATCGGGGCTGTCGCCCTGATACCACGCTGGCGGGGTATGGATCCGCTGGGTGCGCGGGATCGACACCTCGACCAAAACCCCTTCCTGGAACATCCACATCCCGAAGCAATCGTCATCCTCGTCATGGAGCAAGACCTGGACACACTCCGGTCTGTTCCACGGCAGAGCCTCCAGGTCCGCGAGAACTCCGCGGCGCTGACTCTTCCGAAAGAACTCCAGGTACCAGCCGCCCACGAACCAGTCAGGTATCTGCTCGAAACAGCCGCGCCACGTACGCGTCTCGTCCGGCCGCGTCAGCGGCTCCATCACTTCGTCCTCGTGGCGTGCAAGGACCAGGACCTGCGCCATTCTGCTCATGAGGGCATGACATCCCGCAGGCGCTCGAGTGGCAAGTGCGTTTCGGCCCGCGGCTTGCCTCTCAGACGCCCAGCTATCGCAGAGCGTTGCGGGACAGCTCTGATCCCACCCCACCAAACCGCTCTCATTCTGAAACGGTCAGTTGACCCTTGACCGCCCCTTGACCGGGTAGTTCGTCCGTGGCCAACGCCACTCGGGAGCGTTTCGTGACCTGCTGGACGGTGGGCTGTTGATGGGTGGCTCCGGCCGCCTAGTACTCCAGCCGTAGATCGTGATCTTCATGGCTGGGCGGCTGCTTGCCGTCGGTAGTGGCAGTCGCGGGCGCGGGCCTGGTGTCGGCGTCGCCAGTGTGACCAGCGGAGTCGGTGCGCGAGGTCGTGGGCCCGGCTGGTCAGGGTGGTGAACAGGCGTTGGATCTCGTTGCAGGTCGGTATGGACCGAGGCCGGCCTGTGGCGTCGGCTGCACCGGGCGGTGCTGGACGAACTCGGGAACGAACGGCTCGTTGGATCTCGAAGGATGTGAGGGCCGCCGGGAGCGGCCCGGAACTGAACTGGTGCAGCACACGTCTCCCGCACCATGATCTCAAGTGAGCGCCAAGAGCACGCGATCTCCACCAAGCTGGTCTCGCCGTCCGCAGTGAGTGCGGAACCGTCGAAGACCAACGACTACAACAGCTTCGCCGAGGCGTACGCGGCCGCAAACGAAACCAACCTGGTCAATGCCTACTACGAGCGGCCCGCGATGCTGGCCCTCGCTGGAGACGTGGCCGGCCGACGGATTCTCGACGCCGGCTGCGGCTCGGGGGCCCTGTTTGCCGCGCTGCGCGACCGCGGCGCCGTTGTGAGTGGCTTCGACACGAGTGCCGGGATGCTGGAGCTGGCTCGGCGGCGGCTCGGCGACGGTGCGGACCTGCAGGTGGCGGACCTGGGCAGCCCGCTTCCTTACGCTGATGACACATTCGACGATGTAACGGCGTCCCTGGTGCTGCACTATCTGGAGGACTGGGGTCCGGCGCTGGCCGAGCTGCGACGCGTACTCAGGCCCGGCGGTCGACTGATCGCATCTGTCGACCATCCCTTTGCCATCAACCTCATACACCGCGAGGCCGGTCGCGAGGCCGAGCACAACTACTTCGACACCACCAAATGGAACGTGGAGTGGACCATTGGCGGCCATACCGCCCTGGTGAGCAGGTGGAACAGGCCGCTGCACGCGATGATCGAGGCTTTCATCGGGGCCGGTTTCCGGATTACGGTCATCAGCGAGCCGGAGCCTGATCCCGCCGCCCGCGAGATGTTCCCCGAGGCCATCGCGGCCAAGCCGCGCTTCCTGTGCTTCCTGTTCTTCGTCCTGCAGGCCGACTAGTACTCCAGCCGTAGGTCGTGATCTTGCTGGTCGGGGCCGGTGCGGAGACGGCTGCGGCCACCGTTGATCATCGTGAGTTGTGTCGACCAACGAAGATCAGGCGGTGGCCGCAGGTCGCAGCGTAGTGCCTGCCCGGTGGCGGTCGATGTTCGACCAGCTGACGGGCCGTATAGCGGGCCGGTTCGCGCGGGTCGAACCACGCCGCCACGCAACGGCGTTGGTGCTGGGCCTGCTGGCGGACCTGCCAAGGAAGAACTGCTGGACGCTGGCCGAGCACGCGGGCGACTCCACCTCGGACGGCATGCAGCACCTGCTGCACCGCGCGAAGTGGGACGCCGAAGCGGTCCGCGACGACGTACGCGCCTACGTGGTCGAGCACCTGGCCGATGACGAAGCCGTGCTGGTGGTCGACGAGACCGGCGACCTGAAGAAGGGCACCGCCACGGTCGGCGTCCAGCGCCAGTACACCGGCACGGCGGGCCGGATCGAGAAATCCCAGGTCGCCGTCTACCTCGTCTACTCCGCCGCCTGCGGGCATGCCGCGATCGACCGGGCCCTGTACGTCCCGCGCTCGTGGACCGACGACCTCGACCGCTGCCGGACCGCCGGCATCCCCGAAGACCTCACCTTCACGACCAAGCCGGTACTGGCGGCTCGGATGATCACCCGGGCCCTGGATGCGGGAACGCCCGCCCGCTGGGTCGCCGGCGACGAGGTCTACGGCGACAACCCGCACCTGCGGGCCGCGCTGGAAGACCGCCGGACCGGCTACGTCCTGGCAGTCTCCAGCACCCACCAAGTCACCACGGTGGCAGGGAAGTTCCCGGCCGAGGCCATCGTGGCGAAGATCCCGAAACGGGCCTGGCAGCGGCGCTCGGCCGGAGCGGGCGCCAAGGGCGAGCGGTACTACGACTGGGCCCAGGGCGACATCCACGGCCCCGCCTACCGGCCCGGGCACTGGTGGCTGCTGGTCCGCCGCAACCGGAGAAGCGGCGAACTCGCCTTCTACCGCTGCTTCTCACCCCACTCCGTCCCGCTGTCCGACCTGGTGCGGGTGGCCGGACGGCGCTGGACGGTGGAGGAGACCTTCCAGGCCGGCAAGGGCCTGGCGGGGCTGGACGAGCACCAGGTCCGCCGCTGGACCTCCTGGCACCGCTGGGTCACCCTCGCGATGCTCGCCCACGCCTTCCTCGCCGTCACCGCAGCCGCCGAACGCCGCGACCACCCCGCCCCCGACGACCTGATCCCCTTGACCTGCAACGAGATCCAACGCCTGCTCACCACCCTGACCAGCCGGGCCCACGACCTCGCGCACCGACTCCGCTGGTCACACTGGCGACGCCGACACCAGGCCCGCGCCCGCGACTGCCACTACCGACGGCAAGCAGCCGCCCAGCCATGAAGATCACGATCTACGGCTGGAGTACTAGGCCGGTCCCGGGGCCGCTTGCGTTCTCGGGATCTCACACAGACACCTGCCGTGCCCGGTCCATGCCCAGCTCGGCGAGGGCTGGGTGGTGAGCCACCGGCCGATGTCTTCGCCGTGCCGGGTCACCCCGGGCGTGATCGCACTCAGTCGCGCGCCGTTGTTCGGGTCTGGTGCAGGTTCGGGTGACAGGTTGGGTCACGCGGCCTGGAGGGCCGATGTGGTCATGACGGTCTCGAATTCGACGGGGGTCAGCCGGCCGAGTGCGGCTTGTCGGCGGCGCCGGTGGTTCCGCTCGATCCAGGTCACGATCGCGATCCGCAGTTCCTCGCGGGTGGCCCGGTTTCGGCGGCCATGGAGTCCTTCTGCAGCAGGCTGAAGAAGGACTCCATGGCCGCGTTGTCGCCTGCTGCCCCGACCCTCCCTATCGATAGTCGACGTGGTGAGAGCCGCGTTCATCGCGATCGCGCCATAGCCCCCGAGCGAGGGGCCGTTCTTCGCGGGCGGACTCCCGCCCCACCCCTCGAGCCGGGGCAGGTGCACCAGGAGCGTGGAGCGGCTGCTGCGCTCGACGAGCGTGCCGATCGCGGAGCGGCCCGTCCCGATGATCAAATCACCTTCCCAGTGTCCGGGGACGGCGCGGTCCCCGGCCTCGGCGGGGCGTTCACTGAGGATGACGTCCGCGGTGACATGCCCCTGCGGCTTGTTCTGCGACCGTGCACGGGGAACCCGCAATGCCCGGCCGGTGCGCAGACACGTGACGAGTTCCCGCCTTGAGCGCGCCACGGCCCTCGATGAACAGCGCCTGGTAGATCGCTTCGTGGCTGATGCGCATGGACTCGTCATCGGGGAAGTCGACAGGGAGCCGGTGCGAGATCTGCTCCGGGCTCCATGTCGTCACCCAACGCCTGTCCTGCCGATGCGGCTTGTTCAGACCTTTCCACCCCGGCGTCTCAGGCCCGGTGACGATCACGCCGTCGGGGCGGCGGACGCTGCCGGCGAGCCGCTCCTGCACGTACTCACACAACCTCTCGTCGCTTGCGAGCTTCGCGGTCTTCGGGCGCTTCGCAGCCTGCTGCGCTTTCCACTGCGCCACCAGAGCCCGGTAGCCCGGTAGCCCGGTTTGCCGCCCCGGGTCGCCGCGTTGCGGCGCAGCTCGCGTGAGATCGTGCCCGCGTCGCGGCCGATCCTGCGAGCGATCTCCCGCACGCCGAACTCCTGGGCGCGCAGCAGCACGATCTCCTCACGCTCAGCGAACGACAGATAGCGGCCGGTGGGCTCATCCAAGACGATCGGCGGCATCCCGCCAGCGTGACGGAACCATCGGATTCCGACCGGACATGACACACCAACAGCCACCGCGGCCGCTGCCGTCGTCACTCCCGACGCTAGTCATCGAGGCAGCACGTCCCGGCGAGCAAGCCGCGGATCCAGAAGCCGCCGGCCCGAGCCGTGCTCGGGCAGTGGGGCCAGTGGTGCAGGGAGAGCCGGGGCAGGGACTTCCCCGATGTCGGAACCTCGGTGCCGCGCTGCGCTGGTCCGCGCTTGGCGGGCAGCCTGTGAGGGTCGGCTCGGCAGGCACTGTCCGCGTGTCCCGGCCCGTCCGATAGCGCGGATCTCGGTGCCGTCGATGATCCCGGTTTGCCCGCTGGCTCCGAGATGCTCGATGACCTCGGCGAGAGTGCGGAGCCGGATGCCGGGCGCGATGGTGCAGCCACGCGTTGCGAGCAGCGGCCGCACCTCGCCGATGGCGCGGGTGATCGTGGAGCGGTCGACACCGAACCAGCAGGCCAGCACGTCGTGAGTGGCACCTTGGCGAAAGTCGCACCACCAACCATGCACGAGATCGTTAGCCAGGAGACCTCAGCCGGCTGCTCCCGCGGGGCAGTCGGGCCCCTTGTCAGATCGTGACCGGGCCGTGGGCGGTGGTGAACTCGACCGAGACCAGGCCCGGTTCCTCATCCTCGACCCAGGTGACGTCGATCTGGTCGAGGGGGTGGTCGGCCGGTTCGCCGAGGAATTCGGCGATGGAGGCGGCGTCGCCGGCGATGGAGACCCCGTGGATGGTGGTGGAGGTGCGCGGGTCGGCGCTCGGGCGCTCCTCGATGGGGACCAACCACTGAAGGAAATAGGGCAGTTGCGGGTCCTCCAGCAGTTCCAGCAGGCCGATCTGCTTCCACCTCAGGTCGAACCCGTCGGGGCGGACACGGTGGCCCTCGGCCGAGGTGCGGCCGAGGCGGGCCTCGACCGGGGCGATGTCGTCGACGGAGACCACCCAACCGAGCCAGCCGCCGCCCTCGGCGGCGCGGCGCGCGACCGCCTGGCCGAAGGGTGCGCGGTCGGCGGCGGGGTGGTCGAGTGTGGTGACGACCTCGACGTAGGTGCCGCCGCTCAGCGGGAGAATGAAATTGCGGGTGCCGAATCGCGGGTGCACGCCCCCGTCGACGAACCCGGCGCCGAGGGCCGATCCGATCCACTGGACGGTCGAGACGAAGCTGTCGCGGGCCACCGCATAGGACACGTGATCAAGTCGCACAGCGCCATCATCACCCGGCAACCCGCACAAATCCCGACGCCACGCCCGACGCCCCGGCCGCGTCCGCCGTGGATTCAGCCGTGGAGCGGATCGATCCATCGTCATCCCGGCGGGGGAGGCCCGGTCGAAGCCAGGCAGCAGCGCTGCCGCCTCGTCGAGGCCCACGACTCGCTCGATCAGCCGCTGCGCGGACAGATGCCGCGCCGTGTCGATGCGGAGGGGGCGGCCTCTGCAGCCCGCCTCGGGGGCCGGCATGGAGACGCTCTTGGTGTCCCTTCCGGGGGCAGTACCGCCGCTGCGTGCTGCGAAGGGCCGGACCAGCTGGTGGTCCTTGCGCGTTCTTCTCTCCCACCAGGAAGCGCGCGTGGTCGCGCTGGGTGTGCAGGGCATCGGCCGTGACGGTGACGCCGCTCGGATCGTAGGGCTAGAGCAGGGCGGCGAAGCAGGTGGTTTCGTTGGTCCTGTCCGGAACCCGCAGCTGGGTGACGGTCTGGCCGTCGCCGGTCATCGCGGCCAGGAGGTGGGCGGGGGGAGTCTGGCCGTGCCGGGAGCCGCGGGCGGCCTTGCCGTCCACGGCGACCGAGTCCGCGCCACCGGGACTGGCGCCGGTCAGGCCGGCCAGGCCGCCGGGGCAGACCAGGGCGATGACCCGTCGGATCGTGGCGGGGCTCGGGGCGACGCGGACCCCGAGCGTGCCCGTCACACGCACGCCGAGCCGGGCCAGGGCGTGCTGCGGAGCCCTCGCGGACCACCGGCCGATCGCCGCATACAAGCGATCGCCGGCGATCACCGCCGAGGCGGCACCAGCACCACCGCCACGAACGGGTGACGCACCCCGCGCCGCCGGCGCGGATCGGGCAGCATCCGCAACCGCTCCACCAGCGAGAGCCCCGCAACACCCTCCAGAGCAGGCGACTTGACGAGACAGACGGTGGCAGATTGACGACACATCGAAGCTCCCGCTGTTCTGGGCGACTTGGGAAGGTCACCCCGATCAACCGGAGCCTCGTTGCGTACGTGACGGGCCGTCCGACTGCCTGACCGGCAACACAACGTGATCACCCGGACTTTGCAACGCCCATGGAGGGCGTGTGCCCGTTTTGCTGGAGTGAGGTCAGGTGAGCTGGAGCATGGTGCGCCAGGTGTTGCCGCCGTAGGCGGTGGGGGTCTGGCTGGTGATGGAGCCGTTGCCGTCTCCCTTGTACATGTGCAGGGTGCCGTCGCTCCAGATGGCCATGAGGTCGGCGATGCCGTCGCCGGCGAAGTCGCCGGCGGTCATCTGCAGGATGGTGCCCTGGCAGCGATCCGACAGGCGAGGCGGCCGGGTCCGTGTCCACATGTGAACAGGCACGCCCATGACAGCCGGCCACCTGCGGGATTGGCGTCTGACGGCAGCAGCCTGGTCACCCCATGACAGCCAGAATCACCACCGCTGCGCAACGTGAACAGGGACAGCCCTCCCGGCATGGCTGACGCCCATCCAGCGCCACCACCGCACCCATTCACAGAGCACGCCGGTTCACCGGGGAAACGCCACTGCACCCGCCCCCAGCCCGATCAGCCGACGGCCGCCGCCGGCCCTCGCCGAACCCGGGTACGTCTTCGAGCCCCACATCCAGGCGTAGCCGCTGAAAGCGGAGCGGGGGGCGGAAGACGCCGCCGCGGTCGATGGCTCGATCCGCGCTGACCTCGGCGATCAGGCCCGGGTGGACGAGGGTGGTGTCCAGGACGTCGTGGCTCCCCCGCGCCGCAGAGAAGCCCACGCCCTCCTACGGGTGCCCGGGCGCGGCCGCGGTGAGGTGCTCGGCGACCTGCCTGGCGGCATCCGGGCGCAGCGGTACGTGTCCCCGCCGACCGCGCGTAGCCGGCCGTTTGGGTGCCAGCTCGGGGCTCTCGGCCTGGTGCTGCACGCTGTGGTGCTGTGGACGACGCGGTACATCGACGCCGCGGTCGCCCAGCTTCGCGACGAGGGCCACGAGATCCGGGCGGGGACGTGGCCCGGCGCTCGCCGCTCAAGCATCGGAATCTGAACGTGCTCGGCTGGTACGGCTTCGCCGCGTCCGTCCCGCGTGAGAGGCTGCGGCCTCTGCGTGACCCGGACGCGGTAGAGCTGGAGGGACGACGATGACGGCGGACGCGAGGACTGAGCCGCGCGGCTTACGCCAATATTGATCATCGATGACGCAGCCGGGCGGCAGCGGCCAGGATCGGGGTGGTCACGGTGGTAGCGGCGGCGCCGAGTGTGGTGTCGGTGGCCAGGATCAAACGGACCGTTCTCATGGCAAGGGTGAGGATCTCGCTGCCGCGCTGGCGCATGCCTGCCTCGAATTGGTTCACGGCCTCGGCCGTCGTCGTATCGCCGTCAGTGACGCGGCCCAGGTGCTGAAGTAGGGCGGCAGCATCGCGTATTGCCGCGCCGGCCCCCATTCCGGCGGTGGGCGGTGTCGCGTGGACGGCGTCGCCAAGCGCGGTGATACGGCCCGCAGGCCATGGCGCGAGCTCGGTGGCACGGGTCGAGGCGGCATTGAAGCGGTACGCGGCCACGCTGTGCGGGTCGGCGCGGGCGATGACTTCAAGCGTGTGCTCGGCCCAGCCCTGCTGCCGGAACCGTCCCAGCAGCGCGGCCTGCAACTCGCCGTCGCGCAATTCGCGCAGGGAGTCGGTCGCGTGGGATTCGGGGAACATGGCGCCCCAGATGTAGGTGGGACCGGTGGTGACGGACATCCTCAGCTCGGGGGCGTCGAGTACCGCGTTGCCGACTGGGTCGAGGAAGCCGACGTACAGCGCTGCGCCCCATGGGCCGATCGCCAGTCCTGATCGTGGTCCGAGCCGTTGGCGTTCACCGGGACTCAGGTCAGTGCGGAGGGTACGGCCGGAGAACCCCATGATGCCTGCCGGGCGGTTGGTCCGGCCTCCCGCCAGGTGTTGGGCAACCAAGGAGTGGGTGCCGTCCGCGCCCACCACCAGATCCGCCGAGACGGGTGCGGCGTCGGTGAACAGTACGCGGGGTGCGCCGTCGTCGCCCTGGCCGATGCCGGACACCGTCCGCCCCAGATGCAGGTCATCGCCGACCTCCTCGGCCAGCAGCGTGCGCAGAGTGATGCGATCGACATCAATGCTGGAATCGCCGCTGAGATCCGGCCCGCGGCCGAGGAGCCGGCCGCGACGATCCCAGAACGCGTCGCGGTCGCGCAGCCGCAGCGCCGAGGCCGACGCCAGCAGCCGCTGCATGATCTCGGGCGCCAGCAGCTCCCGCAGCGCCGACTGGGCCCGCTTGTCCAGGGTGATGTGGTAACCGCCTGTCGCCGCCACGTCGGTGTCGCGGTCGAACACCGCCACCTCGAACCCCCTGCGGCGCAGCCCCGCCCCCAGTGCGAGTCCACCGATCCCGCCACCGACCACGACAACACGCATACCTGACCGTCCTTCTCCACCACTGATTCCTGCACGGGCACTCCACGGTGACACCGGTAGTGGACACCGAGTGGCCACTACCGGGCATGATGGGACGATGGCGAGCACCTCACGACGGGCATTGCGGCTACTGTCCCTGTTCGGATCGCGCCGCTTGTGGCCACTGCGCGAACTCGCCACCGCGCTTGGGGTCAGTGAGCGCACCGTCCGCCGTGACATCGAGACCCTGCGCCAGCTCGGATATCTGATCACCACCGTCCACGGGCCCGATGGCGGATACCAGCTCGGCGCAGGGCACACCCTCCCTCCGCTGGTGTTCGACCACGATCAGGCCCTTGCGGTCGCGGTGGCCCTGCAAACCGCGCCAGCAACGGTGTTCGGCCTGAGAGACGACGCGGCGCGGGCGCTGGTCACCCTGGAGCAGGCCATGCCCGCTGCCCTGCGGGAATCGATGAAATCCCTACGCCTGACCACGTTGCGGAACTACTGGGAGTTCCCGGCGCCCCCCATCGACTCGACCGTGCTCACCGCCGTGGGGGCTGCGGTGCGCCACCGCCACGTACTCGTGACCGAGACGCTGCGCGCCGACGGCTCACGCCCCGAAACCGGCGACGACGACTTCCTGCCCGCCCGCCGCATCGAGCCCCACCATCTGGTCGTCTGGGCCGGCCGGTGGTACCTGGTCGCCTACGACCTTGGAGACCACCAGTGGCGAGTGCATCGTGTCGACCGGCTCCGCACCCGCCCCACGACACACCGCTTCAGTCCGCGCCAGCTCCCCTATGGCGACCTCGCTCACTTCGTCATGAGCAGTCACGAGCGCGGCGATGCCCCCGCCGCCTGGGAGTGCACCGGCAGTGCCCGACTCAACTTGCCGGCCAGCGTCGTCGCCCGCTGGGCACCAAGCGGCTCGGTCGTTGAGCACCTCGACACCGAGCACTGCCGGCTCGCCCTCGGCGCCTGGTCCTGGGCCGGAATCGCCGGGATCCTCGCCACCTTCGATACCGAAATCACCGACCTCCACCCGCCCGAACTCGCACAGGCATGCCACCGACTTGTCTACCGATTGACCGTCGCGGGCACCGAAAGAAGGCCGTAGTCATCTCTGACAAACGGTCCTCTGCCCGAGCAAGATCACTCGGCGGCCTGGATGGGCATTCCGTCAGCAACTGGGCAACGGGCCCTGGTTCACCCGGCCGGGCACGCGGGTTCACCGGCGAAACGCCACTGCACACCAACCCAGCCCGTCAGCCAGCAAGGGTGGTGTCGAGGACGTCGCGGCTCCCCCACGTCGCCGAGAACTTCGCCCCCGTCCACAGGCGTCCAGGTGCGGCCGCGGTGAATTGCTCGGTGACCTGCCGGGCGGCATCCAGGCGCAGCGGTACAGTCCGGCCCACCGCACGCGGGCGGCCCGTGTCGTCGTGGGGGCCGAGGACAAGGAGCTGCGGGCGGGTAAGGGTGCCGGTGATCGCGCCGACGATCGTCTCCGTGGTGTCCCGCCTTCTGATCTTGGTCCAGCCGCGGTATCCGGGCAGGTAGCAGCTGGTCAGAGGCTTGACCAGGATCCCCTCGACGCCCGACACCTCCGTCCAGGACTCCAGCCACTCCCGCGCCTTGGCCAGTCCGTCGTCATCGGGCAGAGCGTCCAGGGGGCCGTCAGGCTGTGGCCGGTGAACAGGTTCTCCAGACGCGCGCGGCGATCCTGATACGGCAACGTGAGCAGCTCGCGCCGTCCGCCTGCAGGATGTCGAAGGCGACGAAGTAGGCCGGGAGCCGGGCGGCAAGGGCGGGTGCACTGCGGCCGCGGGCAGCGGCCCAGCGCTGCAGCACCTCGAACGACAGGCGGCCGGCCTCGGGATCCCATGACGAGCAGTTCGCCGTCGAACACCAGGCCGTGCGGCAACTGCTGCTCGGCGGCCGCCACAGCCCGTTCCACCGTGCCGTTGTGTGGGAGCTCCGCTCTCAGCTGGGACCGGCCGGAGGCCGACTCCCAGCCGCGGGCGACGAGGATCGGGCCGCTGAGGAACCAGCCGGTGAGCTCGGGCGAGTCGGGGATCTGGTCGGCCCTGACGTATACGGCGGGCCGCAGGGTGGTCTGGCCGGCCGGGTCACCTGGGCACACGGATGAACGCGGACCCGGAGGAGAGCGAGGGCGCCTGCTACACCCATGCCGCCAACACCAGCGAGGAGGCCCGTGCCAACCGGAGGCTGCTCGGTTCCGCGCTGGCAGCGGCGGGGCTGGTGAACTACCCCACGGAATGGTGTTCCCAGTCAAGTTCTTGTGTTCAAGAGTAGGAGGTCTTTGGAAGAGTCTCCCAGGATGTGACTAGCGGGGCAGAGAGCTCAATTGGCGCACAGGTCCTACAGCCGGGGTATCAGATCCGACATGACAGCGAGGGGCAGCGAAGGATTGGCGGCTGCCGCCTCCACCACCTGCCAGTCGGCGTCAGTGAGTAGCCCTTCGACGATCGGCGGTGGAAGTGCCGCATGACTGGCGGCTATACGCCTCGCCTGTGCGTCTGCCAGGCAGGCGAGCAGCGCCGGTGCGGACGCAGTGCGATGCCGGGCGATCTCGCGAAACGCTTTCTGTACCGATGGTTCGTGCTGGGCAAGGTCCTCCAGAAGTGCCGGAGTCGCGTCTGGATTGGCGGCCACCTTGGCGACGACCCGGACTCCGTGCCGGTCGAGCATGGTGCGCAGTTGACCTTCCGTGAGGCCCGGGTGCGGAGCGATGGACTTGACCACTTTCGCGTCGGAGTCGGCTGCCAACCCGTCGCGTATAGCGGGTGGCAAATCGCGGCGCTGGGCTACGAGCATGCGTGCGGCTGGGTTCGGTGATTCGGCCAGCTCCTCGACCTCGTCCGGGGATGCCGAGGCGATACGCGGCAGCAGAGTGGCGCCGACCTTGGTAGCGCTGGCCAGGTCGGTCAGCACGTCGAGCGGTACGAGTGGGTTGTGGGCGAGTCTGCGCCGCACTTCGTGGTCACGATCGGCTGCCAGCGCGCGGATCAGGGCGTCGTCGATCGCCGGATTCTCGGCGAGATCGGCTCGAACTCCGGGATTCGAATCCACGGCGAGCCGAGCGCAGACCTCCGATGGTAGATCGGGGCGGCCGGCGAGCGCCCAGCGCAACAGCAGCGAAGGGTGGTCGACGAAGCCGACGACGGCTTCAGTGGGTGTGGCCGGGTTCCGAATCGCCATCTGCTGCATGTCGTGCCTGGTGGACTCGTGGGAGCCGTCGCAGGAGGCGCCGGACGGCAGATCGCAGTCGAGTCGCGAGCATTGCGGATCGTGCACAAACGGCGCCTCTTCACGGTCGCAGACCAGGCACCGCTGTGCGGGTGGCAGGCCCTCGCCGGTGAGCAGCGCCGCCAGTACGGCCGGTGGCGTCGCCTCGTTGGCCGCCACCGCGCGACGGACCTCGGCATGCGGATGCGCCGCGAGTCTGGTGGCCGTCTCCGGTGTCGTCCACAACGCGAGCTCCGCGACGACCTGTACGTCCGAGTCGGTGGCCAGCATCTCCACCGCATCGAGCGGAAGGCCGGAGCAGGCGGCCAGCTTCTCCCGGCGCTCGACGACTGGATCTTCCGCGAGGAGACGCGCCCACTCCGGGCGTCCGGCACGCTCGGCCAGCAGTGCGAGCGCGACGTCCGGTTGCGTGGCGGGATTAACGTCTGCGGCGGTCAGCAGGCCTGCATACGCAAGCGACACAGCGCTTTCCTCGACGCGCGAGGCCAGCACCATCGCCTGCGCGTGGCTGAGGTCGGCCCGATGCGCGAGGTGCGCATCGATCTCGGCGTCCGCGACCGCGATCAGCCGGTCGACCAGCTCGGACGGCAGGCTTACGTTGGCGGCAAGCCCGCACAGAACATGGTTCACAGAGGCATCCTGCCTGGAACGTCACCGAATGGCTCCTGGATTTCGATGCCCAGGTGCTATCGGTAGAGAGGTGGCCCGGACCTGCGGTCGCAGGTGCCCGTCTGGTCATTCTCCCCTCGGACGGAGGGGCACGACATTGGCTGCTGCCTCCGCCGAGCTCTCGCTCAGATTGTGGCCCTGACGAGTGAGGACGGCGTTCACGAGCGCGAGCTGAGTGACCTGGTGCCGGAGCGCCGTGATCTCGGCCCTCTGCGCGGCAACGGTTTCCTTCAGGTCGGACACAGTTTTGCGGAGCCGCTTTTCCGATTCCGGGGGTTGCTTCGTCTCAAGCCGGACGCGTTCGTAGAACTCGTGCTTCAGGTCGGCGTGGCGCTTCTGGAGGGCCATGCGGTGAACACCGGCCTCCGCCGCGAGAGCGACGACGGTCAGTGCGCCGTCGGAGGCTGTCGGTCGGCCGGCGAGAAGCCGGTCCATGGCGGCGCGGATGCGTGTCCGCTCGTCGGTGGATTGCAATGTCACGACAGGTCCTCGGCAGGTTGGGCGGTGGTGTGGTGAGTGTCGGCGGTGGCGCGGTACCGCTCGGCGGCGATGCGGAGGCGCCTGGCCAGCGGCTGAGGGGCTTGCCCTCCCGAGTCACCGTTGTGCGGCGGATCTGGCGGAAGGGCGAGCCGCTCAGCTTGTGTTCGATCAAACGAGGTCGACTTGGTCGTCGACCACCGGCTCTTCGGCCTGATCGACGAGGAAGGCCAGCACCGTGCCCTGCGACCACGTCAGGCCCTGAGGGGCTGGTCGCGGCGAAACTTCTCCCCTCCCCCGAGGTGCCTGCGACGCCGGCAGCCCGACGTGCGGGCAGCCCGCCCGCTTGCCGCTCAGCCCGCCCCGGGAAGGGCCCAGGGCCTCGCGGCCCTCTGCATCCACACGGGTCCCACCCCGTTTTCGGGGTGGTCGGCCGGGGCGGGAATGTCGGGCTCCGGCCGCGTGCTGGTGGGCCCGGCAGGTGGTGGAGTCGACGTTGACCGCCCATGAGCCGTACGCGCCCCGGGCGGTGACGTCGGCGCCGGCCTGCAACGCCCGCAGGATCTTCGGCCAGGTGCCGTCGGCCGACCAGCGGCGGTGGCGTTCGTAGACGGTCTGCCGGGATCCGTAGCGTTCGGGCAGGTCACGCCAGAATGCCGGTCCGCGTCCGGTAGAGGACACCGTTGACCATGGTGCGGTGGTCGGCCCACCGGGCCACCCGTGCTACCGGTCTCCGGCAGCAGCCCGGCTATGCGTGCGATCCCACTGAGCATTCGTCAGTTCAAGGCCACGCAGCATGCGCGGCCCCTGCCCGGAACAGCGAGAGATCCACCATCCCGGGCAAGAGCCATCAGACACTGTTACCGAGGTTGAAAGCGTGATGTCGGGGCCTGATGCTCCCGCCACGGCGGAGAGTCGGTAGGTTGCCTGTCATGGCTGAGCTTGGACCCGTTG
>NZ_JBVJWO010000060.1:0-24288 GCF_055602345.1 Streptomyces sp. NPDC037401
CAACGGCTGGCTCGCCCTCGCCTGGAGCCTCGGCCTCGCCGTCCTCGGCTACCGCTGGTCGATGGCGTCCTTCAAGCGCGACCCGAAGTAGCCGCTGCGACAGGGCGGACCGACGGCGAGCAGGAGCACACCGGTGCCGAGTGCGTGCCCACCAACGGGCACACCAACGCGTCCACACCAACGCGTGCACACCAACCCTGCCCCGCATGCGGGGAGAGCCGCGCGTCCTGACGAGGTCTTCACGCATCTCGTACGCCCGGCCCGGTTCCGGCGTATGGAGTGCGTGAAGAGTGGGGCGGCGGGCGTATGGATCCCGCTAGGGACGCCGGCCGGCCGTCCGTGCCGCGTCGACGCTGTCCTCACTTTGCTCACCCGGAGGAATCGGCGACATGGCCATGCGAACGCCGGCTTCTACGTCGTGCAGTTCGCCACCGTCGTGCTGCTGGCACTCGCAGCCAACACCTCCTTCGGCGGGCTGCCCGTCCTGATGAGCCTCCTGGCCCGCGACAACTGCCTCCCGCACGTGTTCGCCCTCAAGGCCGACCGGCAGGTCCACCGGCACGGCGTGGTCTGGCTGGCCCTGGTCTCCGCCGCCCTGCTGGTCTTCTCCGGCGGCGACGCCAACACCCTCGTCCCGCTCTTCGCCATCGGCGTCTTCGTCGGCTTCACCATCTGCCAGGTCGGCATGGTCCGCCACTGGTCCCTCGAACGCCCCGCGGGCCGGCGGGCGAAGGCCGTCCTCAACGGCTCCGGAGCGCTGCTGACCGGTGTGTCGGCAGTCGTGGTGACGGCGACCAAATTCACCGAGGGCGCCTGGCTGATCGTCGTCGCCCTGCCGTTGCCCCCGCCGACCCGCTCGCTGGGCCGTCCCGTCTCCGGCTACGTCCGCAAACTGACGCAACAGCAGCCGGGCACCCAGGTGACGGTCCTGATCCCGGAGACCGAGCCCGAACGGCTCTGGCAGCGCATCCTGCAGAACCAGCGCGGCGCGGTGGTCGCCCATGCCGTACGCAGGGACACCGACGCGGTGATCTGCCGACTGCGATTCCGCGTCACCGCCGACGCCTCCAGTCACCTGCTGACGGGGTCTTGACAGCGCTTTGACGCGTCTCGTGCACCGCTGTCAAGAAGATGCCAATTCCGCTACTCATGCCGGTGGTTGAGGCGGATGCTTGCGCTGTGACCACCTCCTGGCCCCCCGACCGCCCGGTCCGCCGCACCGCCCTCGCCCTCGGCGCGGCCGGTGCGGCCCTGATCGTCACCGGTTCGGTCGTCGACATGCTGTGGCTGCTGGGCCTCGGCGTCTGGGCCGGCATCGCCGCCATGCTGATCGAAATCGTGTACCGACCGGGATAGCGCTGCTCGGGGGCCTCGCGGTGCGGGCCACTGCGGGGGCGGCCCTGGTGGACACGGCCCGGGGCCCGAGGACCTCCTCGTCGTGGGCACGGGGTCACGGGCCGGTCTGCGCCGCCTGGTCCGACCCTCGGTGGCCCGGTACTGCCTCGCGCACGCGGCCTGCCCGGTGCTG
Source organism: Streptomyces sp. NPDC037401 (assembly GCF_055602345.1). Lineage (NCBI taxonomy): Bacteria > Bacillati > Actinomycetota > Actinomycetes > Kitasatosporales > Streptomycetaceae > Streptomyces > Streptomyces sp. NPDC037401. Next base: position 1,529 of record NZ_JBVJWO010000060.1, read on the forward strand.
ACGGTCTCTCCGCTGCCGCTCCAGGCGGAGTTCGAAACGGCACACCGCCGCAACCTCTGGAGAAGGCCGCTGGACCTGCGGGAGCTCACGCGGTGAGCCGTAGGGCTCGACCGGTGTCCCGCTGACCTCGGCGCAGGCCGACGCCCGTCCGGGCCGGGCGGTGTGCGCACCTCGTGAAGAGGTTTGGCGGACTTTTGGGGAAACGATGGCGGCCCTCGCCAGGATGAACACGTCCGCATCACCCACTGGTGAAGGAGGTGTCCTGATGAAGAAGATCCAGGTGCGCAAGGCCGGTCCGGTCCGCCTGACGTCCTCGGCTTGCAGCGTGTACACGAACCCCAACTGATCCCGGATCAGATGAGCTCTGGCCACTAGCACGCCAGGGCCACGGCGCCGTCGTGCCCGGGACGGCCCGAGGAGACTCGGGCCGCCCTCCCGGCACGACGGCGCCTCCCGGGAAGCGGGCGGTGACCCGCCCGCTCCGGGTCCGGACCGGAAGCCGAGGGAGACCCCATGCCGGAGCACGGCATCCGCAGCAATGCCGACACGCCGCTGCCGTTCCATCCGCTGGTGTATCTGGAGGACGGCGACGAAGTCACCATCGGGCGGCCCGACACGGACTCCTACGGGATCTTCCCGCCCGACGGGGCCCACTTGGTGCGCCGCCTGGCGGAAGGAGCCACACCGGCGGAGGCCTCCGACTGGTACGCCTCCGAGTACGGCGAGCAGGTCGACGTCGAGGACATCATCGGAGCCCTGCGCGAGCTGGGGTTCGTCCGCGAGGCCGACGAAGAGCCGGCGGAGGCGAAGCCGGTGCGCTGGCAGCGGCTCGGCCGGGCGCTGTTCTCGCCGCTCGCCTGGGTCTGCTACGGACTCGTCGTGGCCTGGGCCCTGCTGCGCATGATCCTCTCGCCGGACCTCGTACCCACCGCCGAGGACCTGCTGTTCAGCGAGTACTACGCAGTGGTCAGCCTCGTGCTGCTCGTCGCCGCCGTCCCCCTCATCGCCGTCCACGAGGCGTTCCACGCCCTGGCCGCACGCCGTCTCGGCGTCCGCTCGCAGACCCGGCTGTCGTACCGCTTCTACTTCCTCGTGGTCGAAACGGCACTGGACGGCCTGGTCGCCGTCGAGCGCAGGAAGCGCTATCTGCCGATCGTGGCCGGAATGGTCGCCGACTGCGTCCTGCTCGGCCTGCTCATCACGGTGGCGGACGCCTCCCGCGGACCCGGCGGGGCCGACACGGCCACCAGCCGGGTGTGCCTCGGACTGGCCTTCGCGGCCCTGCTGCGCCTGCTGTGGCAGTTCTTCCTCTACCTGCGCACCGACGTGTACGTGCTGATCACCACCATGCTCGGGTGCGTGGACCTGCACACCACGTCCGTCCGCCTGCTGCGCAACCGCTTCCTGCGGCTGCGCGGCCGGACCGACCGGCTGGCGGACGAGTCCCGGTGGCACCCCGTGGACCGCCGGGCGGCGCGCTGGTACTCCTGGCTGATCGTGGCCGGATACACCGTCAGCCTCGGCACGTTCGTGCTGGCACTCGCCCCCGTCTTCGTGCAGATGGTCTCCGGCGCGATCGACCGCTTCGGCGCCGGGCAGCAGTCGAGCCGGACCGAACTCCTCGACTCCTCGGCCTTCCTCCTCCTGACCTTCGCCCAGATCGCCCTCACCGTCTGGATCGCCGCCCGGGAACGCCTGCGCGCCCGACGGTCCAGGACCCACCACGTCATCGACTGACGGGTCCCCCCGTCGGCCCCCTGTGAAAGGCAGGTTCATGACCGGCCACTACTGGATATCGGCCCCCCGGCGCCGCGAGCGTGACCGGCTGCGGGCCGGCCTCGGACTGCCGTCCCCGCTCACGGTGGTGGACGCACACCGGCGCCTCAGGGGCCCCTACTCCGCTGCGGGCGCGCTGCTGAGGCAGGTGGCCCCGGAGGCGCTGCGCCGGCGGCCGGAGCTGGCCTCCCGCCACTACATCGAACTCCAGGAGAGCACACCGGAGCTGTTGCCCCTGGTGCCGCCGAAGGTGAGGGCACTGGAGCTGAACGCCAAGGCGCCGGGGGAGGCGACCAGGTACCCGGCCCGGCTGCACTCGCTGCGGGTCGCGCACGGTCTCGTGGACTTCCTGCTCGCCGCACTGGCCCACACCGGGGACGGTCCGCGCACCCTGGTCGTGGAGAACGTCCACCACGCGGACGTCACCGACCGGGAGTTCCTCGCCGCCGCGCTGCGGCGCATCCCCCCGCAGGTGCTCACCCTCGTGGTCGGCACCGACACGGATGACCTCGCGGACCCGCCCGGCATGGTCTCGGTCTCCCTCCCCGCGGAACTCGCGGCGCGGACCACCCGCATCCACCGCCCGGGCGCCGCATCCGGCCCCGGGCCACAGGACGCGGACGGCGGGAACGAGACCCTGCTCCAGGCGGCCACCCGGTACGTGGACGGGGACTGCATCGACGACGACCCCGCGGCGGCCGCCGCGTACCGGGCGGTCTCCGACGACGAGCGCGCCGCCCTGCACGACCTCCGGGCCGAGGCGCTGGCCTCCCGGGCGGAGGAGGAACCGTCCCTGAAGCTGGGCGCCCTGCCGTACCACCTGCTGCGGGGCAGCGACTCCGACGGCGCCGGACTCGACGCCCTGAGGTGGGCCCAGGCCCGCTGCAAGTACTTCGGCTTCTACCACGCAGCGGCCGAGATGGGCGAGGAGGGCCGCTACCGGGTGGATCCCGTCGCGCGCCCCGAACTGTGGTGGCCCTTCACCCGGGAGACGGGCGTGTGCCTGGCCGCCGCGGGGCGGCCGGAGGAGTCGGCCGCGGTGCAGGAGGAGGCCCGGGCGCAGACCGCCATGCCCAAGCACCACATGAGCCTCGCCTACGAGACGGGCATGCTCTACGCCCGCCACTTCCCGCCCGAGCTGCGCGACGACCGGCGGGCCAGGGCGTACGTCAACCAGGCCATCGCGATCTCGGACCTGCTGCCCGATCCCAAGGAGCGGGCCTTCTACTCGGTGTTCAACCGCAACGGACTCGCCCTGGTGGAGGTCAGGGCCGGCCGCCCCGACGAGGCGCTGCGGCTGCTCGACGAGGGAATCGAGCGGCTGGACCGCGAACTGGGCATCGGCGAGCGGACCTGGCACCGCGTGGGCCTGCGCTACAACCGGGCGCAGGTGAACGGCATGAGCGGGCGGCTGGAAGACGCGCTCGCCGACTACGCCTCGATCATCGACGCGGACAGCGACTTCGCCGACCACTACTTCAACCGCGGCAGCATGCTGCGCCGTCTGGGCCGCATCGAAGAGGCCATCGCGGACTACGAGAGGGCGCTGGCCCTGGAACCGCCCTTCCCCGAGGCGCACTACAACCGCGGCGAGGCCCGGCTGGAACTCGGCGACGCCGAAGGTGCGCTGGCCGACTTCGACCGGACCCTGGAACTGGAACCCGCCCATCTGGAGGCCTTGCTCGCGCGCGCGGGCCTGCTGGCCGACCAGGGGGATGACAAGGCGGCACTGGACGACGTGACGGCCGGCCTGCGGATCGACCCCGCACACCCGCACCTGCTCTGTCTGCAGGGACGCCTCTGGGGCGAGGAAGGCCGGACGGCGGAGGCGCGTGAATCCCTGGCCGAGGCACTGCGTCTCGACCCCCGGCTGGCCGAGGCGTGGGCGATCAAGGCCGAACTCGCCTACCTGGAAGGCGACCTGGCCGGCGCGCTGGCCGACTTCGACCGTGCGGTGGACCTCGAAGGCCGGCCCGAGTTCCGGTTCAACCGGGGCGTGGTGCACGAGGCGGCGGGCAGCTTCGCGCAGGCCTTGGCCGACTTCGACGCGGTCCTGGCCGTCACAGACGACCCCGAGGCGCGGAGCCGTCGGGAGACCTGCCTGCGCGCGGCCGAGCGCGCTCACGCGTAGGCGGCCGGATGGACCTCCGACAGCAGGAGCAGCAGGAGCAGCAGGAACGCAACCAGGGCCAGGACCGGGACCGGGACGAGGACCGGGCCGGGTCGGCGGGCGGGTTCACCGATGCGATGTCCCGGCTGGTATCGGGGGTGGCGGTGGTCTCCGCCCGGCGGGGCGACGGGCGGCCCTGCGGGCTGCTCGTGTCGTCCGTCTGCTCCTACAGTGCGGCCCCGCCGTCGGTTCTGGTGGCGCTCGCCCGCAGTTCGCGTACCTACCGCGAGCTTGCCGCCGTGCCGGGTTCGTTCTTCGGCGTCCACCTGCTGGCACGCACCCACTCCGCCCTGGCCCAGACGTTCGCGGGCAGCTCCGAGGACAAGTTCGCCGACGTGCTCTGGGAGTGGGACGGGCAGGTTCCCCGGCTGGCGGGCGTCCCGGTCTACGCGAAGTGCCGTGCGGGCGTACTGCTCCCGCACGGCGACCACGTGATCGTGGTGGGCGAGGTGGTCGACTGCTCGGTGGCGGAGGGCGAGCCCCTGGTGTACTTCCGCCGACGACTCGACTGGCAGCTGGACCTGCCCGCGCGCTGTCGTCCCCCTGCCCGCTGACCGGACCCGTCCGGGCTCCGACGCTCGTGGCCGGGCGTCGGAGCGCCGGTCTACGGCCGGAGCGCACCCGCGGGGCGACAGGTGTCGTGTCTGGCGTTGTCCGGCCGGGCCCCGCTCAGCAGCGCCCGCTGCGCCGTGCGCAGGCCCGGCCCCGGTTCGACACCGGCGTTCTCCACTACGGTGCGCCGGGCGCGGGCATAGGCGTTCAGCGCTTCGGCGCCGCGCCCTGCCGTGGCCAGGGCGAGCATCAACTGCTCGTGGAAGTCCTCGCGCAGTGGGTGGCGTGCGCAGAGTTCCTCGAGTTCGCCGACGACCTCGCGCGCCCTGCCGCTGCAGATGTCCGCGCCTATCCGGTCGTGCACCAGCGCCAGTCGTTCTTCTTCCAGCCGCACCGTGTAGTGCGCGGGAAGGCAAGCCTGCCCGAGGTCGCCGGGAGGGGTGCCCCGCCAGAGGGCCAGGGCCTGCCGAAACGACTCCGAGGCGGAGGCGCAGTCTCCCGCGGCCCTCAGGTCCCGGCCGAGCCCCGCCATCGCGCGGAACCGGTCGAGATCCAGTGCGCCCGGCCGCACGCGCAGCAGATAGCCGTTGCCGGAGGTGAGCAGCAGCGGGTGCCGACGCGCGTCGCCGCCGTCGCGGCTGTGCTCGGGGTCCAGGACGCGCCGCAGTCCCGACACGTACATCTGTACGGTCGCCACGGCCGACCGTGGCGGCGTGCCGTCCCAGAGCTCGCCGATCAGCGTGCAGATCGGGAAGCGCCGGTTGGCGTGGAGCAGCAGCAGCGTGAGCAGCGCGCGCCGCTTGAGCGAAGTGGGCGTGCAGAGCACCCCCGCCCGGTGGACCTCGAGGGGCCCCAGGATCCGGTAGGTCGGCCCGTCCGCCGGCGAGGGTTCACGCCCGGGGTCCCCGGGCGCGGCCGTCAGGCCGGGAGCGGGCCCCGGACAGCCGGGTAGGGCTGGGTCTGCCGAGGATCTTGCCGTTCTGGCCAGCACTGATCTGCCACCCCCGCGGTACCGGCGCCCTCGGGCGCACTGTCCTGTCGGCACGCGGTGGGGCTCACCGGCGCTCAGGTCATGGATACGGGATCAAGCGAGAGAGTGTCATGGGCTCGAACAAGCCAACTTCCAAGCGAAATAGGTGAGTTATGCATCCGGAGTGGGCCTCTCTCGTCGCTCCCGATCAGACTCGGCCAAATATCCGGGTGCCCGGGCCGGCTCGGACCTTCTCCTTGGCAGCGGGCCGCCACAGGGTTAGCGTTCCTCGATCTCCTCGCGCCGAGCACGTTCTTCCCGACTGTCGACCGATCCGTCGACCTGCCGTGAGAGGGCCTCCATGTCCGCACGTCGTACCGCGGCGGCGACCGCCACCCTGGCCGCCGCCGCACTCGTCTCCTCCCTGCTCCTCGCCGTGCCCGCCACCGCGGAAGCCGGGAATCCGGGCTGGGCCGGTCGGGGAGACGCCCTGGCCGGGAAACTGGTCAACGAGTCCACGGCCAAGGACGCCTTCCGCCACCTGAGGACCTTCCAGGCAATAGCCGATTACAACGGCGGAACCCGGGTGGCCAGTTCAAAGGGCCACGAGCAGTCGGCCGCCTACGTCGAAGCGGTGCTCAGGGCCGCCGGCTACAAGCTCTCCCGCCAGGAGTTCGACTTCGTCTACACCGACGACCTCGCCGAGAGCCTCACCGTGCACTCGCCCACGCCGCGCGACATCACGCTCCAGCTGATGGCATACACCGCCAACGGGCCCGAGGGCGGTGTGACCGCGGACCTGGCCGTCGTCCCCGTGGACGCGGACAACACCCACGGCTGCGAGCCCGCCGACTTCGCCGCGGGCGCCTTCACCGGCAAGATCGCCCTGATCAAGCGCGGCGGCTGCAGCTTCGCGGTGAAGCAGGCCAACGCCCACGCGGCGGGCGCGCTCGGCGCCGTCGTGTACAACAACACCACGGGCAAGATCAACGGCACCATCGGCGACGCGGCCCTCGCGAGGATCCCCACCGGCGGCATCAGCCAGGAGGACGGCGAGACACTGGCCGCCGAGGCCGCCGCGGGCCCGGTGACGGTCACCCTCGACATCCACGAGCTGCGCGAGAACCGCAAGTCCTTCAACGTGGTGGCGGAGACCCGCGGCGGCGACGCGGCCAACACCGTCTTCCTCGGCTCCCACCTGGACTCGCTCCACGACGGCCCGGGCATCAACGACAACGGATCCGGCTCGGCCGGAATCCTCCAGGTCGCGGTCAAGCTGGCCAAGTCCCAGGACAAGGTCAGGAACAAGGTCAGGTTCGCCTGGTGGTCGGCCGCGGAGTTCGGCGTGCTGGGCTCGCAGGCGTACCTCGCCTCACTGACGGAAGAGCAGAAGAAGCAGATCAGGCTCTACCTGAACTTCGACACGATCGGCTCGCCGAACGCCGCCTACTTCGTCCACGACGGCGACGACTCGGACGGCGTCGGCGCCGGCCCCGGCCCGGAGGGCTCCGCGCAGCTGGAGAAGGGCATCACGGACTTCCTGGATTCGAAGGGAATCCCGCACGAGGGCACCGACTTCACCGGACTTTCGGACTACGCGCCGTTCATCGCGGCCGGCATCCCGTCCGGCGGCACCTTCACCGGCGCCGAGGGCATCAAGACCGAAGCCCAGGCCCACAAGTTCGGCGGGCAGGCGGGCGTCGCGTACGACGTGAACAACCACACGGCCGGCGACGACCTCTCCAACATCAACATGCGGGCGCTCGACCTCAACATCGACGTCATCGCCGACGCGGTCGGCCGCTACGCGTACGACCTCGGCCCGCTCACCGGGCCGGTGGGCTAGATCTCCGGATGCAGAGACCGGTGATCGCGGACATGCTGGGAGGGCAGACAACCTGCGAGAGGAACCCTCCATGTCCATGCTCGATAAGCTCAAAGACCTGATCAAGGGGCACCCCGACCAAGCTCGGCAAGGGGTCGAGAAGGCCGGCGACGCCTTCGACGCGAAGACTCAGAACAAGTACCAGGGTCAGGTCGACACGGCGCAGCAGAAGCTCAATGAGCAGATCGGCGACCGCCCGCCCGCCCGCGGGGGCGAGCGGCCGCCTCAGCCCTAGTGGCGGATTCCTCAAGGGCGGTACACATCCCGGTCGGCGCGGCCGCCGCCGCGCCGACCGGCGCGCCCGTCACTGAAAGCAGCTCGCCCGGTCAGCAGGCGGTCTCGCGGGTCGGGCGGACGCATTCGATCAGGTAGTCGCCGTTCTCGGGGTCCACGGTCACTCCGTGGGCCTCGCTGTGGAAGCCGGGGAAGGCCCGGTCGAAGGCCTCCAGGGCGCGCAGGTAGCGCAGCAGCGGACCGTCCGGAGTGCCGGTGGACTCGCCGGGCATCAGTACGGGGATCCCCGGCGGGGTCACCGTCACCATCGCCGCTGCCACCCGCCCCGCCGCTTCGGCCAGCCGTACGCGCTCGGTGCCGCCCCGGATCAGCAGCTGGTAACAGTGGCGCGGCGGGGCCACCGGCTCCGGGAGTTCCCGGAATGCCGCGTCGAGGGCGCCGATCAGCTCGGCGTGGGTGAGGTGCTCGTGCATCTGCCGGCACAGGCCGCCGAGGGTGGTGCGGCCGTAGCGGCGCGGGAACCGCTCGACCAGCTCCGGCAGGACCCGGTCCAGCGGGGTGTCGGCGTCGTAGAGCGCCTTGAAGTCCATCAGGGCGTCCATCAGGGTGCCCCACTTGCCCTTGGTGATGCCCATCGAGAAAAGGATCAGCGTGGTGTAGCTGTCCGTCTTCTCGACGACGATCCCGCGCGCCGCCAGATAGGCGGTGAGGATCCTCGCCGGGATGCCCCAGTCGCCGGTCTCACCGGTGGCGCTCACCCCCGGGCAGGTCAGGGTGACCTTGACCGGGTCCAGCAGGCAGTAGCCCTCGCTCAGCCCGGCGAAGCCGTGCCAGTCGGCGCCCGGCTCCAGGTGCCAGCACGACGGCTCGCGGCTCAGCAGGGACGGCGGTGCGTCCGCGAAGGCGACGCTCGCCCCGGTAGCCGGATCCGTCACCGTCTCGGGCTGCCACACCCCGAAGAACCAGCCCGGCCGGTCCCCGGCGGCGGCGATGCGCCGCCCGGTGCGGACCACGGCCTGACGGAACCGGATCGCCTCCGTCACCGCCTCGTCGATCAGCCACTGGCCCTGCGGGCCGTCCATCATCGCGGTGGCGACGTCCAGGGAGGCGATCGCCGGATACAGCGGCGACGTGGTGCCGTGCATCATGAACGCCTCGTTGAACCGCTCGTGTTCCACCGGGGCGCGCGGCGCCGACCTGACGTGGACCATCGCGCACTGGGAGAGCGCGGCCAGCAGCTTGTGCGTGGACTGGGTCGCGAAGACCGTGGGCCGCGTGCCGGCGTCCGGGAAGGTGTCCGGCCCCACGGCCATGCCGTACCGGCCCGCGTACAGCGGATGGAAGCGGGCGTACGCGAACCACGCCTCGTCGAAGTGCAGTCGCGGCGTGCTCGGCGCGAAGGCGCGGGCCGCCGCCACGGTGTCGTAACACAGGCCGTCGTACGTGGAGTTGGTCACGACGGCGTACTGGGCCTCGGGGGACACCGCCCCGGTGGCGAGCGGGTTCGCGGCGATCGTCGCGGCCACCGCCGCAGGGTCGGTCACCGCGGGCGGCAGCGGGCCGGCGAGCCCGTAGCCGTTGCGGGTCGGCACCAGGTAGACGGGGCGCGCCCCGGAGATCACGAGCCCGTGCAGCACCGACTTGTGGCAGTTGCGGTCCACGAGCGCGATCTCGTCGCCCGTCACGCTGTAGTGGCCGACCATCCGGTCCGCGGTGGAGTCGCCGTGCAGCACGAAATAGGTGCGGTCGGAGCCGAAGACCCGGGCGGCGTTGCGCTCGGCCTCGCCGATCGGGCCGTTGTGCTCGAACAGCGACCCGAGCTCCCCGACCGAGATCGACAGGTCGGTGCGGAACAGCCGCTCCCCGTAGTAGTCGAAGAACGCCCGGCCCGCCGCGGACTTGAGGAACGCGACCCCGCCGGAGTGGGCGGGCGTGTGCCAGGAGTACTCGTGGGAGTCGTCGAACCGGCGCAGCGCCTTGAAGAACGGCGGCAGCAGGTCCCGGTGGTAGCCCCGGGCCGCCGTCGCGACGCGGCCGGCGATGAAGGACGGTGTGTCCTCCAGCGGCCAGACGTAGCCGACCACCGTCTCCGAGACCCACAGGGGCAGGCGCTCCAGGTCCTGGTCGGAGTCGTCCGCCATGACCAGGAAGACCGGCAGGTCCTTGAAGCGGCGGCCGATGTGCCGCAGGACCTCGCCGCCGGCACCCTCCTCGACGGCACCCCCCGCCGTACGCGGCAGGTCCCAGGAGACCACCGCCGCCGCGAGACCGGCCTCGGTCTGCAGGGCGGCCTGTGCGTCGCGCGCACTCGGCGCCCAGCGCAGCTCCAGACCGCTGTTCTCCAGTTCCTTGCCGATGCGCCGCAGTTGCTCGGCGCTCACGCCGCCGCCCATCGGGTTCTCCCGCAGTGCCAGCAGGACCGTGCCGCTCGTCATTATCCGCTCCCCATGCCCAGGGGTACGTCTGCCCGTACCTGGCCACAGTCTTCCGGCCCTCCGGGCGGCCCCGCCGATCTTCGGCGGGGCTTCACCCGCAGGTGGGCGTGGCGCCGGGCTGCCGTGACGCGGGTCCCGACGCCCTTCGCCGCGCGGCGCGGAGCAGCGCCTCGCCGAGGAACGGCGGCGCCGACCCGTCGTCCGCGTGCCGCCCGTCCTGACGCACCATCAAGCCACGCCGCTGCCGACGCGTCCGAATACCTTCGATCGCCCCGTCAAACACCGTCGAGGGCAAGATCACTGCATCGAGGTAATGCCCTCGGCGTTTCAAGGTCGTCCGGGCGCGACGGTGGTTAGTGTTCCCGGGGATCTGGACGGATTCCCGGATATTCACCCCCTTTTTCCTCTTTCACCGGTGACGCATGCCCCTGCGCATGCCGGACACCGCCCTTACGAAGGAGATCTCGCCCGATGACCGTTGACACCAGCTCGGAAGCACAGCTGGAACAGGCCCCGCAGTCCAGCCTGAGCACGGCGGCTGCCCGCAACCTTGCCACCACGACCAAATCCGCCCCGCAGATGCAGGAGATCACCTCCCGCTGGCTGCTGCGGATGCTCCCCTGGGTCGAGACCAAGGGCGGCGCCTACCGCGTGAACCGCCGGCTGAGCTACACCGTCGGCGACGGGCACATCGAGTTCGTCCAGGACGGTGGCGACGTCCGCGTCATCCCCCGCGAGCTCGGCGAACTGGCCCTGCTGCGCGGCTTCGGCGACGAGGAGGTGCTCACCGCGCTCGCCGACCGGTGCGTCCAGCGCGACTTCCGCGCCGGCGAGGTGCTGGTCGAGCGGGGGAACGCCGCCGAGCAGATCCACCTGATCGCCCACGGCCGCATCAGCCAGACCTCCGTCGGCAAGTACGGCGACGAGGTCGCCGTCGCCGTGCTCGCCGACGGCGACCGGTTCGGCGAGAACGCCCTGCTGGACGCCGACGCCAAGTGGGACTACACCGCCACCGCCGAGACCCCCGGCACCCTCCTCACCCTGTCCCGCGCCGACTTCGCCTCCGTGCTGTCCGCCGCGCCGGGACTCCAGGCCCACATCCAGGACTTCAGCTCGCTGCCCCTCCAGCGGCAGAACAAGCACGGCGAAGCCGAGATCGCGCTGTCGGCCGGCCACGTGGGCGAGGCCGAGCTGCCCGGCGCCTTCGTCGACTACGAACTCAAGCCGCGCGAGTACGAGCTGTCCGTCGCGCAGACCGTACTGCGGGTCCACACGAGGGTCGCCGACCTCTACAACGGGCCGATGAACCAGACCGAGGAGCAGCTCAGGCTCACCATCGAGGCGCTGCGCGAGCGCCAGGAGCACGAGCTGGTCAACAACCGGGAGTTCGGGCTGCTCCACAACGCCGCCTTCAAGCAGCGGATCCAGACCCACTCCGGCCCGCCCACGCCGGACGACCTCGACGAGCTGCTCTGCCGCCGCCGCGGCACCAAGCTCTTCCTCGCCCACCCCCGGACGATCGCGGCGATCGGGCGTGAGCTCAACGCCCGCGGGCTCTACCCGGACCACGTCGACGTCGGCGGGCAGCAGGTCCCGGCCTGGCGCGGGGTCCCGATCCTGCCCTGCAACAAGATCCCCATCAGCAAGGAGAACACCAGCTCGGTCATCGCCATGCGAACGGGCGAGGAGAACCAGGGCGTCATCGGGCTGCGCCAGACAGGTCTGCCGGAGGAGTACGAGCCGGGCCTTTCGGTGCGCTTCATGGGCATCGACGAGCGGTCGATCATCTCCTACCTGGTCACGACCTACTACTCCGCCGCGATCCTGGTGCCCGACGCGCTCGGGGTGCTGGAGAACGTACAGATCGCCCGCAGGCGCGACTAGCGGACCAGCACGGCCACGTCGGCCACGACGGCCGAGACCGCCCGGACCGTGCCGGGCGGGTCGAGCATGCCCGGGATCCGGGACAGCCCACCCACCTCACCAAGGAGCTTGCGGATGCCCGATCCTGGGCTTTCCCCCCTTCAGTCCAGCCTGCCCGCCGCCGCGGCCCGGTTCGGGGCGCACGTCCTCGCCAACGCCCAGGCCGCCGGTGCCGAAGCGGCTGCCGGGGCCGCCGCCGGCGCCCCGTCCGTCGTACCGACCGCGCCTGCCGTGTCCGCCGCGCCTGCCCCGCAGTCCCTGTCCGCCCTGGCCGCCGACCGGTTCACGCCGGCCGTCCCCGGCATGCCCTCCGCCTCCGCCCGGGCCGTGGGAACGGCACCCGCGGCCGTGGACGCTCCCGTCGCCGTGCCCGTGGTCGCGCCCGCCGGAGTGCCGGCGGCCGTGTCCGCGGGTACGCCCGTGGTCGGGCCCGCAGCAGCCGATGCCGCGGCCACGGCCGCGGTGAGGGAGTCGGGCCCAGCCCTGGAACGCATCCTGCGCGGCCCCAGCGGTCTCGGCACGGCGAGCCTGCACTTCGCCGCCCGCGAGGACCTGCCGGCGCCGCCGGCGGCCCCCGCGCAGCCGGCCCCGGGCAACCCGATCCCGGGGCTCTACTTCCACCCCGTACCGGAGCCCGACCCGGCGCGCGTGGAAGAGGTCAGCCGCAGGATCAAGGCCTGGGCGCTGGACGAGGTCGAGCTGTACCCCGAGGAGTGGGAGGACCAGTTCGACGGCTTCTCCGTCGGGCGCTACATGGTCGCCTGCCACCCGGACGCCCCCTCCGTCGAGCACCTGATGCTCGCCACGCGGCTGATGGTCGCCGAGAACGCCGTCGACGACTGCTACTGCGAGGACCACGGCGGCTCGCCCATCGGCCTCGGCGGACGCCTCCTGATGGCGCACACCGCCCTCGACCCCGTCCACACGACGAAGGAGTACCAGCCGGGCTGGGCCGAGTCGCTCCACGCGGACGCGCCCCGGCGCGCCTACCGGTCCGCCATGGAGTACTTCCTCCGGGAGACCCGCCCCTCCCAGGCGGACCGCTTCCGGCACGACATGGCCCGTCTGCACATGGGCTACCTCGCCGAGGCGGCCTGGGCGCAGACGGAGTACGTGCCCGAGGTGTGGGAGTACCTGGCGATGCGCCAGTTCAACAACTTCCGCCCCTGCCCGACCATCACCGACGCCGTCGGCGGCTACGAACTGCCGGCGGACCTCCACGCGCAGCCCGCCATGCAACGAGTCATCGCGCTGGCCGGGAACGCCACCACCATCGTCAACGACCTCTACTCCTACACCAAGGAACTCGCGGCCCCCGGACGGCACTTGAACCTGCCCGTGGTGATCGCCGAACGCGAAGGCGTCTCCGAACAGGAGGCCTACCTGAAGGCGGTCGAGGTCCACAACGACCTCATGCGCGATTTCGAAGCCGAAGCCGCCGCGCTGGCCGCCGCCTGCCCCGTACCGACCGTGCTGCGCTTCCTGCGCGGAGTGGCCGTGTGGGTCGACGGCAACCACTACTGGCACCAGACCAACACCTATCGCTACAGCCTCCCCGATTTCTGGTAAGGATGGGACTTATCCATGACTAGCACCGATCTCGCCGCCACCTCCCTCGGCACCTCCGTCGTCATCCCGGCCCCGGCGACGGCCTACCAGGGGGACATCGCCCGATACTGGGACCACGAAGCCCGGCCCGTGAACCTGCGGCTCGGTGATGTCGACGGCCTTTACCACCACCACTACGGCATCGGCGCTGTCGACCACGACGCCCTCGGCGACACCGCCGACAGCGCATACGAGAAGAAGCTGATCGCCGAGCTCCACCGCCTGGAGTCGGCGCAGGCCGAAGTGCTCCTGGACCACCTCGGCCCCATCGGGCGCGAAGACACCCTCGTGGACGCCGGCTGCGGCCGCGGCGGCTCGATGGTCATGGCCCACCAGCGCTTCGGATGCAAGGTCGAAGGCGTCACCCTGTCGGCCAAGCAGGCCGAATTCGGCAACCGGCGCGCCCAGGAGCTGGGCATCGACGACCACGTCCGCGCGCGCGTCTGCAACATGCTCCACACGCCCTTCGAGACCGGGCAGGCCGCGGCCTCGTGGAACAACGAGTCGAGCATGTACGTCGACCTGCACGACCTGTTCGCCGAGCACTCCCGCATCCTGAAGGTCGGCGGCCGCTACGTGACCATCACCGGCTGCTGGAACCCGCGTTACGGCCAGCCGTCGAAGTGGGTCTCCCAGATCAACGCGCACTTCGAGTGCAACATCCACTCCCGCCGGGAGTACCTGCGCGCGATGGCCGACAACCGCCTCGTACCGCAGGCCGTCATCGACCTGACCCCCGACACCCTGCCCTACTGGGAGCTGCGGGCCACGTCCTCCCTGGTCACCGGTATCGAAGAGGCGTTCATCAACTCGTACAAGGACGGCTCCTTCCAGTACGTCCTGATCGCAGCCGACCGTGTCTGACGGTCTGACGGTCTGACGGCCTGACGGCCTGACGGTCTGATGCCCTGACGGTCCACGCTCTGGCAGTCCGACCGCCGACAGCGAGGACCCGGCCCGTCATCGACGGGCCGGGTCCTTTCTTAGCGGAACGTTAGATCTGTGCGACGGGCCTTGTCCGGCCGTGGCGGCAGCCGGATGCTCTGGAAACCCCCCCGGCGCCGGGGCATCCTCCCTCTCCCCTCGGGGACTTCCGTCTGGAGCCGCCATGTCTTCGCCCGCCGTCGTGCCCTCACCGCCGCCGCCCGGGGACGAACGCCGCAGGCGCCGCCTCGCCCTGATCGGCGGGTCGCTCGGCAATCTCGTCGAGTGGTACGACTGGTTCGTCTACGCCAGCTTCGCGATCTACTTCGCCGACTCCTTCTTCCCCAACGACAACCCGACCACGCAGCTGATGAACACGGCGGGGATCTTCGCCGTCGGCTTCCTGATGCGCCCCGTCGGCGGCTGGGTCCTCGGGCGCGCAGCCGACCGGCACGGACGCAAGAGCGCGCTGACCCTCACCGTCACGATGATGTCGGTGGCCGCCCTCATGATCGCCATTGCGCCGACCTACGATCAGGCAGGCTACTTCGGCGCCCTGGTCCTGCTGCTCGCGCGGCTGCTCCAGGGGATGAGCATCGGCGGCGAGTACGCCGCCAGCGCGACCTACCTCACCGAGGCGTCGGCCCGCAACCGGCGCGGCCTCGGCTCGTCCTTCCAGTACGTCTCGATGACCTGCGGCCAGCTGCTCGGACTGGGCATCCTGATCACGATGCAGCACACCCTCACCACGGCGCAGCTCGAGGGCTGGGGCTGGCGGATCCCGTTCGTCCTCGGGGCGCTGTTCGCCGTGGTCGTCTTCTGGCTGCGGCGCCGGCTCCAGGAGACCGACGCGTTCAAGGAGGAGACCGCCGGCGGGGACGCCCACGACGACAGCACGCGGGGCACGCTGACGGCCCTGTGGCAGCACCGGCGGCAGGCCGGCCTGGTCATGGCGCTCACCCTCGGCGGCACCGTGGCCTACTACACGTACACCACCTACCTCACCAAGTACCTGGTCGGCAGCGCCGGCATGGAGAAGAAGACCGCCACGCTCGTCAGCTTCACCGCGCTCGCGCTCTTCGCCGTGCTCCAGCCCTTCGCCGGGATGCTGTCCGACCGCATCGGCCGCCGTCCGCTGCTGATCACCTTCGCGGTCGGCTGCACCGTCGGCACGTACCCGATCATGACGGCGCTGGGCTCGGCCTCCTCGTACTGGTCCGCCCTCGGTCTGTCCCTGCTGGCGCTGGTGGTCGTCACCGGATACACCTCGATCAACGCCGCGGTCAAGGCCGAGCTGTTCCCGACCCGGGTCCGCGCCCTGGGCGTGGCGCTGCCGTACGCCATCGCCAACGCCCTCTTCGGCGGCACGGCGGAGTACGTGGCGCTGTGGTTCAAGAGCCACGGCCACGAGTCGATGTTCTTCTGGTACGTCTCCGGGTGCGCACTGGTCTCCCTGGTGACGTACGTCCTGATGCCGGACACCCGCAACGCCGCGCTCAGCCGCGCCGAGGCGGACGCCGACCGGGCCGGTGCCGAGGCGGAGGGTGCCGAGCCCGCGGGTGCCTCCCGTAAGCTGCTGCGCCAGGGCACGGGTCACGGGTCACAGTTCACGGGGTAACCGCCTATGCACGCGCTTCTCGTCGAGGACGACGACCGCATGGCCCAGGCCCTCGGTACCGCGCTCGCCCGGCGCGGGCACAGCGTGCGCCGGGTCGGCCGCGCCCTCGACGCCCTGCGCCACGTCCACGAGGCCGAGTTCGTCCTGCTCGACCTGGGCCTGCCCGACCTGGACGGACTGGAGCTGCTGCGGCGGCTGCGTACGATCTGCACGGCGCCGCTGATCGTCGTGACCGCGCGCTGCGAGGAGCGCGACGTCGTGCAAGGACTGCGGGCGGGGGCCGACGACTACGTCGTCAAGCCGTTCCGGATGGCCGAGCTGATGGCCCGCATCGACACCGTACGCCGCCGCACGGACCCCCGCTCCGGCCGGCCGGGCACCGAGGCCGACGAGCTCGCGCACCCCGGCCGGCCGGTGCGCACCGGCGACGTCGAGATCGACCCGGCGGGCCGCACCGTCACCGTGGCGGGTGCCGAAGTCCGGCTGACCCGGCGGGAGTTCGACGTGCTCGCCATCCTGGCCGCCCGCCCGGACGAAGTGCACTCGCGCGAAGAGATCCTGGACCGGATCTGGGGCGACGCCTTCCTCGCCGCCTCCCGCTCGCTCGACGTCCACGTGGCGGGCATCCGGGCCAAGACCGGCCGCTCCGCCGTGGTGCGCACGGTGCGCGGCTTCGGCTACCAGCTCGGCTGCCCGGCCGGCCGGGACGAGCGGAGCCCCGGGGCATGAGGCGCCGGCTCCTCGCCGTGCTCACCGCGCTCATGGGGGCCGCGGCGCTGCTGCTGTGCCTGCCCCTGGCCGAGGGGTACGCGCGCGGCCGTACCGAGCACCTGCTGCTCCAGCGGCGCTCGGAGGCCGTGCGGTTCGCCGACCTCGCCGACCGGATGCGCACCGCCGCCGACCGGTCGGAGCTGTCCGCCGAGATCGGCCGGTACGCCCAGCTCTACGGGGCCGGGGTCGTCGTGGTCGACACTGCGGGCGCAACGGTCGCACGGGCCGGGGCGGAACGCCCCAACGAAGCCGCCGAGGCCGCCGAAGCCGCCGAGGCCGCCGAGGCCGCTGCGGACGCCCGCAGCCGCGCCCTCACCGGCCGCTCCACCGACCGGCTGCCGACCGTCCGTCCCTGGGGCCCGCGGACGGTCGTGCTCGCCGAGCCCGTGGGCCGCGACGAGCGGGTCGGCGGGGCGGTCCTGATGGCCGTGCCCACCGCCGCGGCCCGCCGGGACGTGACGGTCCGCTGGTCGCTCATCGCCGCCGGAGCGGCCGCCGCCTTCGCGGCGGCGGCCCTGGTCGCGGCGGGCATCACCCGCTGGCTGCTGCGCCCCGTCAGCGAACTGGACCGGGCCGTCGAGGGGCTGACGGCCGGCGGCCTGCGCACCCGCGCCGGCAGCCTGCGGACCTGTACCGTCTCCGCCACCGGGCCGCCGGAACTGCGCCGGCTGCGGCTGCGCTTCGACACCATGGCGCAGGCGGTGGCCGACTCCCTCGCCCGCCAGCGCGACTTCGTCGCCGACGCCTCCCACCAGCTGCGCAACCCGCTGGCGACCCTGGTGCTGCAACTGGAGAACATCGAACCGCACATCGCCCCCGGGCCCGGCCGGTCCGACCACGCCCGCGCCCTCGACGAGGCGGAACGCCTGGAGGAGCTGCTCGACGGCCTGCTCGCCCTGGCACGGGTGGAGTCCGGCGCGGCGGAGCTCGGGGACCAGGACGTGTCGCAGGCGGTCCGCAAACGGGTGGCGGCCTGGACCCCCGTCTTCGAGGCCGCCGGAGTGCAGCTGACGGCCACCGGCCCGCACGAAGGCCTGCGGGCGCGCGCCCTGCCCGACGCGCCGGGCAGGATCCTGGACGCCCTCCTCGACAACGCCGTCAAGTTCGTGCCGCGCGAGGGCCGCGTCGAGGTACGCGCCGAGCACGGCGCGGACGGGCACGCCGTCGTCCGGGTCACCGACGACGGCCCGGGAGTCCCGGAGGACCAACTGCCCCTCCTGTCACGGCGTTTCGTACGCTCGCCCGGGCACCAGAACGTGCCCGGCAGCGGACTCGGACTGGCCATCGCCGACGAGATCGCCCGCATCAGCGGCGGCAGCCTCGGCGTCGGCGGCAACACACCGAACGGCCTGGTCGTCGAGCTCCGACTCCCGGCCGGGTGACTGCGGTCGGTACGGGGTGCGTGGCCGGTCAGCCGTAGACCGACCGGTAGTACGCCGCCGCCCCGGGGTGCAGCGGCACCCGCCCCGTCGAGATCGCGAACCGCGGCTCCAGCCGTGCCCCCGCCGTCACCTCCCGCAGCAGCTCGCGCCACCGCTCGAACACGATCCGGAGCAGTGCGTGTACGGCGTCGGCCGGTACGCCGGTCCGGGCCAGCAGGTAGTTGCCGACCCCGACCGTGCCCACCGGCTGCGCCTGCCCGTACACCCCGGCAGGCAGCGTGACCGCGGTGTAGACCGGCCCGTACGCCTGCCGAAGCGCGCCGACGTAGCCGTCCAGTGCCAGGAACCGCACCGGGAGGGCGCGGGCGAGGTCCGACAGGACCGGAGTGGGCACGCCCCCGGACCAGAACAGCGCGTCGACCGCGCCCGCGCGCAGCGCCGCCGCCGACGCGGCGAGGCCGAGCTGCCGCTCCCGTGCCGGTGCGGCGCCGCCCAGCCCGGCCGCCCGCAGGACCCGGCCCGACACCACCTGCACCCCCGACCCCGCCGCGCCCGTCGCGACCGGCCGCCCGGCGAGGTCCCGTACCGATCGCACCGGCCCGTCCGCCGCGACGAGCAGGTGCGTGTAGTTCACGTAGACCCGGGCCAGCGCCGTCACCGGGGCCACCCGGGAGAACGACGCGCGCCCCAGCACCGCGTCCTCGGCGGCGTCCGCCATGGCCAGCGCCAGCTCGACGGAGCCGTCGGCCAGCTTGCGCAGGTTGTCCACGCTCGCCGCGGTGCTCACCGGAACGATCTCCAGCCGGCTGCCGCTCGCGGCGACGGCCTGCGCCAGCGCCTTCCCGAAGGCGTTGTACGGACCGCCCTCCGGCCCCGTCGCGAGCCGCAGCCGCCGCGGCGGCCCTGGGTCGCCCGCGCAGCCGGCCGGGCTCGCCGCCGCGAGGGCGCCGAGCCCGGCCCCCAGCAGCCCTCGCCGGCTCAGCCCCGCCCTGGTCATGCCCGCAGCCTAGCCACGCGGCCACTCCTCGTCGTTCGACTCTCAAGCAAGCTGTGGAAGCGTCAACTGTCGGGGGAGAAAGGGGAACAGCAGGGGCCGGGTCGGTGTGGTTGGCGCCCGCCCGCGCGCGGAGGGACCATGGACAGGAGCTCCGGCCACGGTCGGACCTGCTTCCTGTGATGTTCCACCTGGGGGCCTGATGGCGAGAGTCCCGCGCGGCGTGGTCGATGCGCGCGGCCGGCAAGCCGTCGTACACGATCACGAAGGCGCTCTGACGGCACTGGACCTGGAAAGCGGTGCGGTGCTGTGGCGGCACGGGTCCGGCCTGCGGCCCTGCGCGCTGCTCGCCGGGGCGGTCGTCGCCCTGCGGATCGGCCCGTCACCGGTGCTCGTGGTCGCGGTGCTCGACGCCGCGACCGGGGCGGACCGCTGGGCGTCGGAGCCGCTCGACCTGCCGGAGTGGGCGCGCTGCACCCTCGACGACACCCGCGACTTCGCGGTGCGCACCGACGAGGCCGGGGACTCCGTGGTGCTCCACTGGGTCGCCCGCTCCTCGTACGGCGGCGGCGCCGCGCCCAGCGACCGGATCCTCAGGGAAGCGCGCCACGAGGCGCACGGGGCGCTTCGGGTGGATCCGGCCGGCCCTCCGGTGGACGTGCTGCCGGAATCGGCGGCGAAGCTGCCGGCCGAGGCGCAGGCCGAGGCACCCGGAGAGCAGCTTCCCGAACCGCCTCAGGCGCCCGATGTGCTGGACCGGAGCCAGGTCGGCGGGCTGCGCGTGGAGCTGGTGCACCGCCCGGACTCCGGCGCCGTCGTCCTGAGGGCGGTGGAGTCCCGTACGGCCGAGACCAGGTGGGAGGTGGAACTCGACCGGGCAACCCCGCGGCGGGCGCCCGGGCTCCCGCCCTAGCCGTTCCCATCCCCATCCGTCCCCATCCGTCCCCATCCCCGTCTCATCCCAGCCAGGGGCACATCATGACCATCTCCGACGAACAGCTCGCCCGGTCGAAGAAGATCAGCGTCGAGCAGGTGCACCTGCTCTGCGAGGCGCGCGGCACCACGAACGAGGCCCTCGACGCCCTGCCCGACGCCGCGGTGCGGCGGGCCCTGCTGCGGCTCGACTTTCCCGACCTGCCCTCCGCCCGCGGGCTCTTCCGCCTGAAGCAGGAGCGCAGCGACGACGGACGGGTCCGGCCGCACGGCCTGGGCATGGCGTACGCGCAGGCCGAGGCCCTGCACAGCCGCGAGGCGCCACCGCTCACCGCCGGCGTGCCGACCGGTCCGGACGGGCACCGGGAAGGGCCGGCCCGCACGGCCGGGATGCAGCTGGCCAACTGGGTGTGGCTCGGACCCGGGAACGTCGGAGGACGTACGCGCGGCGTCGTGATCCACCCGGCGCAGCCGGACAGGATGTGGGCCGTGAGCGCCGGCGGCGGCGTGTGGCACACCGAGGACGGCGGCGGCCACTGGGAGCCGGTGGACGACTTCCTGGAGAACCTGTCGTGCGGCTGCATCGCGATGGACCCCACCGATCCGTCCACGATGTACGTCGGCACCGGAGAAGCGTTCCAGAACCTCGACGCCATCCGCGGAAACGGCATCTTCCGCACGGCCGACGGCGTCACCTGGTCGCCGATCACGGCCACGCAGACCGGCGACTTCCAGTACGTGAGCCGGATCGCGGTCTCGCCGTCCGGGGCGGTCGTCCTCGCGGCCACGTCCACCGGTCTCTTCCGCAGCGCCGACCCGGCGCGCGCCACGTGGACGAGGGTCCTCCGCAACCCGCTCGGCGACGTCCGCTTCGACCCGCAGGACGGCAGCAAGGCCGTCGCGGGGGCGCTGCGGGACGGCGCGGCCTGGTTCAGCCGTGACGGCGGCCTCACCTGGAACCTCGCGGGCGGCGGGCCGTGGACCGGCCGGGTCGAGCTCGCCCACGCGGTGCAGGACCCGGACACCGTCTACGCGTCGGTGCAGATGACCACCGGCCAGATCTGGCGGTCGAAGGACGGCGGCGCGACCTATCACCGGAGGAAGACGCTGAACCCGGGCGGGATCGCGGCGGGCTACCTCGGGCAGCAGGGCTGGTACGACAACACGATCTGGGCCGGGGACCCGACGGACGCGGACCTGGTGCTCGTGGGAGGCGTCAACCTGTGGCGCAGCACGGACGGCGGCGACCACCTGGCCGAGATCAGCACCTGGTGGGACCCGGGCTCGGCCCACGCGGACCAGCACGCCATCGTTGCGCACCCCGACTACGACGGGGTCACCAACCGGACGGTGTTCTTCGGCAACGACGGCGGCGTGTTCAAGGCGGCGGACCTGGCGGACGTCGGCAGCGAGGCACAGCCGCCGTTCGTGCAAGGCTGGACCGAGCTGGTGAACAACTACGGCGTGACGCAGTTCTACGCCGGTGCGGGCCACCCCGGCAGCGGCAAGATCATCGGCGGCGCACAGGACAACGGCTCGCTCGCCTTCGACCCGGCGCTCGGCACCCAGGACTGGCGGCCGTTCTTCGGCGGCGACGGAGGCTGGTGCGCCTCCGACCCGACCGACCCGGACGTCTTCTACGGCGAGTACGTCTTCCTGAACATCCACCGCAACACCGACGGCGCCACCACCGACGACACCCAGGGCGACCGCTACATCAGCGGCCAGTTCTTCAACTTCGCGCTGCGCAAATGGGACTGGAAGCCGGTGCCGTTCCGCATCACGGACGCCACGAACAAGGACGCGCTGTTCATCGCGCCGTTCGTGCTCGATCCGAACGACGAGAACCGCATCCTCGCGGGCGGGGTGTCGCTGTGGCGGACGAACAACGCCAAGCAGCCCAACACCGCGACCGCCGGCCCGACGTGGAACGCGGTCAAGCCCAGCGCCGGCGCGATGATCAGCGCCATCGCGGTGGCGCGCGGCAACTCGGACGTGATCTGGGTGGGGCACGAGAACGGCATGGTCTTCCGTACCGTCAACGGCACCGGTACGACGCCCACCTGGGCGCGCGTCGGCGCGACGGGCCCGAGTCCGCTGACGCCGCGGCGCTTCTGCACCGGGATCACCGTCCACCCGGCGGACCCGGACACCGCGTACGTCACCTTCGGCGGGTACGAGCGCGGCAACCTGTGGGTGACCACGGACGGCGGCGCGCGGTGGACCGACCTCGCCGCTGCCCTGCCCCGCGCACCGATCCGCGCGCTGGCGGTGCACCCGCGGCGGACGGACCTGCTCTACTGCGGTACCGAGGTCGGGCTGTTCGCCAGCGAGGACGCGGGCGCGAACTGGTCGCCGACGAACGAAGGCCCGACCAACTGCTCGGTGGACGACATGTTCTGGATGGACGAGACGCTGGTCAGCGTGACCCACGGCCGGGGCATGTTCCAGATCGACCTGTCGTCGGTCCCGTGACACACCTGGGCGGGTGGTCCGGGGGGGGGGGGGGGGGGGGGGGGGGGGGGGGGGGGGGGGGGGGGGGGGGGGGGGGGGGGGGGGGGGGGGGGGGGGGGGGGGGGGGGGGG
>NZ_JBVJWO010000061.1:0-21392 GCF_055602345.1 Streptomyces sp. NPDC037401
CCCCCCCCCCCCCCCCCCCCCCCCCCCCCCCCCCCCCCCCCCCCCCCCCCCCCCCCCCCCCCCCCCCCCCCCCCCCCCCCCCCCCCCCCCCCCCGAGCCGGGCTCGGCACTCACCGACTCACTGCCCGTCGGCTCAGTGCTCGTCGGCCAGGATCAGGTAGAGCTTCTTGCGGGACTCGTTGATCACCGCGATCGCCTTCTGGCGCTGCTCCGGAGTGCCGGTCTTCCAGACCTGCCCGAACGCCTCCATCAGGCCGAAACCGGCCTGGCGGATCTCGTTCATCGAGTCCCAGTCGACCCCGCGGCCGGCCTCCTCCCAGGGGGCGTCCGGCCCGGTCTCGGCCTCGGCCCGCCCGGTGGCGGTGAGCGTGAACAGCTTCTTGCCGCCCTCGCTCTCGCTGGTGATCAGCCCTTCGTCCTCGAGCATCTGGAGGGTCGGGTAGACCGAGCCCGGGCTGGGCTTCCACGCCCCGCCGCTGCGCTCGCCGATCTCCTGGATCATCTCGTAGCCGTGCATCGGCCGGTCGGACAGCAGCGCCAGGATCGAGGCGCGCACGTCACCGCGCCGCGCCCGGCGGTGCGGACCGCCGCGCCCGCCCCGGCCGCCCCACGGGCCGCCGAAGCCCGGCCCGAACGGCCCGAAGGCCTTCCGGCGCCCTTCGAACTCTCCCTGACCCTGATGACCCGGCCCACAGTGGCCGCGTCCGTGCTCATGTCCGTGTCCATGTGAACGCATGACCGCGCCCCTTTCGCCATCGAGTCGCTCGCGATCATTCGTGTATCAGTCGCGATGGCTCAACGATATATCGGGAGTGTTGCGTCGGCAAGGCCATTGACCCCGGATTGGCCTTGGCGCGCCGGCGGGCATCCGTTCTAGGTTCGCGACATGCGCATGCGAATCGTCGACGCCTTCACCGACCGGCCCTTCGCCGGCAACCCCGCCGGAGTCCTGCTCCTCGACGGGGACGACTGGCCCGCAGACGGCTGGCTCCAGCAGGTCGCCGCCGAGGTGAACCTCTCCGAGACGGCCTTCGCCCGGCCGCTGCCGCCCGGCGGGGACGCCGGGTGGGCGCTGCGCTGGTTCACCCCCACCGCGGAGGTCGACATGTGCGGCCACGCCACCCTCGCCACCGCCCACGTCCTGGCGACGGCCGGCCTCGCGAAGGGCCTGGTCCGGTTCTCCGCCCGCTGCGGCATCCTGACCGCCGACACCGCCGCCGACGGCACGGTCACGCTGGACTTCCCCACGTCCTCGCTGACCCCGGTCGAACCTCCGGCCGACGTCCGCCGGGCACTGGGCGGCCCCGAGATCCGCTCCGTGCACGACACCGCCGCGCACATCGGCGACCTCGTCGTCGAGCTGGCGGACGAGCGGACCGTGCGCGAGCTGGAGCCCGACCACGCCGGGCTGCGGGCCTTCGCCCGGCGCGGGGTCATCGTCACCGCCCCGGCCGAAGACCCCTCCCGCGGGTACGACTTCGTCTCCCGCGGCTTCTTCCCCGCCGTCGGCATCGACGAGGACCCGGTCACGGGCAGCGCGCACACCGCGCTCGCCCCCTTCTGGGCCGCGCGCCTGGGCCGGACCGAACTCACCGGCCTCCAGGGCGGGGCGCGCACCGGACTGGTCCGGGTGACGCTCGCGGGCGACCGTACGCTCCTGGCCGGAAAGGCGGTCACCGTCCTCGACGGCGAACTGCTCACCTCTCCTTAGGAAATCCCCCGGCCGGCGGGACTCACGGGGTGGGCAGCCAGTCCACCCGGCCCGCCAGCAGCCCGTACCCGACGAAGGCCACGATGTCGAGGACCGCGTGGGCCACGACGAGCGGCCCCACCCGCCCCCACCGCCGGTACGCCAGGACGAAGACCACGCCCATGACCACGTTGCCGATGAACCCGCCGATCCCCTGGTAGAGGTGGTACGAGCCGCGCAGCAGCGAACTGGCCAGCAGCGCGGCCGTCGGCGTCCAGCCCAGCTGCCCCAGCCGGCGCAGCAGGTAGCCGAGCACGATGACCTCCTCCACCACGGAGTTCTGCACCGCGGAGAGGATCAGCACGGGGTACTTCCACCACACCTCGGGCAGCGCCTCGGGCACGACGGTCAGGTTGAACCCGGACGCCCTCGCCAGCAGGTAGAAGGCCAGCCCGGCGCTGCCGATCCCCGCCGCCACCAGCAGGCCGCGCGCGCCGTCCCACCACGGCCGCGTGCGGTCGAACCCGATCGCCCGCAGCCCCGGGGCCCCTTCACGGGTCAGCAGGTGCGCCACCAGCAGCACCGGCACCAGCGCCGTCGCGATCCCGAAGAGCTGCCAGGCCAGGTCGAGCCAGGGACGCCCCGGCGCGTACGAGCCGTTCAGCGTCGCCGCCTGGTCCTTGAGCCCGCCCGGCTTGGTCAGCGACCCGATGAAGCTGATCAGGGCCGACACCCCGCTGGCCCCGAGCGAGAGCGCCAGCACGAGCAGCGTCTCCGACCTCAGAATTCCCCGCTCGACCCCGTCCCCACGCGAAAGTCCGACGACCGGTCCCGGCTCTGCCCGCACGACTGACTCCAGTTCAGCAATCCCGTTCCATCCGTCACGGCTCCCCGCCAGGGTCTCGCAAGCGCGTACGAAGATCGCGCACGAGCGGCCTGGGGAGGCCCGCCTCCCCATACTGCCTGCCCGTCACCCCACCCGGGTTCATGGAGGCACGACCGGCATGGGACGTCACAGCCTGCCCGACACCCGAGGCGCCGCGGGCGGTCCGGCCCGCGGCCGCTCGCGCCGCCGCGCCGCGGCGCTCGGCGCGGCTCTCGTGCTCGCCGCGGCAGCAGTGGCCACCGCCGCGGCCCAGGGCCTGCTGCCGGCCTTCGACGACGGGTGCGCGGACCGCTCGGTGCGGCTGCGCGTGGTCGCCAGCCCCGATCTCGCCCCCTTCCTGCGCGAGCGCGCCGACCGCGCCCGCGAGCAGCGGATCCGCTCCGACGGGGCCCGCCTCGACGTGGCCGTGACCGCCCGGGAGTCCCACCTCGTCACGACGGCGCTCGGCGCCGCGGGCCGCGACCCCGGCTTCGAGGTGTGGATCCCCGACTCGGAGGCGTGGGTGGAGCGCACCCGGCTGCTGCCCGGATCCGTACCGGTCACGGAATCCGGCCGGGTCGCCTCCTCACCCGTGGTCCTGGCGGTGGCACCCACGGCGGCGGACGCGCTCGGCTGGCCCGGCACGACGTACGGCTGGGCGGGGCCGGCCGCCGCCGCGCTCCAGGGCGACCGGCTGCGGATCGGCGCCGCCGACCCGGCGCACAGCGCCGCGACCCTGCTGGCCCTGGGCCGCATCACGGCCTCCGCGAAGAAACCGGGACCGGACGGCGACGCGGTGGCCGCGGGCGCGGCCGAGCTGCTCGCGCAGCGGGTCGCCGACTCCGACGCCCGGGTGCCCGCGACCCTGGTGCGCAACGGCTCCGACGCGGAGCAGACGGACCCGGTGCGCAACCACGCCCTGATCCTGTCCGAACAGTCCGCCTTCCGGCACAACACCGCCGCCGTCAAGGTCGGCGCCCGCCTCGGCGTCTTCTACCCCACCGACGGGCCCCGCTGCTCGACTACCCGTACACCCTCGTCGACGAGCGCCGCCTCGACCTCGACCGGAGCCGGGCGGCCATGCGCTTCCTCCGGCTGCTGGGCGACGAGGACGGTCTGCGGGCCCTCGCACGGCACGGCTTCCGCGACCGCCGGGCGGGCGCCGCACGCGAGGTGGTCCGGACCGCGGGCGGCACACCGCCGCAGCCGGCCGGCGCCCTGCTGACCGAGCCGCCCACGGGCAAGGGCGTAGGGGAAGCGCTGGCGATGTGGATGATCACCGTCCAGAGCGCCCGGCTGATCACCGTGGTGGACGCCTCCGGATCCATGGCGTTCACTGTGCCGGGCGGGGACGGCCGCTCACGGATGGAGCTCACCCGCGACTCCCTCCTCCAGGGCCTGACGACGTTCACACCGGACGACGAGGTCGGCCTGTGGAAGTTCCCCACCCGGCTCGACGGGGACCGGGACTACCGGGAGCTGGTCCCCGCCCGGCCGCTCGGCGACCTCGCCTCCGACGGCTCCACCCACCGCAGCCGGCTCGTCGCCGCCTTCACCGCGCTGGAGCCGGTCCCCTACGGCGCCACGGGCCTCTACGACACGACGCTCGCCGCGTACCGCGCGGCCCGGGAGTCGTACGTCCACGGCAAGTTCAACGCACTGGTGGTGCTCACGGACGGCGTCAACGAGGACCCGGGTTCCCTGACCCGCAGCGCGCTCGTGGAGCAGCTGCGCGCCCTGGCCGACCCCTCCCGCCCGGTACCGGTGATCGCGCTGGCCATCGGGCCCGACGCCGACCTGAAGGAACTCAGGCCGGTCGCCGAGGCCACCGGCGGGGGTGCCTACCGCGTCGGCGACCCCACCCGGATCCACACGGTGATACTCAAGGCCATCACGGCCGTCGGCCGCGGCTGACCGCGGCCGGCGCGGCGAGCTCGTCGTCCGGCAGCCCCACCGGCCAGGTGTGCACCGGCTCGCCGCGGTGCATCAGCTCGGCGTACCGGCGGGTGAGGGCGGCCAGGGCCGCGTCCCGGCCCAGTCCGGCGGCCCGGGCCCGGTGGTAGGTGTCCACCTGCCAGGTCGCGCCGTTGACCCGGCGCCGGCAGCGTTCCTCGATGATGCCGAGGTAGAAGTCCCGGTCGGCCGGCTCGACGCCCCACGCGTCGAGCCCGGCCGCCGCCATCGGCAGCAGCTCGTCGAGGACCAGCCGGACCGCCGGTACGCTCACCAGCCCGCCGCCGCGTCCCCGGCGCGGCCAGCGCAGCCGGGACTCGATGCCGTACCGGCAGGCCGCGTCGAAGTTCGCCTCGGCCTCCGCGAACGGCAGCCGGGTCCACACCGGGCGGGCCTCCTCGGCCAGGGCGCGCACGAGCCCGTAGTAGAAAGCGGCGTTGGCGACGACGTCCACGACGGTGGGCCCGGCCGGCAGCACCCGGTTCTCCACCCGCAGGTGCGGGACGCCGTCCGCGACTCCGTACACCGGCCGGTTCCACCGGTACACCGTGCCGTTGTGCAGGACCAGCTCCTGGAGCCGGGGAACCCCGCCCTCGGCGAGCACCCGCAGGGGCTCCTCCTCGTCGCAGATCGGCAGCAGCGCCGGGAAATAGCGGACGTTCTCCTCGAACAGCTCGTACGCCGACTCCACCCAGCGCTCGCCGAACCACGTGCGCGGCCGCACCCCCTGGGCCTGGAGCTCGGGCGGACGGGTGTCGGTGGCCTGCTGGAACAGCGGCGGCCGGGACTCCCGCCACAGCTCCCGGCCGAAGAGGAACGGCGAGTTCGCACCGACGGCGATCTGCACGGCCGTCACCGCCTGCGCGGCGTTCCACAGCGCGGGGAACCGCCCGGGGGTGACCTGGAGGTGCAACTGCACCGAGGTGCAGGCCGCTTCGGGCACGATCGAGGTGGTCGTGCAGGTCAGCCGCTCCACGCCATCGATGTCGAGGGTGAAGTCCTCCCCGCGGGCCAGCACGATCTGGTTGTTCAGGAGGGTGTAGCGGTCGACGTCGGAGAGGTTCGCAGAGACCAGATCGGCATGGGCGATGGTCGGCAGAATCCCGATCATCACCACACCGGCCTCGATCTCCTCGGCCATCCGGTGGGCATAGCCGAGTCCGGTCTGCAGCTCCTCGGTGAGCTGGTCGAATACCCGCCCCCCGAGCCGGTGCGGAACAATGTTGACCTCCAGATTGAACATCCCGAGTTCCGTTTGGAAATCGGAGCTGGCAATCCGGTCCAGAACTTGCGCATTCATCATTCTCGGCAGTCCGTCGGAACCCGCGAGATTCAGCTCGATCTCCAGCCCCAGAAGATTCCTCGGCCGGTCGAACCTCTTCTCCGCCAGAAGCCGCCCCAGCCCCTCCAGGCACTCGTGAAGCTTCCTCCGATACCGTTGCCGATCGGACAGGTCGAATTCGCCTGCCACGATCTTCTCCCCCATCGAAGCGTCCCTCCTCGACTGGACTGCCCCCGGAACCCCGGGGGCAGCGTTACGGTCGATGATGCCCCGGCGCAGTGATCGATAACGCGCCGGTGACCGGAGCGCCGGGGAGCGCGCGCCGGTTTGGCCGAAGCGGCGCGTCGGCATATTCACATTGCATGGGCCCGAGTGAACATTCCGGCCGGGCGTGCCGCGCTCTCAATACCGGAGCTTTCCAGCCGAGCAGCCTTCCGGTAACCTCCGAGGTCAGCGCGGCAATCCCGCGCCCCGTCGGCATGGAATCCACGACAGCGGGTCCGGTATGCGTCTTGTCGGCAATAGCCGGGACGGCTAGCCGAAACACTGCGTGAACACATGTCGTATAAACTCCGCAATCAAGGCAGAGAGTTGGCGCGCGGCCATTGCCCCTCCGCCCCCCTCTGGCCCCAGAATGCGACAGCGTCGTCCGCACCTCCCCCCGTTTCCACAGGTCTCCCAAGTGAGAGGCGACCCACCATGCCGCTGCATGTCCCTCCGGCCCCCGCGCCCGCCCTGCGCAGCGTTCTCGCGGCACTCGGTTCCCCCATGGCCGTCCATGAGGCCCACACCCCCGCCCTGCGGGCCCTGCACGGCCCGCTGAGCGCGGAACTCCCGCTCCCCGTCCACGTCCTGGAGCGGCTGAACGTCCCCCGCACCGCCGGCGCCAGGCCGCCGCGCACCCGGCTGTCCGGCTGGCGGTTCCTGATCCGCAGCGGCGACCGCTTCGTGGCGGCGGCGGACACCCGGCTCACTGCGGACGGCTGGGCGTTCTCCCATTTCTTCGAGGGCCCGTACGTCGCCGCGACCGAGCGCGCACTGCGGCAGGCGGAGTCCCTGAGCGCCGACTTCCAGCCCCGGCTGCTGTCCGTGCCCGAGCTCTACATGCTGACGCTGTGGCTCCACCGCGCGGTGGGCGCCGACGCCGCCGCGGGACTGCCGGCCGCCGCGGACCTGCTGGTCCCGCTGGCTCCCGCCCCGCCCGGCATCGCGGCGTACCGGCCGCATCCGGTCTCCGAACTGCTGCCCGTGCTCACGCACCGGCTGACCCCGCCGGCCCTGGCCACCCCGGCCTGACGGCTACGCCATTCGGACTAGCCCGGACGGGCCACCGCCGAACCACCCGAAAAGACAGGGCAGTTGAACTGAACCGCCCGCACGAGTGATGCGTCATCAATCGGTGAGGACAGCTACCGGGAAATCCCTGCGGATCGACCGCCGCAGGGGAACACTGGTCTCCGACCGACCGATTGACGATACGGGGGGCGGCCATGAACGCCGCATCGAGCCGCAGCACTCTCACCACACCGCAGCGAAAGAACGCATCCATGTGCCAGCACCAGCCACCTTGCCCGTCAGCCGACTCCGCCGACCGAGAGGCCGCGCAGCCGGTGGCCAACCACCCGGAGCAGGGCTGGAGCCTGCTGTGCAACGGCGTCCTGCTCTTCGAGGACACCGGCGAGCTGCTGCCGGACGGCCAGATCATCGCACCGCACCGCCCGCTGGCGGCCTCTCAGGTCATGAAGGCCGCCTGAGGCACGGCACGACCGGCGCCCGCGGGCAGGCGCGACGACAGGGCACGACAAGAGGCACGGAACAGCCCGAGGGGCCGGTACGGGAAACACTCCCCGTACCGGCCCCTCGGCCGTACTGCATGGGTCAGTTGTCGTACTCGTCCAGCGGCGGGCAGGAGCAGACGAGGTTCCGGTCCCCGAAGGCACCGTCGATGCGGCGCACCGGCGGCCAGTACTTCTCGGCCGGGGTCACGCCCGCCGGGAAGACCGCCTCGTCACGGGTGTACGGGTGGTCCCACTCGCCGCCCAGCGCCGCCGCTGTGTGCGGGGCGTTGTGCAGCGGGTTGTCGTCCGCCGGCCACTCGCCCGAGGCGACCCGCTCGATCTCGCCGCGGATCGCGATCATCGCGTCGCAGAAGCGGTCCAGCTCGATGAGGTCCTCGGACTCGGTCGGCTCGATCATCAGCGTGCCGGCGACCGGGAAGGACATGGTCGGGGCGTGGAAGCCGTAGTCGATCAGGCGCTTGGCGATGTCGTCGACGCTGACGCCGGTCGCCTTCGACAGCGGGCGCAGGTCGATGATGCACTCGTGCGCGACCAGCCCGCCGGGGCCCGTGTACAGCACCGGGAAGTGCGGCTCCAGGCGCTTGGCGATGTAGTTGGCGCCGAGCACGGCCACCTGCGTGGCGCGCTTGAGGCCCTCGCCGCCCATCAGGCGCACGTACGACCAGGAGATCGGCAGGATGCCGGCCGAGCCCCAGGGGGCCGCCGAGATCGGGCCGACACCGGTCTCCGGGCCCGCGGTCGGCTGCAGCGGGTGGTTCGGCAGGTACGGCGCGAGGTGCGCGCGAACGCCGACCGGGCCGACGCCCGGACCACCGCCGCCGTGCGGGATGCAGAACGTCTTGTGCAGGTTCAGGTGCGAGACGTCGCCGCCGAAGTGACCGGGCTTGGCCAGGCCGACCAGGGCGTTCAGGTTGGCGCCGTCGACGTAGACCTGGCCGCCGGCGTCGTGCACCTGGGCGCAGATGTCGGCGACGTGCTCCTCGAACACACCGTGCGTCGACGGGTAGGTGATCATCAGCACGGCGAGCTCGTCGCGGTACTGCTCGATCTTGGCGCGCAGGTCGTCCGCGTCCACCTCGCCGTCGTCGGCGGTCTTGACGACGACGACCTTCATGCCGGCCATGACGGCGCTGGCGGCGTTGGTGCCGTGCGCCGAGGACGGGATGAGGCAGATGGTGCGCTGCTCGTCGCCGTTGGCGCGGTGGTAGGCGCGTACGGCGAGCAGACCGGCCAGCTCACCCTGCGAACCGGCGTTCGGCTGAATGGAGACCTTGTCGTAGCCGGTGACCTCGCAGAGACGTTCCTCCAGCTCGTTGATGAGCGTGGCGTAGCCCTGCGCCTGCTCCACCGGGGCGAACGGGTGCAGCTGGCCGAACTCGGGCCAGGTGACCGCTTCCATCTCGGTGGTCGCGTTGAGCTTCATGGTGCAGGAGCCCAGCGGGATCATGCCGCGGTCCAGCGCGTAGTCCTTGTCCGAGAGCTTGCGCAGGTAGCGCAGCATCGCGGTCTCGGAGCGGTGCTGGTGGAAGACCGGGTGGGTGAGGACCTCGTCCGAGCGCAGCAGCGCCTCGGGCAGCGAGTCCGCGGCGGCGGCGTCCAGCGCCTCGATGTCGGCGCTCACGCCGAAGGCGGCCCAGACGGCCTCGACGTCGGCGCGCAGGGTGGTCTCGTCGCAGGCGGCCGAGACGTGGTCGGCGTCGACCTGGAAGAGGTTGACCCCGCGCTCGCGGGCGGCGGCGACCACCTCGGCGGCCCGGCCCGGGACGCGCGCGGTGAGGGTGTCGAAGAAGGCGTCGTGCACGATCTCGACGCCGCCGGCCTTCAGGCCCTCGGCGAGGAGGACGGCGTAGCGGTGGGTGCGGCGGGCGATCGTCCGCAGCCCCTCGGGGCCGTGGTAGACGGCGTACATGCCGGCCATGACGGCGAGCAGCACCTGCGCGGTACAGATGTTGCTGGTCGCCTTCTCGCGGCGGATGTGCTGCTCGCGGGTCTGCAGCGCCAGGCGGTAGGCACGGTTGCCGTCGGCGTCGACGGAGACGCCGACGAGGCGGCCGGGCAGGGAGCGCGCGTGCTTGTCCTGCACGGCCATGTAGCCGGCGTGCGGACCGCCGAAGCCCATCGGGACGCCGAAGCGCTGGGTGGTGCCGACGGCGATGTCCGCGCCCAGCTCGCCGGGCGAGGTGAGCAGCGTCAGCGCGAGCAGGTCGGCGGCGACGGTGACGATCGCGCCGAGGCCGTGGGCCTCGTCGATCAGCGGCTTGATGTCGCGGACCGCACCGGAGGCGCCCGGGTACTGGATGAGCACGCCGTAGACGCCGCGCTCGGCGACCTCGGCCGGGATGCCCGCGGACAGGTCGGCGACGACGACCTCGATGCCGATGGGCTCGGCGCGGGTCTCGATCACGGCGACGGTCTGCGGCAGGGCGTCGGCGTCGACGAGGAAGACGTTCCCCTTGGCCTTGCCCACGCGGCGGGCCAGCGTCATGGCCTCGGCGGCCGCGGTGCCCTCGTCGAGGAGGGAGGCGCCCGAGGTGGGCAGGCCCGTCAGGTCGGCGACCACGGTCTGGAAGTTGAGGAGCGCCTCGAGGCGGCCCTGCGAGATCTCCGGCTGGTACGGCGTGTACGCGGTGTACCAGGCCGGGTTCTCCATGACGTTGCGCAGGATCACCGGCGGAGTGAACGTGCCGTAGTAGCCCAGGCCGATCATGGAAGACAGGACCTTGTTGCCGGCGGCGAGGGTGCGCAGCTCGGCGAGGACCTCGGCCTCGGTACGGGCGCCGGGGAGGTTCAGGGCCTCCGCGGTCTTGATCACGTCCGGCACCGCGGCAGCGGTGAGCTCGTCGAGCGAGCCGTAGCCGACCTGCGCGAGCATCTTGGCCTGCGCCTCGGCGTCGGGGCCGATGTGGCGCTGCTCGAAGGGGATGCCGCTCTCGAGCTGGGAGAGCGGAATACGGTGGGCGGTCATGGCGGAGGCCTCCTGGTCTCGCGACCTACGAGGGGTGCCACGACGCGGGCACCCGGACGGCCTCCCCCTCTGTCATCTCAACCTGAGAGCTTCACCGGGTCTCGTGGGGGTCGCCCGTGAGTCCCGGCTTTCACCGTCGGTGAGGCAGGGTTCCGGAACACCGCTCCGACGCCCGACCTGCTTTCCAGAGTGGCCTCGTCCGTGCGGTACGTGTGCCTGAGAGATTCCGGGGAGGAGTTGCTCCTTCGGCGCCACCGAGAGGCTCATGACGAACTCACTCGGACGGGCTCTCCCGCACAGGGTCAGCAGCCGTAAACCAGACTACCAGCGAGGTTCGTGGGGCCTCGCTCAAGTGGCCCCCACTTGAAAAATGCACTTTCGTAGTCATAACGGAGGAGTTGCGACCAAATGGAGGGACCGTGCAGACCGATATCGATCCGCGCAGCCTGATCGGCCGCAAGGCGTTCGACCGCAACGGCAACAAGATCGGCACGGTCGACGAGGTGTACCTCGACGACGCGACCGGGGAACCGGAGTGGGCGGCCGTCCGCACCGGGCTCTTCAGCAGGGACGCCTTCGTCCCGCTGGAACCCAGCGAGATGGTGGGAGAAACCCTGCGGGTGCCCTACGAACGCTCTCTCATCAAGGATGCGCCCGACTTCGGAGTGGGGCGCCACCTCTCCCCCGAGCAGGAGCTCCAGCTCTACCACCACTACGGGCTCGACGTCGCGCTGCCCGGCGACATCGCGGCCGCCGCTCCCCCGCCGCCGGACCGCGATTTCGGCCGGCTGAGCACCGACGAGGACTGAGCCACCAGCGGCAGCGGGTCCGAAGGCTCCAAGTCGGAATCGTCGACTTTGAAGGTACGGACCCGGCCCGGAGCCGAGCCCGGCTCCTCGAAGCGCACGGTCACCCGCCCCACGCCGCTGCCCTGGACCCATCCGGGTCCGTACTGCGCGTGACGGACGTCACTCCCGGCCGCCCAGCGGCGCTCCACCACGGGGGCGGGCTCCTGTGCCGCGGCCTCCGCCGCATCCTCCGTACGCCCCGCCCCAGCGCCCTCTGGAGCCCCTTCCGCCGCACGGGCCGCGATGTCCCCGGCAGCCTGCGCGAACAGATCCTCCTGCGTGTAGTCCGCCAGCCCCGACACCCCCACGCCCAGCAGCCTCACCCCGCCCGTGGTGTCGACCGCGTCCAGCAGCCGCGCGGCCGCCTCCCGTACCACCGCCGGATCGTCGGTCGGCCCGCGCAGGGTCTCGGAGCGGGTCAGCGTCGAGAAGTCGTACCGCCGCACCTTGAGCACGATCGTGCGCCCGGAGTGCCCCGAGCCCCGCAGCCGCCCCACGCACCGGTCCGCCAGCCGCTGGACCTCGGTCCGGATCCGCACCCGGTCGTGCAGGTCCACGTCGAAGGTGTCCTCGACCGACACCGACTTCGCGTCCCGCTCGGCGACCACGGCACGGTCGTCCAGCCCGAGGGCCATCCGGTACAGCGCCGCCCCGTGCGAGCGGCCCAGCATCCGAACGAGCTCGTCCTCGCCGGCCTCGGCCAGCTCCCCCACCGTCGTGATGCCCGCGCGCCGCAGGTGGTCCCCGGTGGCCGGCCCCACCCCCGGCAGCGTCCGCACCGGCATGGGGGCGAGCAGCTCCCGCTCGCTGCCCGGCTCGATCAGCACCAGCCCGTCGGGCTTGGCCTCCTCGGAGGCGATCTTGGCGAGCATCTTCGAGCCCGCGAGCCCCACCGAGCCGCTCAGCGCGGTCGCCGCCCGGATGTCCGCCCGCAGCCGCATCCCGGCCGCCCGCGCGCTCTGCGCGTCGTGGGCTGTGCCGCCGGCCTCCAGGTCCACGAAGGCCTCGTCCAGGCTCAGCGGCTCCACGAGCGGGGACAGCTCCCGCAGCAGCGCCATGACCTGGTCGCTGACCGACCGGTAGAGCGAGAAGCGGGGGACGAGGTACGCGCCGTTCGGGCACAGCCTCCGCGCCTGCGCCATCGGCATCGCGGAGTGCACCCCGAACCGCCGCGCCTCGTACGAGGCGGTCGCGACCACTCCGCGGGGCCCGAGCCCGCCGACGATCACGGGCTTTCCGTGCAGGCTCGGCTTCGCCGCCTGCTCGGCGGCGGCGAAGAAGGCATCCATGTCCAGATGCAGGATCGTCGGCGCGGATCTCACACTTCTGATGCTGCCCTACGCCACTGACAACGCCCCGGGGGGTCAGCCGGCCCGGTTGCGGCGCCTGGCGAGCTCGTCGGTGGGGTTGGGCCGGATCAGCGTCTCGCCGGTGTCGACCCGCTCGCCGTGGAGCTGCGAGAGAGCGCTCTCGACGTCGCGCCGCACCACGCCGACCGCGATGCCGAAGACGCCCTGGCCGCCCTGAAGCAAGTCGACGACCTCGTCGGGCGAGGTGCACTCGTACACGGTCGCGCCGTCGCTCATCAGCGTCATGCGCTCCAGGTCCGCGAAGCCGCGGTCGCGAAGGTGGCGGACCGCCGTGCGGATGTTCTGGAGCGCGACGCCGGTGTCCAGGAACCGCTTGACGATCTTCAGCACAACGACGTCGTGGAAGCTGTACAGACGCTGGGTGCCCGAGCCGTACGCCGGGCGCACGCTCGGCTCCACCAGCCCGGTCCGGGCCCAGTAGTCGAGCTGCCGGTACGTGATCCCCGCGGCGGCGCACGCCGTGGGCCCCCGGTAGCCGATCTCCTCCGATGCGGGGTCGCCGTTCACCACCGCCGGCTCCGGCTGACGGCGCACGGGACCGACCGTACTGCCGTGCAGCGGATACGGACCGCTCTCCGCCGGACTGCGCGCGGGGATGCCCCCGGTCGTTCCGTCGCCGCTGGTTCTCACGCCGACCCTCCGTCCTTGACCTGCCATCTCGACGGTAGGCAGTCACCAGGGGTGCGTCAACGATCGCCACACTCGGCACGCCGAGTGATAATCACCCTGAGAGTGGTTTCCCGTGCCCCTCTGCGGGGAAAGGCTACTCGAATGACCTCAGAACGCCCTTGAGGACGGGCTCATTGATTGCCGGTGCCGAAGTCCTCGGGCGAGATCTGGTCGAGGAACTCGCGGAACTTCTCCACCTCGTCCTCCTGCTCGTCGGGGATGGCGATGCCGGCGTCGTCGAGCACCCCGTCACTGCCGTAGATCGGCGTTCCCGTGCGCAGCGCCAGCGCTATGGCGTCGGACGGACGCGCACTGACCTCCACGCCGCTGGCGAAGACGAGCTCCGCATAGAAGACACCCTCCCGCAGGTCCGTGATGCGCACCTCGGTGAGCTCCTCGCCCACGGCCTCCAGCACGTCCTTGAAGAGGTCATGGGTCAGGGGCCTGGCAGGGGCCATGCCCTGCTGGGCGAAGGCGATCGCAGTCGCCTCCCCAGGACCGATCCAGATCGGGAGGTACCGATCGCCTCCCACTTCACGCAGGAGCACGATCGGTTGGTTCGAGGGCATTTCGACCCGGACACCCACAACGTCGAGCTCGTTCACACAGCAACCCTAGGACCTGCCCGGCAGGTTTGGGTAGTCGGGCTCGTCCCGGGTCAGTGCAGACGGACCCCGAGAGCGGTCTGCACCAGCGCTTCGTGCAGGCGTACGGACAGTCCCGCGAGCTCCCGCATGGTGGCCTCGGCATGGGCCCGGGTCTGCGGATTGCGGTGGCGCCGCAGCGGTGCTACGACCTGCTCGACCAGACCGGCCTCACGGTCCGCGGCGGCCTTCATGGCCCGCAGGTGACGGGGCTCCAGACCGAACCGCCCGAGGTCGGCCACCAGCTTGGCGACCGTCACCGCCTCGGCGTCGAAACCGCCGCCCGGCGCCTCGGCGAGCAGCCCGTACGACTCCCACTCGACCAGCTGCACCTCGTCCACCTCCGCGGCGGCGAGCAGCTCGGCGCGCCCGACCCGGGCCACCGTGGGCCGTTCGGGCTCCGCGTGCCCGGCAGCGGACAGCGCCGGGTCGCCCTGCGGCGACGGGGAGGGGATGCGCACCTGCTCGCCCCGCTCGAGCGCGTCGAGCTGCTCGCGGATCACCTTCAGGGGCAGGTAGTGGTCGCGCTGGAGCCGCAGGATCCGGGCCAGCCGCTCGACGTCCTGCGGGCTGAACTTGCGGTACCCGGAAGGCGTTCGCCGGGGCTCGACGAGCCCCTCGGCCTCCAGGAACCTGATTTTGGAGATGGTGACTTCGGGGAACTCGTCGCGCAGCTGGTTGAGCACCGTGCCGATGCTCATCAGCCGCCCGGCCGAGCCGGCGGTGCCGTTTCCGGCACCGCCCGTCGGGGTAAGCAGCATGGACCTTCCCTGCCGGGTCAGATGCCTCGCTGGCTCGCGTAGAAGACCAGTCGGTACTTGCCGATCTGCACTTCGTCACCGTTGTTGACGAGAACCGAGTCGATCGGCTCGCGGTTGACGTACGTGCCGTTCAAGCTGCCGACGTCGGCGACGGTGAAACGGCCGTCCTGGCCCCTGCGGAATTCGACATGCCGCCGGGAGACCGTCACGTCGTCCAGGAAGATGTCGCTCTGCGGGTGCCGGCCCGCCGTCGTCAGCTCGCCGTCGAGCAGGAAGCGGCTGCCCGAGTTCGGCCCGCGCCGGACGATCAGCAGAGCCGAACCCGGCGGCAGGGCGTCCACCGCGGCCTGGGCCTCGGGAGAGAGCGAAGGCGCGGCGTGCTGACCGGTCACCTCGGCCTCGTAGGCCTCCAGCCCGGAGATCGAGATGGTCGACGTGGTCTCCGAAGCACGCTCCGGCGTCAGGCCCGGCCGCAGCGGCGCCCCGCAGTGGGAGCAGAAGCGGCTGTCCGCACCATTGCGGTGCCCGCACCTGCTGCACACCTGGACGGCCGACATGGACGGCTCCTCGCGCCGCGGCTGCCCCGCGGAGGCATTGGTGGCGTACGGGTCGGCGGGAAACTCTCCACCCGCACTTGAGGTTGATGGTTCCCCGAAACCTATGCGTCCGGACGCGGCAGGGTCAACAGCCGACGCGCCGTACCCGCCCGAATTGTCACCAGCCCCCGCGACCTCGTCGCGGAACAGCGGGCGGTCGCCCTGTGCCTCCGCGTCTCCGTGCCGCGACGCACGGTGCTTCGCGCTGTCCTCGCGTGACTTCTTGCCGAACAACTTCTCAAACAACTTCACGGGCGATTCCCCTTGACCGAAACAGACCCGCCCGTGGGGCAGGACGAACCCTGAATGCACACACCTGCCGACCCGGACATTCTCACAACGTCCGTAACCACCAGACAGTTTCCACCACGCACCGCTCGTTCGGCGCGCCGACCCCCCGCAAGCAATCGCGCACGTGAGGGCCTCCCGTCACCGCTCTGCGTCATGACGATGACGACCGAGCGTAGTCAGGCTGCTTCGCCGCCCGCAAGGCATCGACGACGATCTTCGTCGAGCGTACGACGCTCGCAGTGGCCTGCTCCTTCTCCAGCGTCTGGATCACCCCGCCGGGGATGTTCAGAGCGGGCTCCAGGTCCTGCGGCCTGCCGATGACCTTGAACTCGTACGGCTGTGTGATCTTCTTACCATCCACACCCACTCCCCCGTCCTCGTCGGAGAAGTACGTACTCGCGACCACCCGCACGCCGTTGACCTGGATGGCCTCGGCCCCCGCGGCCCGCAGCTCCTGGATCGCGTCGAGCAGCATGTCCGACTGGACCAGGTGCTTGGGGTCGGACACCGTCAGCGTGATCCCGGGCCCCTCCGCCGCCACCGTACCGGCCAGGATGCCGAGTTGACGCTCCTTCTCGACGGTCTGTTTCCGGGCCTCCTCGGCCTGGTCCGAGCTGGTCTCCAGCTCCTTGCGCTGCTCCTCCAGCCGCTGCTTCTCGTCCTCCAGCCGCTTGGTGCGGCCGTCGAGCTCGTCGAGGATCCGCACCAGGTCCTCCTGGCGGGCCCCGCGCAGCGCGCTGCTGTCGTTGGTGGAACGCACCTGGATGGCCAGGCCCAGGCCCAGCACGAACAGCAGGAGGGCGACGATCAGTTGGGCCCGGGTCACCCGCGGCGGCCACAGGCCGGCGGCGAGCCGCTGCCGGCCGGTCACCACGGGCTCCGCAGGCGCAGGCTCCGGTGCGGGCTGCGATGCGGGCTGCGGCGGCTCCTGCCGCGCGTCGGGCCCTTCGGCCCGGCCGGGGTCGGGCTGGTTGTTCTCGTTCATCGGCCTCACGCCCGGAACACGTGCCGGCGGATGGCCGCGGCGTTGGAGAAGATGCGGATGCCGAGGACGACGACCACACCGGTGGACAGCTGGGCACCGACGCCGAGCTTGTCGCCGAGGAAGACGATGAGCGCCGCCACGACGACGTTCGACAGGAACGACACCACGAAGACCTTGTCGACGAAGATCCCGTCGAGCATGGCGCGCAGACCACCGAACACCGCGTCGAGAGCGGCCACGACGGCGATCGGCAGATAGGGCTCGACCACCGCCGGCACCTCGGGCCGGACCAGCAGTCCGACCACCACTCCGACCACGAGGCCCAGTACCGCGATCACGATGCACCCTTCTTCGGTTCTGCTGTACGTACGATCAGGCTCGACGCGGCGGGCAGCCGCAGCCCGTCCTCCGGGGAGACGCTGTAGCGGACGCCGTAGTTCTCCTTCAGCACGTGCAGGTACTGCCCGTCGGCGCTGTCCTGGAACTCCGTGCCGAGCCGGTTCTTGTCCCCCAGCGCCAGCACTTCGTACGGCGGTACCAGCGGCTTGTTGTCGACCAGTATGGCGTCACCCGCCGCCCTGATCGCCGACAGCGACGTCAGCCGCTGCCCGTTGATGGAGACGGCTTCCGCCCCCGACTGCCACAGGCCGTTGACGATCCGCTGCATGTCCCGGTCGCGCACCCGGCCCGTGTCGGCGAAGCCCGAGTTCTCGCGCGGCCCGCCACCGCCCGCTTCCGCGTCCTTCGCGTCGTCGACCACCAGCTTGATCCCCGGGCCCTGCACCTCGGTGGCGCCGGACAGCAGGGCCACCAGCTCGCCCTGGTCGCCGCCGTGCTGCTTGAGGGCCTCGCGCTGCCGGTCGGCCACGTCGGTGCGCAGCTGCTCGATCTCCCGCTCCAGCCCGTCGGCGGTCGCACCGGCCCGCTCCACGCGGTCGATCAGTTCCTGCCGCTCCTTGGCGATCACCGGGGCCGCTATCCGTGCCTCCGCGGCGCCCAGCGTGACCACCATCGCGGCGAGTACCAGCCCTGCGGCGAGTGCAAGTTTCGCCTTGAGGGTCCGGGGCAGCCCGGTCGTGCCCTCTGCCGCGCGGCGGGCCGAGGCCTCGGCATAACCCTCGTCGAGGCTGTGGTCCATCACGTGCGTCAGCAGCGACATGGAGGCGTCCGGGCGCGCCGGCGGGGTGGCCGAGCTCCGGTTGGGGGGCGGCTGCGACATGCGGCACATCGTCGCATGTCGGATGGGGAGACACCGAATGCGCCCTGGACACCCCTCGACGTTCGGGGTGCCCGGGGCGCTCGGTCGGCGATCAGCGAACGGTCAGTGGCCCGCGCCCTCGACGACCGTCGACCACTCCTCGATCAGTGCCTGCGCGGATGCGTCGTCGGGGCCTTCGGCCCACAGATGGGTGACGGCCTCCGCCGGGTCCGGCAGCACCAGGGCCCACCGGCCGTCGGCCTCGACCACCCGCACTCCGTCGGTGGTGTCCACGTGCCGGTCTCCGGCCGCCTCCACCACCCGCCGCATCACCAGGCCCTTGACGGCCCACGGCGTCGCCAGATCGCGCTTGAGCACGTGCGCACGCGGTATCCGCGCATCGATCTGGCTCAGCGTGAGCTGGGTCCGCGCGACCAGCCCGATCAGCCGGACGAACGCCGCGGCGCCGTCGAAGACGCTGCTGAACTCGGGGATGATCAGACCGCCCCGCCCGTCGCCACCGAAGATCGTCGTCTCGGCGCGGCCCACCCGGGTCAGGTCGTCGGGCGAGGTCGTCGTCCACTCCACCTGCGTGCCGTGGTACGCCGCCACCTGCTCGGCGATCCGGGTGGTGGTCACGGGCAGGGCCACCTTGCCGCTGCGCCGCTCGGCCGCGACGAGGTCGAGCATGACCAGGAGCGCGCGGTCGTCCTCGATGATCCGCCCGCGTTCGTCGACGAGCGAGATCCGCTCGCCGACCGGGTCGAAGCGCACTCCGAAGGCGGCCCGCGCGGAGGCCACGATCTCGCCGAGCCGGACGAGCCCGGCCCTCCGGGACTCGGCCGTCTCCGTGGGCCGCGACTCGTTCAGTCCGGGGTTGATCGTGAGGGCGTCGACGCCGAGCCGCCCGAGCAGGCTGGGCAGGATGAGCCCTGCGCTGCCGTTGGAGGCGTCGACGACCACCTTGAGCCCGGCGTCCGCGATCCCGGTCGTGTTCACGCGCCGCAGCAGCGAGCCCGTGTACGAGTCGAAGACGCTGGACGGGAACTGCAGATCGCCGATCTCGCCGGGGAAGGCCCGCCGGTACTCCTGCCGCGCGTACACGCGATCCAGCTTGCGCTGCCCGGCCTGCGACAGGTCGGCGCCGTCGGCGTCGAGGAACATGATGTCGACGGAGTCCGGCACTCCGGGCGAGGTCCGGATCATGATCCCGCCGGCGCTGCCCCGGGCCGTCTGCTGCCGCGCCACGGGCAGCGGCACGTTCTCCAGGTCGCGCACGTCGATGGCACTGGCCTGCAGCGCGGAGATGACGGCCCGCTTGAGCGCGCGGGCACCGCGGGAGTGGTCGCGGGCCGTCGTGACCGTCGCGCCCTTCTTCAGCGTGGTGGCGTAGGCGCCCGCCAGCCGCACGCACAGCTCGGGCGTGATCTCGACGTTGATGATCCCGGAGACGCCGCGCGCACCGAAGAGGTGCGCCTGGCCGCGGGACTCCCAGATGACCGACGTGTTGACGAAGGCACCGGCTTCGATCGTCTTGAACGGGTACACGCGGACGTTGCCCTGGACAATCGATTCCTCACCGACCAGGCACTCGTCGCCGATGACGGCGCCGTCCTCGATCCGTGCGGCCCGCATGATGTCGGTGTTCCT
This sequence comes from Streptomyces sp. NPDC037401, assembly GCF_055602345.1. Lineage (NCBI taxonomy): Bacteria > Bacillati > Actinomycetota > Actinomycetes > Kitasatosporales > Streptomycetaceae > Streptomyces > Streptomyces sp. NPDC037401. The sequence continues at coordinate 19,567 of NZ_JBVJWO010000061.1, forward strand.
GCCGATGACGCAGCCGCGGAGGTTGCTGTGCGGCCCGATGTACACGTTGTCGTGGACGACGGCTCTGTGCAGGAAGGCACCGCTCTTGACGACGACGTTGGAGCCGATGATCGTGTGCTCGCGGATCTCGGCGCCGGCTTCGACCTTCGCGTAGTCCCCGATGTAGAGGGGCCCGCGCAGCACGGCGTCGGGGTGGACCTCGGCGCCTTCCGCGACCCATACGCCCGGCGAGATCTCGAAGCCGTCCATCTCTACCTGGACCTTGCCCTCGAGCACGTCGGCCTGTGCCTTGACGTAGCTCTCGTGGGTGCCGACGTCTTCCCAGTAGCCTTCGGCGACGTACCCGAAGATGGGCCGGCCTTCCTTCATCAGCTGCGGGAACACGTCGCCGGACCAGTCGACGGACACGTCGGGGTCGACGTAGTCGAAGACCTCGGGCTCCATGACGTAGATGCCGGTGTTGACGGTGTCCGAGAAGACCTGGCCCCAGGTCGGCTTCTCCAGGAAGCGCTCGACCTTTCCTTCCTCGTCCACGATCGTGATGCCGAATTCCAGCGGATTGGGCACCCGCGTCAGGCAGACCGTGACGAGTGCGCCCTTCTCCTTGTGGAAGTTGATGAGGTCCGTCAGGTCGAAGTCGGTCAGCGCATCGCCGGAGATGACCAGGAAGGTGTCGTCCTTGAGGGCCTCCTCGGCGTTCTTCACACTGCCGGCGGTGCCGAGTGGCTTCTCCTCGTTGGCATAGGTGAGCTCCATTCCCAGCTCTTCACCGTCACCGAAATAGTTCCTGACGAGTGAGGCGAGGAACTGGACGGTAACGACGGTCTCACTGAGCCCATGGCGCTTGAGCAGCCTGAGCACGTGCTCCATGATCGGTCGGTTTGCCACCGGAAGGAGCGGCTTGGGCATGCTCGAGGTCATGGGGCGAAGGCGAGTGCCTTCTCCCCCGGCCATCACGACGGCCTTCATGTCGGAAGGGTCCTCCTTGAAGAGACGACGGTCCAGCCGACTGCACCCGCCCGGGCAGACAGCCCCGCCGCTCTTCCGCGACAGTGCGGCGAGCTCAATCGGCCGCGGTGTCCGCCTTCACGAGCCGGCGGACCTGAACCACGTAAAGGATCCCTGCCCACCAATACAGGGTTGTACCCCATCCTGCGAACGCCCATCCGAAAACAGACGCAATCCAACCCAGCCAGCCGTCCTGATCACTCAGGAGGAGCAAGGGGAACGCATACATCAGGTTGAAGGTCGCGGCCTTGCCGAGGAAGTTGACCTGCGGCGGCGGATAGCCGTGTCTGCGGAGGATCCAGACCATCACCAGGAGCATCAGCTCACGGGCGAGGAGGGCGCCGGTGAGCCACCACGGCAGGATCTCGCGCCAGGTCAGACCGACGAGGGTCGACAGGATGTACAGCCGGTCGGCGGCCGGGTCGAGGAGCCGGCCGAGGCTGCTGATCTGGTTCCAGCGCCTCGCCAGCTTTCCGTCGAGGTAGTCGCTGATACCGCTGAGCATGAGTACGAGCAGCGCCCAGCCGTCGCAGTTGGGCCCACCGAACACCGGCCACAGGATGAGCCAGAGGAACACGGGTACGCCGACGAGGCGAGCCATGCTCAGAATGTTCGGGATGGTGAGGATTCGGTCCGTCTGAACCCGAGTCTCCTGGACCTCCACCCGGGGGCCTCCACTGTTGAAACGTGCGAACGACCCTCTGACCCTACAGGACAAGTTCCGGGCCCTGAACGCAGAAAAGCCCCGCACCATAAGGTGCGGGGCTTTCCCACAATGATTGTTCGGCGGCGTCCTACTCTCCCACAGGGTCCCCCCT
>NZ_JBVJWO010000062.1:0-20528 GCF_055602345.1 Streptomyces sp. NPDC037401
GTACCGGCGCAGCGCGTTGAAGCAGGAACCCACCGAGACGGTCAGCCGACCGTGGTAGGAATCCCCGCCCTTTAGGGCGGGGAGCGGAAGTCAAGGGCATGGTCTCATCGTGTCGGGGTGAAGCCGCCCCAGACCGAGAGTGCGCCGCGGGGACCGTTGGCGTCGACGCGGTAGCCGTCGTGCTTGGCCTCGCGCTCGCCGGCGGCGTGGTTGTACTGGCCGGCGAAGACATGCTGTCCGGCCGGGACCGTGCGTCCCGGCTTGAGAGTCCAGCGGTAGACCAATGCTCCGCCCTCGTGCTGCACGGTCACGGTGAAGTCGTCGGCGGGCAGCGTCCGCCAGCTGCCGGTGCTCTGCACTGCGCCGGTCTGCGTGATGCGCAGTTCCATGGTGAGTGCGGTGAGCGGCTGGGTGGTCTTGAGGGTGATGTTGCTCTGCGCCCAGTAGGTGTTGCTGCTCGCGTCCACGGAGCCGGCAGACCACAGTGGCCCGTCCTGGACGTGCGCGCTGCCGGGCCGAGTCGAGCCCGCGCCGCCTGACGCCGCAGGGCTGGGGCTGGTCGAGGGCGTAGCCGAGGGCGAGCGGTCCGGCGCGGTCGAGCCGGCGGTGGTGGGCGCCGACGGTGTCGGGTGGGGAGTCCCGGGCGCGGACGGCGCGGACGGCGCGGCGGGGGTGGCCGGAATGTCCGGCCGGGCCGGCGGGGACTGGACGATGGCGGCGACGGCGAAACCACCGGCCGCCAGAATGCCCGCCGTGGCGAGGGAGGCGAGCGCGACCCTCGGCCAGGGCCTCGTGCCTGACGACTCGCGGTGGCGGGCGGGGGCGCCGGACATGCCGCGTTCCACGCGTGCCAGGATCCGGGCGCGGTCGGGCTGGTGGGCCTCGGCGGCTGCGCGCAGTCGCCCGGTGAGCTCCTCGTTCAACGGCTCCTCCTCCCCGCCAAGAGTTCTCCGGCTGCTCCTGTGCTGCCCAGCATCCGTTCCAGTTCGGCCACACCCTTCGAGGTCTGGCTCTTCACCGTACCGACCGATATTCCGAGCGCCAGAGCGGTGTCCTTCTCCGAGAGGTCGAAGGCGTGCCGCAGGACCACGCATGCCCGCTTCCGGAACGGCAACCGGTCGAGAGCAGTACGCACGTCCACCACGGCGGCCACGTCCGGACCGTCCAACGGCTCAGCGCCGCGGGACCAGAACAGGGCGATCCGGCGGCGCTCGCGAACCGCGCTGCGGATCCGTGACCGTGCCAGGTTGGCGACCACGCCACGCGCGTAGGCGAGTGGGTACTCGGCCTGGCGCAGCCGGTCCCAGCGCTGCCACAGTGCGATCAGGGCGTCCGCGGCCAGATCGTCGGCACCGTCCGCCTCGCCCGTCAGGAGATGCGCGAACCGGGCGAGTTCGGCGTAGTGGCGTTCGAAGAAGTCGTGGAACTCCGCGGACGCGTCATCGAGGACCACGCTGTCGGTCGCCCCTTCCGCAAAATGTGTGCGTTAACATCCGGGCGGCAGCGTATCAGCGCCCGGTGCTACCCAGGGCGCTCCGGTGCGGCCGTACCCCGGATCCGCCACCGGCCGTGGTGTGGTTTCAGTGGGCGGCGAACTGGACTCGGGTCGGTTGTGCGACGTTCGGCAGCAGCGCGGTCCCGTCGACCGTCAGCGGCTCTCCGTGGATGTCGGTGATCCTCATCGCGCCGCCGCACCCGCTGCCGTCGGCGGAGAGGAAGTAGTTGTAGTCGGTACGAGGCAGCCTCCGCCAGCCCTTGGTGGTGCGTACCTCCAGCTGTGCGACCGGATTGCGGTGGTCGATCACCTGGATGCCGCACCAGTGGGGGCTGGAACCAGTCTTGTACCGGACGGAGATCGCGCCGGACGTCTGGGGGCTCAGCAGGCTCCAGGTGATCGGGATACGGCCGAGCTTGGGATCGGCCAGTTTCGCGAAGGCCTGTTCGCTGAGGTCCAGTTGGCCGGGTGCGCAGGGCAGTGGGCACTCGTTGGTGATCCGGACCGTGATCGAGGCGCCGCTCGCGGCGCGGACGCGCACGTAAGCGCCGCACGCCCTGGACGACTCGTAGTCGGTGGTGTTCATCGCCGCGATCATGAGGTCGTCGCTCGGGCCGAACAGGCAGGCGCCGTTGCCGTCGCCGGCGGCGTAGGCGGTGGCGACGCCCTTGTAGGTAGTCCCGGGCTGGATGCGGCCTGCCGACGGTGTCGTGCTGGACGCCGCCTGCGGGGTTGCCTTCGCCGAAGGCTGTGGCGCCGCGGTGGTCGTACTGACGGCCGCGGTCGCGGTTGCCGCGGTATGCGAGCTGTCCGTCGGGGGCGCGGGGCTCGTCGGGGGCGCGGGGCTCGTCGGGGCCGAGGGCGTGGCTTCCGCCTGGGTGGCGGCGGGGGCGGCCACGTCGGCCCCGGCCTCGGCCTTGGGACCGGGGAGCATGGCCGTCACCAGGCAGAGGAGGACGCCCGCGGCGGTCAGCGCCGTTCCCATCATCAGCCTGTGTCTATGCCTGCGCTGCCGCGCGGCCTGCCGTGCAGTCTGCATGTCCGTCCGTTCGAAGATTCGAGTCGAGGTGCACTGCTTGGTCGCCGCAGGATGCGAAAAGGTTGCCGACGGGGAGGAAGTGCGCGCGACGGGTGCTCCGGGGCGGCCGGGCAGCTGCGTCCCGTACCTGCCCGCTCACTGGGCGGGGGAGAGCGGGGAAAAGGGCTGGGCGGCACGGATGCCGCGCGGCGTCGGACGTTTCCGCGCGACCGTGGACGATCTGCAGACGCCCTACGGACGCCACAGGAGAACGGCAACCGTGCGGACATCCGCTGGGCCACCTTCACCGACGGAGTCGGGAACGGACTGCGCGTCGTGGGCGAGGAGCCGTTCGTTTTCGCCGCGCGACGCTGGACCGACCAACAGCTCGACGCCGCACGGCAGCCCAGCGATCTCGTACCTGGCCCGGTGTCCACCTTCACACCGAGCATGCCGTTCAGGGCCTCCAAGGCCCGGTGTCCGCGGTGGCGTCGTAGTGCCTCGGTCCGTACCCGCGATGAAAGTCCACAAAAGAGAGGAACCCCAGCCGACGCACGGCTGGGGTTCCTCGAGGCGGTGAGTATCGATCAGCAGGTGGAGTCGACCGTGCCGTAAACCGCTCGTCTCCGCGCTGGGAGGCCGCCCCGAATCGCGATCAACGTGGATCGGGCAGGTTAGCGCTGCAGGGTGAGGACACCCGGCCGGTACGGCAGTCGGTCGTAGGGGCCGCCCGCGGTGGGGGACTTGCCCTGGTAGAGGAACTGCAGGTTGCAGGGGTCGATGGTCATGGTCTGGTCGGGGTTGTTGCGGACCAGGTCACCATGGCTGATGTCGTTGGTCCAGGTGGCACCGCTGTTGGCCTTGCCCGCGAAGGGGTTGCTTTCGCTGGCGGCCTGCGGGGTCCACGAACCGCTCAGGCTGGAGGCCGTGAACGAGCGGAAGTAGCGCCCGTTCGCACCCTTAGCCTCAACGATCATGAGGTACTGGTTCTGGCCCTGAACCTTGTAGACCTGCGGCGCCTCGAACAGGTTGCTCTCCGAGTCGCTCATGATCGTCGTGTAGGACGAGCCGAAGCTGCCCGGGAAGTTCCCGATCGGCATGCTCGCCCGGTAGATCTTGCCGTTGTCACCAGCGAAGAACAGGTACATGTTCTGGTCGTCGGCGATCAGGGTCTGGTCGATCGGGCCGGTGGGGGAGTCGGTGCGGGGGATGCTGCCGGTGAACAGCGGCTGCGGCGCGGACCAGCCGTTGGCGTCGGTGGGGTCGCTCGACGTGCGGTAGATGAAGGGCCACTGGCCCCACTGGTACGCCAGCACCCAGATCTTCTTGGGCGCGAAGTAGAACAGCGTGGGCGCGACCGCGGGCTGGCTCGTCGCCTTCTGCCCGGCGGACGCCATGTCCGACCAGTTGGTGAAGGGGCTGAACGTCATCGAGCCGTACTTCGATCCGTTGAAGTTCGACCCGTAGACCAGGTGCTTGCCGTTGTGCACCACGTTGGTGAAGTCCTTCAGCGAGGCCCACCCGTTCGCAGGCTGCGCCAGGGCACCCGTCGAATTCCACTTGTACGTCGACGGAAGAGCACACGTGCCGCCGCCAGACCCGGACGGGGCGATCCACTTCTGGTTACTGCCGGACCAGCAGGAGTGCAACTGGATCTTGGTGCCGTTGGCGGTGGCCGCGCCGACGGCGTCGAGACACAGCCTGGACTGGACACCGGCGATCGTGCCGTTGGTGTTGATGTTCCACTGCTGGTTGGTGCCGCCGTTGCAGTCCCAGATGACCACCGCGGTGCCGTTGGCGGTGCCCTTGTTCTTGGCGTCCAGGCACTTGTTGCCGTGGATCTTCAGCTGCTTGCCGCCGGTGTAGGTCCAACGCTGGTTGGCCTGTCCGCTGCAGGTCCACAGCTGTGCCTGGGTGCCGTTGGCGGTGGTGGAGACGGGGACGTCGATACAGCGGCGGGAGGCCACGCCCTTGATCTCCCCCGTACCGGTACCGTCGGCCGGCTTGCTCGGGGTGGTACCCGAGCCGGAGCCGAGGGCGTTCACGACGGCGGTGTAGGCGGCCTTGGGTTTGCCGTTGTTGTCGAACAGCAGGGGGCTGTCGCCGCTGCGCCAGGAGTCGCTGTCACGGATGCCCCATACCGTGATGCCGGTGCACCGGGCCACGGACAGGCAGGCTTTGACCGTGTTGGCGTAGTGGGTGGACGATGCCCGGGCGATGTCCAGTTCGGTGATCTGGACGTCAACGCCCAGGGCGGCGAAGTTGGACAAGGTGGTCTGGAAGCCGGACGGCGGGCCGCCGACGCCGAAGTGGCTCTGGAACCCGACGCAGTCGATCGGCACGCCGCGGGACTTGAAGTCCTTGACCATGCTGTAGACGCCCTGGGTCTTGGCGTCCGACCAGTTCTCGATGTTGTAGTCGTTGTAGCAGAGCTTGGCCGAGGAGTCGGCCGCCCGGGCGGTGCGGAACGCTTCCTCGATGAAGCCGTTGCCCAGCACGTTCTGGAACACCGAGCTGCGGTGCTGGGTGGAGCCGTCGGCGAACGCCTCGTTGACCACGTCCCAGGCGTAGATCTTGCCCTTGTAGTGGGTCATCTGGGTGGTGATGTGGTTGTTCATCACGCTGCGCAGCGTGGCGGCGTCGGTGATGCCGCTGACCCACGTGGGCAACTGGGAGTGCCACACCAAAGTGTGCCCGCGCAGCCGCTGCCCGTGGGAGGTCGCGTGGCTGACGATCCGGTCGGCGGGGCCGAAGTCGAAATTGCCGCGGGACGGTTCGATGGCGTCCCACTTCATTTCGTTCTCCGGGGTGATCATGTTGAATTCCCGGTCCAGGATCGTGGCGTACGTCGAGTCGCCGAGCCTGCCGGCGGCCACAGCGGTGCCGAAGTACCTGCCCGAGGGGGCCGCCTGCGTACCCAGGGTTGTGGCTCCGGCGGAGCTGGGGAGGAGCGTCACGACACCGGCCAGCAGCGCCGCGGCCGACAGTCCTACCGTCAATGTTCGGCGACGCCGGCCGAGCCGGTGCAGGCCCTTCATGATTCTCCTCGGGGGTCGCGGGTCACCCTGGGTGCCGTGATCGTGCGCGCATCGGCCGGTACGGCCTGATCTGCCGCGGGGCGGGTGCGGTGCAGGACGTGGGGCCGTTCCTGCGTACCGGTCGCCCGGGGTTCGTAGGTGTGTCGCGTCATTGGAGCGGCTTTCTTCAGGGGATACGTCAAGGGGGAAGTCGGGGCACCTGCCACGCCGGCACGTCATGGTGCGCGGCGGGAAGGGCACCCCACGAAGTGGAGGCCTCCGAACCCGGGGTCTCGTAACAGAAAAGTCGCGCCGTCCGGACGATTGCTCAGTGATGCATCTCGCAGGCAAAAAGCGTTATGCCAAGCCCCGCGGTCTGGTGGTCTCTGTGGAAGGGGAGCGCCGCCCTGATCATCAGTGAGGGTTTTTGGAGTGGTACCGGTGGCGGTTGCGGTGATCAGCCTTCAGGCCGGTCACGGCGAGGCAGCCGTCGATGAATGCGGATCGAAGCCGGATTCGGCGCAGCACTCGGCTCACTGCCGGGTTGAGAACGGCGTGGTGGAGGATCGTGGTGCAGGATCACCGGCTGTCACTGCGCGACTCGCTCCAAAACGCTCAAGGAGCGGTTCTCAAGACCAGGCCCTGCGCATGATGAAGGAAGCCTGGCCGGCGAAGGCCCGAGTGCCGTCGGAGCCATCGAGCCAGATGCCAGCGTCGCGGTGGCGGATGACCGATCCGGGATAGTTGTGCGCGTGCAGGGTCACCGACCCGGCGACCGCCCCGGGTTGCGGACAGAAGGTGGCGTCTTCACGGAACAGTTCACTGCCGTCGTTGGTGCTCAGCCGCAGCCGCAGGTCACGATGGCGCAGATAGCGGCCGTCGGCGGCGCGGAAGGTGACGCACCGTGTGTCGGCCAGCCCCCGGACAACCGTGAAGGTGACCCGCTGCCGTGTCTGCGCGCTGCTGGACGCGGAGACTCGGCCGAGCGTCGCGAAGTCGCCGGCATACGTGAGGTACAGGGCGGGTTCGTCCACGGACTCCAGCGACTGTGCGCCCAGCGGAACAGTGCCTGCGACGGCGGACGGACTCACCGGGGACGGTCCGGCCGAGGTGGTGGTGCGCGACGGGACCGGCGTGGGATTGCCGACCGTGGGAGCGGCGATGACGCCGGGCACCCGATGCACCGGTTCGGGCCAGGTCGCGTAAGTGGCGGTCCCGGCGATGAGCACCGCGCCGGTGGCGAGGCTCGCCACCGGATGAGCGGTGACCGCGAAGAGTTTGCCGATCAGTGAGCTGTGCAGACCGCCTCCCCCCGTCGCCGTGCCGACGGCGACGTGTGCCGTGGCCACCCCGGCGGCGCTCGCGGCCGTACCCGACAGCAGGCCCTTGGCGGTCAGCGCGGCGATGAGTCCGGCCGGGACGGCCAGCGGCGCGAGGCTGAGGAGCAGTAGTTCGGCCGGAACCCGTTCTGTCGTCGTCGCCATGCAGACCGGGCAGCCGCGGGTGTGCCGCGCGATCCGCTTGCGCCACACCGATGCACGGAGACCGTCCCAGCCGACGACGGTCTCGTCCAACTGCGGACAGCGCGGGTCGGCCTCCAGCGCGGCGACGATCGTGCGGCTCAGTTCGAGCTGCTCGCGCATGCGTTGCAGGCGTACTCCGACGTGGGCGACAGTGAGCCCCGTCGCGTCGGCGATGTCGTCACGGCTCAGCGAGCCGGCGCATTCCTGCCACCACAGCGACAGCAGCACCCGGTGGTCCGGGTCGAGCCACCGGCCGGCTTCGACCGCGTGACGGCGTTCGTCCGACATATGCAGACGCAGGATCGTCACGTCCTCAAGTTCGGCGCCGGCGTCCGGTATCTGGAGTGCCTCGTCGATGACCGTGGTCCGGCCGGCGAAGGCGCGTTGCCGGTGCCAGTGGGTATTGATCTGGCGGAGCGTGATCGACACCAGCCAGGACCGGAAGCTCTCCGGGGCACGCAGGGCAGGCAGGTCGCGCACCACGCGCAGCAGGGTTTCCTGGACGACGTCGTCGACGTCGGCATGTCCGCTCAGCGCTCGCCCGACGATGTTGTACAGCAACGGCAGGTACGCGGCGATCAGCTCCTCGCGCGCCCGATCGTCACCGGCCTGCGCCGCGGTAACCAGCCCCGCGTGGTCCGCATCCATGAGCCCCATTCCAACCTCCCTCAGGGGAGCGATCCGCCGAGTACGGCGCCGCACCTTAGCGTCGGCAAGAGTATGCGGCCAAAGCTGGATCACCGGACCGGCCCGCGCCGACTTGGAGGGCCCTGGCCGTTCCGACCCCCGTCCCACGCGTTTCGGCGCTGTGGACGTGGCCACGGCCTTTGCACGGCACGCCATCTCCAAGGCCGGAGCTGTCTCCCTCCGAGGTCGTCGGTCTTGAATGGGCCGTCGGCGAGTTGCCGCCGGCTACCCGAACGCACCCAGATGACCTGTGGGAGTCGGCCATGGAGGACACCAAGGGCACCAGTGTCACCCGGCCACTGATCAACGCCTACCGCACCACGAGGTGACCTGAAAAGTTCCCGGCTCAAGGCAACCCTTTGCGGGGCCTGTGACCACAAGGAGTCGGATCCGGCCGTTTCGGTAGCTGGATCCACTTTCCTCTGGTGGCATGCAAGGAGAACACCCCCCATGAAGAACCCCACGAACGGCGGGCGCCGCGGGCGTCATCGCCGCCGCTGGACCGCGACCGGTCTGCTGCTCGGCGTGCCCGCCATCGTCGTGCCGTACCTCCTGTTCGTGCAGGAAGGCTCGCAGGCCGCGACGGTCGACGGCGACTACTACCGGCTGGTTTCGGTACGCAGCGGCAAGGCGCTTGACGTCAACGCCTTCTCCACCGCCGACGGCACCCGCATCCAGCAGTGGACCGACCAGAACACCGCCAACCAGCAGTGGAAGCTGAGACCCACCGGGGACGGCTACTACGAGCTGGTGAACCGCAACAGCGGCAAAGTGCTCGGCATAGCGGGCGATTCGACCGTCCAGGCGGCCGCCGCCGAGCAGCAGACCGCCAGCTCCTCCACCTCCCAGGAATGGCGGATCGACGATGTGGGCGGTTCCGACGCCGTCACCTTCACCTCCCGCAGGAGCGGCCAGGTCCTGGACGTCTCCGGAGGCTCCACGGCCGACGGCGCGGCAGTCATCCAGTATCCCGGCAAGGGCAGCACCAACCAGCAGTGGAAGCTGGTGAAAACGGCCGGGACCCAGGCAGCCGGCCCGTATGTGTGGAACAACGCCCAGGTGGTGGGCGGCGGTTACGTCACCGGGCTGGTGTTCAACCCGCGCGAGAAGGGTCTGCTGTACGCCCGCACCGACATGGGCGGCGCCTACCGCTGGGACACCGCGGCCGAGCAGTGGATCCCGCTGACCGACTGGCTCGGCGAGAAGGACTGGAACCTGCTGGGCATCGACGCGCTGGCCACCGACCCCGTCGACCCCGACCGGCTCTACCTCGCGGCGGGCACCTACACCAACGAGTGGGCCGGTAACGGCGCGATCCTGCGCTCCACGGACCGGGGTCGCACCTTCCAGCGCACCGCTCTGCCGTTCAAGCTGGGCGGCAACGAGGACGGCCGCGGGGCGGGCGAGCGGCTGGCGATCAACCCTGCGGACAACGGCACCCTGCTGCTGGGCACCCGCAAGAACGGCCTGTGGCGCAGCACCGACAGCGGTGCGACGTGGCGGCAGGTCTCCTCGTTCCCCGTCAAGGACGGTGCGGGCAGTGGTGCGGGCATCTCCTTCGTGACGTACGGCCCGGCCGGCAGCAAGACGGTCTATGTCGGCGTCGCCGACAAGTCCACCTCCCTGTACCGCTCCACCGACGGCGGCAGCACCTGGCAGGCCGTCTCCGGGCAGCCCACCGGCCAGATGCCGCAGCACGGTGTGCTCTCCGGTGACGGCTCGCTGTACCTGACGTACACCAACGCCCTCGGGCCCAACGGCGTGACGGCGGGCTCGGTCTGGAAGCACACGCCGTCCGGCGGGACTTGGAAGGACATCACCCCGTCCCGCGGCTCGTACGGGTTCTCCGGTCTGGCCGTCGACCCGCGCAAGCCGTCCACGGTGATGGTCACCACCCTCAACCGCTGGTGGCCCGAGGACGAGATCTACCGGACCACCGACGGCGGTACGACCTGGAAGGCACTGGCGGACAAGTCGGTGCGGAACGCCTCCGCCGCTCCCTACGTCGGCACCCACACCGGGCACTGGATGACCGCCCTGGCCATCGACCCCTTCAACTCCGGGCACGTGCTGTACGGCACCGGCAACGGCGTCTGGCGCAGCAAGGACGCCAACGCCTCCGACAGCGGCGGCACCAGCCACTGGAGCGCGGGGGCCCGAGGGCTGGAGGAGACCGCGCTGCTGGACGCGGTCGCCCCGCCCGGCGGCGCCCAAGTCGTCACCGCCATGGGCGACCAAGGCGGTTTCCGCCACGACTCCCTGACCAAGGTGCCCGCCGGGCGACTGAAGAACCCGATGATGACCAACAGCACCGACATCGATTTCGCCCAGTCCAACCCCGCGGTCATGGTCCGTGTCGGCCGTGGCGGCGCGCAGGACGGCGCCTACTCCACCGACGGCGGCATCAGCTGGAACGGCTTCAAGGCGGAGCCGGTGGCCGGCGCCCAGGACGGGCGCGTCGCGCTCGCGGCGGACGGCTCCACCATCGTCTGGACCCAGGCCGGTCAGGCCCCGTACCGCTCGACCGACAAGGGGTCGAGCTGGTCGAGGGTCAGCGGCCTGGGCACCGACGCCGTGGTCGTCGCCGACCGCTCCTCGGCCAAGACCTTCTACTCACTGGCCGGCGGCACGCTCTACGCCAGCACCGACGGCGGCGCGACCTTCACCGCCCGCGCCATCAACCTGCCTGGCGGCGAGCTCACGGCCGTCCCCGGCATCGCGGGGGACCTGTGGATCTCCGGTGGCGGCAAGGGGCTGCTGCACTCCACCGATGGCGGCCGGACCTTCACCGCACTCGCCACGGTGAAGTCCGCCTCCGCCCTCGGCTTCGGCAAGGCCGCGCCGGGCGCCGACTACCAGGCCCTGTACCTGATCGGTACCGTCAAGGACGTCACCGGAGTCTTCCGCTCCACCGACAAGGGCGCCACCTGGCTCCGCGTCAACGACGACGCCCACCAGTGGGGCAGCATCGGCGGCGTCGGCGTCATCACCGGCGACCCCGACACCTTCGGGCGCGTCTATGTCGGAACCAACGGACGCGGCCTCCAGTACGGCGACCCGTCCTGACCCCAACGCCCGAGCGGTGCCGCAGACGCACAACGGCCTGCGGCACCGCCATGGCCGAGGGACCTCGCCTCGTGCTGCACGAGCTCCTGGGGCTGTCCGGACGACGCGCGACGAGGTGACCCCGCATCGTGTCTTCGAGCGGATCGTCGACGCGCGAGCGGAGCCGCAGGAGGAGGGCCCCGTTAGGCGGGGCACCCCTCCTCGGGCGGGCGGTGCCGCCGAGCCGAGGTGGGGCGGGGTCAGGCTCCGACCTTGCGCTTGTTGTAGACGTCGAATCCGACGGCCGCGAGCAGTACCAGGCCCTTGATCACCTGCTGGTAGTCGGTGCCCACACCGACCAGCGACATGCCGTTGTTCAGCACGCCCAGCACCAGACCGCCGGTGATCGCACCGAGGACGGTGCCCACACCGCCGCTCGCGGAGGCGCCGCCGATGAAGGCGGCGGCGATCGCTTCCAACTCGAAGTTGATGCCGGCCTGCGGGGTACCGGCATTGAGTCGCGCAGCGAAGACCAGCCCGGCCAGGGCCGCGAGGACGCCCATGTTGACGAAGGCCAGGAAGACGACCCGCTTGCTCTTCACCCCGGACAGCCTCGCCGCCGCCTCGTTGCCGCCGATGGCGTAGGTGTGCCGGCCGAGGATCGAGTTGCGCATCACGTATCCGAAGCCGACCAGCAGGACGCCGAGGATCAGCAGAACGATCGGCACCCCGTGGTAGCTGGCCAGCAGCAGCGTGAAGGCCACCACGGCCGCGGTGATCGCGCCGAGCTTCACCATGAACAGTCCGGCCGGGAGCGGTTCCAGTCCGTACGAGGCGGCCCGCCGCCGTCCGCGCACCTCCTGCAGGATCGCGACGGCCAGCGCTGCGAGGCCCAGTAGCAGGGTGAGGTTGTGGTAGTCGGTGCGGGGGCCGGCTTCGGGGAGGAAGCCGCTGCTGATGTTCTGGAAGCCCTTGGGGAACGGCGCCACCGACTGGCCTTGCAGGAGGATCTGGGTGCCACCCCGGAACAGCAGCATGCCGGCCAGGGTGACGATGAACGAGGGGATCCCGAGGTAGGCGATCCAGAAGCCCTGCCAGGCGCCGGCGAGAGCCCCGATCGCCAGCGCGGCCAGCAGCGCCAAGGGCCATGGCGCGTCGTGTCGGACCATCATCACCGCGGCGGCGGCCCCGACGAAGGCGGCGAGCGACCCGACCGACAGGTCGATGTGCCCGGAGATGATGACGATCATCATCCCGATGGCCAGGATGAGGATGTAGCCGTTCTGCTGGATCAGGTTGGTGATGTTGAGCGGCTGGAGCAGGATGCCGTCCGTCCAGAACTGGAACAGCAGCACGATCAGCGCCAGCGCGACCAGCATCCCGTACTGGCGCAGGTTGCCGCGCAGCGCTCGGGCCAGTACGGCACCGGCCGACGGACGTTGGCCGGTCTCCGGTGTGCCGGGCGCGGTGTCTGGGGTGGTCTGGGTCCGGGCCATGCCTCACACCTGCTTGTCGGGGTATGCCGCGCTCATGGTCATGAGGCGCATGAGGGATTCCTGGGTGGCGTCCGCGCGGGTCACCTCACCGGTGATCCGGCCTTCGGCCATGGTGTAGATCCGGTCGCACAGGCCCAGGAGTTCGGGGAGTTCGGAGGAGATGACGAGTACCGTCTTGCCCTGGGCGGCGAGTTCGGCGATGACGGTGTAGATCTCCGCCTTGGCGCCGATGTCGATGCCCCGGGTGGGTTCGTCGAGGATCAGCACCTCCGGCTCGGCGAAGATCCACTTGCTGAGGACGACCTTCTGCTGGTTGCCGCCGCTGAGCTTGCCGGTCTCCGCGAACACCGAGGGGGCCTTGATGTTCATGGTCCGCCGGAACGATTCGGCGATCCGGGCCTCCTCGTGCCGGTTGACCCAGCCTCGCCGGGCGACCTTGCCGAGGGAGCTCAGCGAGATGTTCCGGCTGATGTCGTCGTTGAGGTTGAGGCCGAGCTGCTTGCGGTCCTCGGTCACGTACGCGATGCCGTGCCCGATCGCCTCCGGCACCGTCCGGGTACGGATCTCCCGGCCGTGCAGCCTCACCCGGCCCCCGGTCCACCGTCCGTACGAGCGGCCGAAGACGCTCATGGCCAGTTCGGTGCGGCCGGCGCCCATGAGGCCGGCTATGCCGACGATCTCGCCTCGACGGACGTGCAGCGAGGCGCCGTCGACCACCTTCCGCCGGTGGTCGATCGGGTGCTGGACACTCCAGTCCTCGATTTCGAAGGCGACCTCGCCGATCTCCGGGGCGCGCTCGGGGTAGCGGTGTTCCAGGTCGCGGCCGACCATGCCGCGGATGATCCGCTCCTCGGAGATGCCCTCGGAACCGATCGCGATGGTCTCGATGGTCCGCCCGTCACGCAGGATGGTGACGGCGTCGGCGACCCGGGCGATCTCGTTCAGCTTGTGCGAGATGAGGATGCAGGAGATGCCCTGAGCCTTGAGTTCGAGGATCAGGTCGAGCAGCTTGCGGCTGTCCTCGTCGTTCAGGGCGGCCGTCGGCTCGTCCAGGATGAGCAGCTTGACCTTCTTGGCGAGCGCCTTGGCGATCTCGACCAACTGCTGTTTGCCCACGCCGAGATCGGCGATCCTGGTGTGCGGGCTCTCGTCGAGTCCGACCTGCCGGATCAGTGCGGCGGCGTGGGTCAGCGTCCGGTGCCAGCTGATGACGCCGCGGGTGGCGTGCTCGTTGCCGAGGAAGATGTTCTCGGCGATGGACAGGTAGGGCACCAGCGCGAGTTCCTGGTGGATGATCACGATGCCGCGCTGCTCGCTGGCCCGGATGTCCCGGAACCGGCAGGGATCGCCCTCGAAGTAGATCTCGCCCTGGTAGCCGCCATGAGGGTGGACCCCGCTGAGTACCTTCATCAGTGTGGACTTGCCGGCGCCGTTCTCACCGCAGACGGCGTGGACCTCACCTGCGGCGACGGTCAGGTTGACCTCGGAGAGAGCCTTGACACCGGGAAACGTCTTGCTGATCGACCGCATCTCGAGAACGGGTCGGGCCATGGTGGTGCATCCGTATCGTCGGGGCGGTGCGGTGCCGGGCGGTCTCCCGCGCGCCGCACCGCCGGTTCGGCGTCGCCGGACCCGTCGGTCGGGCCCGTGTGCTACTTGAGCTGGTCCGCGGTGTACTGGCCGCTGTCGACCAGGACCTTCTGGTAGTTCTCCTTGTCGACGCTGACCGGCTGGAGCAGCTGCGCCGGTACGGTCTTGACGCCGTTGTCGTACTGGCCGGTGTCGTTGACCTCGGGCTTGCCGCCGGTCAGGAGTGCGTCGCCCATCTGGACTGCGGCCTTGGCCAGTTGGCGGGTGTCCTTGTAGACGGTATGGGTCTGCTCGCCCGCGATGATCGACTTCACCGAGGCCAGCTCGGCGTCCTGGCCCGTGACGACGGGCAGTGACTGGCCGGTGCCGTAGCCGACGCCCTTCAGCGACGAGATGATGCCGATCGAGATGCCGTCGTACGGCGAGAGCACGGCGTCGACGCGAGCGGCGGTGTACGACTTGCTCAGCAGGTTGTCCATCCGGGACTGGGCGAGACCACCGTCCCAGCGCAGTGTGGCGATCTGGTTGAAGGCAGTTTGGCCGCTCCGCACGACCAGCTTCTTGTCGTCTACGTACGGCTTGAGGACGCTCATCGCACCGTTGAAGAAGAACGTGGCGTTGTTGTCGTCCGGTGAGCCGGCGAACAGCTCGATGTTGAAGGGGCCCTTGCCGTCCTTGAGGCCGAGCTTGTCGACGATGTAACTGCCCTGGAGGACACCGACCTTGTGGTTGTCGAAGGTTGCGTAGTAGTCGACGTTCGCGGTGCCGCGGATCAGCCGGTCGTAGGAGATGACGGAGACGTGGGCGTCGGCGGCCTTCTGCAGCACATTGGTGAGCGAGGAACCGTCGATGGGGGCGATCACCAGCAGCTTGGCCCCCTTGGTGATCATGTTTTCCACCTGGGAGACCTGGTTCTCCACGACGTTGTCGCCGTACTGGAGGTCCGTCTTGTAACCCCTGGCCTGGAACTCCTTGACCATGTTGTTGCCGTCGTTGATCCAGCGCTCCGACGACTTGGTCGGCATCGCGATGCCGATGAGGCCCCCTTTGGCGTCCCCGCCGGCCCCGCCGTCGCCCGCTCCGTTGGCGCTCTGGCCGCAGGCTGCCAGCGACAGCGTCAGACCCACGGTGACAAGGCCCGCTGAAAGCTTCCGCACAGTTCCTCCAGTGATGTTCCGCGACCGGCACAGTGCGACCCGGCCGGGCGACCGGAAGCGGTCGGGCGGTCCGGCCGGGGAGTCGTTTCCTCGCGCTGTGCGAAGTCGGGGTTGCAGCGGCTCCGGCCTGGCGATACCTGAGTGTTAACGCTCACAAGTGTGCCGTCAAGGGTCTGTTCGGATCACCGTCGGGTCAAACAACTGCCCAGGCGATCAGCCACTGTGTCTGGCCCCCGGGCTGGGCAGTGGGGGGGCTCTCGGAGTGGCCGGCTGCACGCTGCAGTGTCCCTGCCCACCGGATGGTCGTACCCCGCCGCATCCGCTCGTCCGTCCATGCTCGCACAGCCTTCGTCAGCGGTCGGTGGCGTACCGTAGCCCGGAGTCGAGGAGGGAAGTGCGAGTGGGAAACGACAGTGCCGGGACCGAGCGGCGCCACCCTGTGATGGTGGACGTGGCGAAATTGGCCGGCGTGTCCCACCAGACGGTGTCCCGGGTGCTCAACGGCGCCCCGCATGTGCGGCCCGGCACCCGGGAGCGGGTGCTCGCCGCCATCCGTGAGCTGGACTACCGGCCCAACTCCGCCGCCCGCGCCCTGGTCACCCGCCGCTCGCAAACCCTCGGCGTGGTCAGCTTCGAATCGACCCTGTACGGTCCCGCCTCGATGCTGCACGGCATCGAGCAGGCTGCGCGCAGTGCGGGGTATTTCGTCAGCGTGACAAGTCTGCACTCCCTGGACGGCCGCTCGGTTCAGGAGGCTGTCGACCGACTGCGCGACCAGGGGGTGGAAGGCGTTGTCGTGATCGCGCCCCAGATGTCCGCCGTCAGTGCGGTGGCCAGGCTCTCCAGCTCCGTGCCGGTCGTCGCGGTCGGACCGGGCAGCCAGTCGCGGGTTCCCATGGTCTCGGTGGACAACCGGTCCGGCGCCGAAGCGGCCACCAGGCACCTGCTCGATCTGGGCCACCGCACCGTGCACCACCTGGCCGGCCCGGCCGGCTGGATGGAGAGCCGGGACCGCCAGGAGGGCTGGCGCAGCGCGCTGGAGGCTGCCGGAGCCCCTGTGCCGCGTGTCGAGCCCGGCGACTGGAGTGCGCACGCCGGCTACCGGGCGGGCTTGCGGATCGCCGAGCTGGGCGAGGTCACAGCCGTCTTCTGTGCCAACGACCACATGGCGCTCGGGCTGCTGCGCGCCCTGCACGAGGCCGGCCGCTCGATCCCGGGCGACATCAGCGTGGTCGGCTTCGACGACATTCCCGAGGCCGCCTACTTCACCCCGCCCCTGGCCACGGTGCGGCAGGACTTCGGCGAGCTCGGACGCCGGGCCCTGGAACTGCTCGTCGAGGAGCTGGAGGGCGTCGCGCACGCCCGCACCCACGTGCGGATCTCGGCCGAGATGGTGCTGCGTCGCAGCGTGGGTCCCGCCACCCGCCGTTGAGCCGGCGCGATCGGACCCGGGGCTGATCGCCGCAGCGGCCCACGCTCTCCGCCGCGTCGGCCGCACTCGGTCGAGGGCTCCATCGATCCCTTGACAGGGGTGATTGTTAACGCTAACACTGTCGCCCATCGAGAAAGACGCCCCCATCAACTCGGCAGGAAGCAATGCCGGTTTCCCGTGCGAAGGATGAGAAGGTGACCGTGATCCCTGCCGCCCGGGGCTCGGACAGGTACGTCGTCGGCGTCGACTTCGGCACCCTCTCCGGTCGTGCCGTGGTGGTCCGCGTGCACGACGGACAGGAGCTCGCGACCGTCGTCCACGAGTACCCGCACGCCGTCATCGAGCGCGAGTTACCCGGCACCGGGCACCCACTGCCGCCTGACTGGGCCCTGCAGCACTCCGAGGACTGGCGTGAGGTACTGCGCACCGTCATTCCCGCTGCGCTCGCCGTCTCCGGCGTCGATCCCGCTCACGTCATCGGCATTGCCACCGACTTCACCGCCAGCACGGTCCTGCCGGTGCTCGCCGACGGCACCCCGCTCGCCGAGACCACCGAGTGGGCCGCTCACCCGCACGCCTGGCCCAAGCTCTGGAAGCACCATGCGGCTCAGGACCAGGCCGACCGCATCAACGCCCTCGCCCACGCACGCGGAGAGAAGTGGATCTCCCACTACGGCGGAAGGATCTCCGCCGAGTGGCAGTACGCCAAGGCGCTCCAGGTCCTGGAGGAGGACCCGGCCGTCTATGCCGCCTGCGCGCGGTGGATCGAGGCAGCCGACTGGATCGTCTGGCAGCTCACCGGCGTCGAGAGCCGCAACGCCTGCACGGCCGGATACAGCGGCATGTTCCAGGACGGCGGTTACCCGAGCGAGGAGTACCTCGCCGCCCTGCACCCCGGGTTCGCCGACTTCGCCCGAACCCGTCTGGAGCACCCCCTTGCCCCGCCCGGCTCCCGGGTCGGCTCGCTCACCGCCCGGGCGGCGGAGTGGACGGGGCTGCCCGCGGGCATCGCGGTGGCCGCCGGCAATGTCGACGCGCACGTGGCCCCACCGGCCGCTCGGGCCGTCGAGAACGGCCAACTCCTCGCCCTCATGGGCACCTCCACCTGCCACGTCGTCCACGGCGCCGCCCTCGCAGACGTCCCTGGCATCTGCGGCGTGGTCGAGGACGGCATCGTCACCGGCTCCTATCGCTACGAGGCGGGTCAGAGTGCCGTCGGCGACATCTTCGCCTGGTGCCTGCGTAAGGGCCTCCCGGCCCACTACCTCGCCGAGGCCGAGGCGGTCGGTGAAGACCGGCACGAGCTCCTCAGCCGCAAGGCCGCCGCCCAGCCCGTCGGCGGGCACGGCCTGGTGGCTCTCGACTGGATGAACGGCAACCGCTCCACCCTGGCCGACCACAACCTCTCCGGCGTGATCGTAGGCCTCGGACTCAACACCCGCCCCGAGGAGATCTACCGTGCCCTGCTGGAGGCCACCGCCTTCGGTACCCGTGTCATCGTCGAGGCCCTGGAGCAGGGCGGTGTCCCCGTCTCCGAGTTCATCGTCGCCGGTGGCCTGAAGAAGAACGCCCTGCTGATGCAGATCTACGCCGACGTACTACGCCGTCCCGTCTCGCTCGTCCAGTCGGATCAGGGTCCGGCCCTCGGCTCGGCGATCCACGCCGCCGTCGCCGCCGGGGCGCACCCGGATGTGCGCTCGGCGGCGGCGGTCATGGGCCGGGTGCTCCGGGGGGCGTACCAGCCCGACCCCGGCCGGGCCGACGCCTACGACGCGCTGTACGCCGAGTACCGCGCCCTGCACGACCACTTCGGCACCGGGCCGGACAAGCTGCTCCACCGACTGAGCCGCATCCGCAACGCCGCCCTGACCACGCCTACCACCCCGACCACGGCCCTGACCGACCCGAGCGAGGTACGGTGAACGCGACCATCGACCTGGTCCGTCGCCAGGTCAGCGGCCTCCACCAGGAACTCGTCCGTTACGGCCTGGTGGTCTGGACGGCGGGCAACGTCCCGGCCCGCGTTCCCGGCGAGGACCTGTTGGTCATCAAGCCGAGCGGCGTCTCCCACGACGAGCTGTCGCCCCAGAACATGATGCCCTGTGACCCCGACGGGAACGTCGTCGAAGGCGACCACGGGCCCTCCTCCGGCACCGCCGCACACGCCTACGTCTACCGCCACCTGCCCGAGGCCGGGGGAGTGGTGCACACCCACTTGACATGGGCGGCCGCTTCCGGCCGGTCGCCAGCGAGGTCGACGTGGTCGAAGCCCCGGCTCCGCTGCCCAACCTGCCGGTTCGCCCGCGCCGTCCGGAAGCCGCGTCCGGACCTGCGCACCTCCACCGAGGCCTGGCTGACAGCCGGAGCGCCGACTCTCCGGCGCCCTCCGTGCCGAGGAACTCGACGACCTCGCGGAGATGCTCGGCGTGGAACTCCTGGTGATCGACGCCGACGCCGGCACCGCCATCCGCCGGTTCACCAAGGAGCTGCGCTGGAAACAGGCCTGCCACCGACCGGCTCAGGGGATGTGAGCTCGCCCGCCCCGAGCCGATGACGCCTGCCCATACGGCGGGCATCGCCCCCTCCCCGCCTCGTCGAACGGAGTAGTCGCGTGTCGCGAGACGCACTCGTGTCCCATGGTGAACTGACGGTGACCCAGGAGACTGCCGCAGAGCTCCCGGACGGACGGCGTATCACCCGCTGGACGTTCGGCTCCCCGGAGCGCGTGACGGCGGAGGTGCTCAGTCTGGGAGCCCGCTTGCAGGCCCTGCACACGCCGGACCGGGACGGGCGGCGGGCCAACGTCGTCCTGGGCTGCGAGAGCACGGCGGATCTGTGCGGGGAGGCTGCCTCCTTCGGCGCGACGGTCGGCCGCTACGCCAATCGAATCGCCGGCGGAACGCTGCCCCTCGACGGCACGACGCACCGGCTGGCGACCCAGCGGGACGGCCACACCCTGCACGGTGGCCCGGACGGCTTCGCCACCCGCCTCTGGGACGGCGTGCCGGTCCGCGTGGGCAGGCGGGCAGGCGTCCGTCTCCGCATGGACAGTCCCGACGGCGATCAGGGATTCCCGGGCGCCCTCACGGCCGAGGTCACGTACCTGCTCGGCCCCGACGGTGAACTCTCCCTCACCTACCGGGCGACCACGGATGCCCCGACAGTCGTCAACCTCACCAACCACATGTACGTCAACCTGGCCGGAGAGGGCTGTGGGACGGTGCTCGGCCACCTGCTGCGGGTCGAGGCCGCCCGTTACACCCCCGTGGACGCAGAACTGATACCGCTCGGTCCGGCCGAGTCCGTCACCGGCACACCGTTCGACCTCCGCGAGGCCCAGACGATCGGTGCCCGCATCACCGAGGAACACCCGCAGATCCGCCGGGCCGCCGATGGCTTCGACCACAACTGGGTGCTCGACGGCACCGGGCTCAGACGGGCCGCCGTCCTGAGCCACCCTGCCAGCGGCCGGCGCGTCGAATGCCTGACGACGGAGCCGGGGCTCCAGGTCTACACCGGAAACCACTTCGACGGCTCGCTGACCGGCCGCTCCGGTCACCCGTATTTCGCGTACGCGGGCATCGCGTTGGAGACCCAGCACTTTCCCGACTCGCCCAACCGGCCCGAGTACCCCTCCACCCTCCTGCGCCCGGGGGAGGAGTACCGCTCGACGACGGCGTACCGCTTCTCGACCGAGTAGGAAGGGCCGACGTGATGCTTCACAGCCGCCGACCGCTCCGCCGAGCACCCGGTCCTCACCGCACAGCTCACGGTGACCGGGACGGCCCCCGCGCCCCGCGTGGTCGTCGACTTCGACGACCACGCGGACACCGCCATCGTCGACGCCACCCGTACCGGCGGCGACGCAGTGACCCCGCCGATCCGGTGTGGCCCGCGGTGCTTCTCTTCCGCGACGTCGATCTCTCCGGGGCGGTCCGGGTGGAGGCCGAGACCGCCTTGGAGAACACGGGGTGCGGGGGGGGGGGGGGGGGGGGGGGGGGGGGGGGGGGGGGGGGGGGGGGGGGGGGGGGGGGGGGGGGGGGGGGGGGGGGGGGGGGGGGGGGGGGG
>NZ_JBVJWO010000063.1:0-19086 GCF_055602345.1 Streptomyces sp. NPDC037401
TCCTTTGCGATCTCCGTACTGCCCCGCCCGTCGGCGAACATGGCGACCGCTTCCATCCGGACCCGCTCACGGAACGCTTGCCTCTCCGCGGTCAGACCCCCACCCTGCGGATACCTCATACACCCGGCATATCGCGACGATCACCAACCGTCAGCCCCTACGACAAGACGACTTCAAGGTCAGTAGTGGATGCCGGCGTATACCTGCCAGCCGGCGGTGGCGATCTTCGCCCGGCCGCTGAGGGTGCCGCGGCCCGTGCCGTTGTAGCGCCACAGGGCACCTGCCCGGTCCCGGGCGACCACGTCGGCCCGGCCGTCGCCAGTGATGTCGCCCACGCCCACGACGGCGTTGTAGGAGCTGCCCCAGTTGCCCACGAGCAGCTTGCGGGATCCGAACGTGCCGGTGCCCGTGCCGTAGCTGCGCCACAGCTGGTCGAGGTTGTCCTGCAGGATCAAGTCCCCGACGCCGTCGCCGTTGAGGTCGCCCGTACCGACGATCTGCTTGTACGCCTTGAAACCGTTGCTCAGGTTGGTGCGCGGGG
Organism: Streptomyces sp. NPDC037401; assembly: GCF_055602345.1. NCBI lineage: Bacteria > Bacillati > Actinomycetota > Actinomycetes > Kitasatosporales > Streptomycetaceae > Streptomyces > Streptomyces sp. NPDC037401. Next base: position 542 of record NZ_JBVJWO010000063.1, read on the forward strand.
CCAGGACGCCCGTCCTGGTGGTGGTGTAGAGGTACAGGCCGCCGGTCTTGGGGTCGCGGGCGACCAGGTCGGGGCGGCCGTCCTTGGTGACGTCCCCGGGCGAGCTGAGGATGTCGTACGCGTTCCAGCCCTTGCCCAGGACCTTGTGCTTCGTGGTGGGCTTGAGGGCCTCACCACAGGCGGGGGTGTAGAGGCGCATCTCGCCGGTCGCGAGGCGTACGAGGGTGTCGTTGCAGCGGTCACCGTTCATGTCGCCCATGGGGACGGGCCTGAACCCCTTGGGCCAGCCGGTGGTGGTGATACTGCCGCGGAGGTTGCCGGTGCCCGTGTACCCGTAGGCGGTGCGCAGGCTCGTGGCGGTGGTCTGGAACAGGTCGCCCAGGCCGTCGGGCCTGCCCGCCTTGCTGCCGAAGTCCCGCGGGGCGGCGGCGCCGCCGGTGACCGTGACCTTGCCTGATCCCAGCACGGTCGTCCGGGGCGCGTTGACGGCGGTGCCCCTGAGCTTCCAGGTCAGCCGGCCGTTCACGGGCATCGCCCCGGTCCGGGTACGGCCCTTCCAGGCGGCGGCGATCTTCTGGGTGGTGCCGGTGCCGGTCAGGGTCGCAACGGTGTTGCCGGCGGAGTCCGTGAGGGTCAGGGACCATCTGGACACGGGCCGGGTGAGGTTCCAGACCGGCGCCCACACGGTGTTCGAGCCGGTGCTCCGGGCGAGCGGGGCGGTCGCGGGCACGGTGGAGGAGCCGACGCCGAGCGGGGGCTCGTCCGTGGCCCGGGCGGAGTAGAGGACGCCGTACGACTGGCCGCGTTTGATGTTGGCGAGCAGGGTGGCCGAGCCGGCCGGGCCCGCCGACACGACTCCGCGGAGCCCGAACCCGGTGGTGCCGGCCACCTCCCCGGCATCGGTCCACGTGTCGTCGGAGGAGGTCCGGGCGGCGTGCACCAGGTGCCAGCTCTCACCAGGCTCGTATTCGGACCACATCACGCGCACGGTCCCGTCGGGGCCGATGGAGGCGTTGAGGCCCCAGAGGTCCTTGCCTCCCCCGGACAGGGACTGCCGCTGCCAGGTGCCGGTTCCCCCGCGTAGCGTGCCGGCGAGGTTGACGGTGCCCAGGCCGCTCGAGTCCCCGCGGTCCTGGAGCTCCGACCACACGACGGTGACGTCCCCGTCGGGGGCGACCAGCGGCTCGGGCGACTCCACCGAGCCCTCGGAGGAACCGGACGTCGTGGCCGGGGTGCCCCAGCCGGCTGCCGCGGAGGGGCGGACGGAGATGTTGACGGACTCGAGGTTCTCGTCGTTGTCCGCGCTCTTCGACCATGACAGCGCCATGGCACCGTTGGGACCCGAGGCGATCCGGGGCGCGAAGAGGCTCCTGGTCTGCGGGGTGTGGGCGACCGGGGCCGACCAGGGCGCGCCGGGGGCGGTACGGGTGACCGTCTCGACTGCCGACACGCTGTCGTAGATGCGGCCGCTGTCCCCCTTCACTGTGGTGCGCAGGAAGCTCACCACGGCCGTGCCCTGGGCGTCCACGGCCACGTCGGCGCCGCTGACGTGGCCGCCGCCCACCGCCGGGGAGGCCACCGTGACGGGCTTGGACCAGGTGCCGTCCGCGGCCCGGTCGGAGGTGCTGACCTTCCACTCGTCCGCCCCTACGGGGTGGGAGGACCAGGCGGCGGTGGCGGTGCCCCCCGGCCCGGCCGCGATCTCCACGGCGCCGATGTACTCGTCGGCCGCGGTGTCGAGGAGGGTCGCCGGCTTCGACCAGACGCCCTTGGCAAGGCTGGCGGACATCAGGCGCGAGGCCATCGGGGGCGAGTCCGATCCCTGGTCGGAGGGGTACTCCGGCCAGATGGCGGTGACCCTGCCGTCCGTGTCAGGGACCAGCCTGAGCTGGTCATCTCCGCGGTTGGTGGGCACGCCGGCGAGCTTGGTGGCCGGGCCCCAGTGGTCGGTCCCGGCAGGCCGCACGGCCACGCGGAGCTCCTGCCCCATGCCCGCGAGCACCCACCACGCGGCGACCGCGCTGCCGTCGGAGGCCGTGGCCACCTTCAGGGCGCCGAAATCGCCCCAGGGACCGACCTCGACCGGCGTCTGCCACTTCGGCAGTGGGGCGGCGACGGCCGTCCCCGCGGTGAGCAGCGGTGTGACGGCACCGCCGGAGACGACGAGTGCGGCGGTGGCCACGGCGGCGGCCAGGCTGCGTTGCGAACGGGCGCGCTTGCCCATGGAGTTGATTCCCTTCCCCGTCGAGCATGTTGCTCGCACTGATGATCAAATACCGATCGAGGGTTTGACACTGCAAGCAGGCCAACGGTTGTACGGGAGAAGGAAAAACACGCACCTGGCCGGAACCACGCCTCTCGATCACGTGGAACATTGACCCCACAGCGCTGTCGCGGTTGCATGCGTGCGGCCTTTTGTGGCGAACCAAGGGGAGGGACCGCGTCCTGCCCGGGGGAAGATGAGAGGAACCACGAACCGGAGCACCATCAGACGTCTGCGGATCGCCCTGAGCACGGCGGTTGCGGCCTGCACCGTCACGGCCGACTCCCTCGTACGGGTGGCCGCGGCACCCGCGGCGAACCGCCTCGCTCCGACCGGCCGTCGCAGGGTACTGAAGCCGATCGACGAGCAGTACACCGCGGAACCCGGCCTGGTGGTGCTGAACACCACGGGCGCGGACGAGGACACGGTCCATGCTGTCATGGCCACGCTGAAGGAGCGCTGGGCGACCTCGGGCATCGGCCCGGTGCGCAGGGATCCCGGCGAGCCCGGGGTCCGGGCCCGGGTCTACTCCGACGTCCTGCGCCCCGGGCGCCGGCGCCCGTAGCAGGGTGGGCAAGCCGTTCCCGCAGGCGGCTTGCCCAGACTCCCCTAAGGCTTGCCCAGGCTGTCAGGCCTGCCGCTACTTCAGCAGGGTGCGGAACTCTTCGAAGTCGAGGACCCCGTCGTGGTTCACGTCGGCCGTCATGGCCTTCTTGACCTCTTCAGCGAGGTGCCCCTGGGCGCCCTCGGCCTTGAACCCCTCCGCCAGTTCGACGATGCTGATCCGCCCGTCGCCGTCCGTGTCGATCTCGGCGAACAGCGCCCTGAGCTCGGCCTCGTTCATGACATACCCCTCTCGCGTTCACAGGCCCCGAAGGCCCACATGCCCCACCACCCTGCCACACCATCAACATCGCGCTGACGGCCGAGCCTTGGGCCTGCCTCCACGCTCCGGCCGGGGTGGGCGAGCCGCCCCTCGCAGGTGGCCTGCCCGGGCTCGTACGAGGTGGCCACCGGACCGGGCGGCTCCTACACGGCGGTGGACCACCAGGGCACGGTCCACGCCTCCTTCCAGCACACCAAGGCCGCGGGCCCGGCCGTCGTCCAGGTCGTCAGCCGGGCCGTGGGAGCCGGGGCCTGCGGTGCACCCGTGCCGGTGGTGGCCGAAGGCGAAAACGTGGTCGCGCTCCGCATCGGCGCGGGCCGCGGCGGCGCCCTCGCCCTGGTGTGGGGCCAGAGCAACAGCCCCTACGACGACGAGACCTTCCGCCTCACCAGCAGCGTCCGCACCTCCCCGGCGGGGGCATGGGGACCGGCCCGGCGACGCAACGCGATTTCAACCCGGCTCCCGACCACCGACCCCTCGTCGGCAACGTATCGAGGCCCTCGTTTCGGTAGGCCTCCGTCCGCAGGAGCACCGGCTACGGGCGGTAGATCATTTCCGTGAGGAAGGCGACGATCAGGGTCCACACGCCGATGCCGAGCAGCCACCACCACTCGGCAGCCAGCCCTGCCGCGATCATGGCGGCAGCGCAGAGCGTGAGGGTGATGATCCGGATGAGCATCCGGCGATCCGGCCTCGACCTCATGTCCAGATACGCCCTTTCGGTCATGTGCGCTTCACGTCCGTGCGCTGTGGCTGCCTGTTTGCGGGGCTGGTCAGCCGCCGACGTGGATGCCGGGGCGGCGGGCGGGGTCGGGTTCGTGGCTGCGGATGATCTCCCGGGTCACCGGTGCGGTGTCGCCGCGGCCGAGGAGGAAGTAGCGGACCATGTGCACCAGCGGGCTGCCCTCGGCCCAGGCGAAGTGGCATTGCGGCTGAACCCCGGTGGCATCGCGCAGAGCGAGGAGGATCGCGGCGATGGCGTTCGGGGCGGCCGGGGCGTCGGCGCGCAGGATGCGGTAGCCGTCGATTTCGACGCCGTGGACGGTGAGGGTGTCGCTGAAGTCCGAGGGGTCGATGACATCGATCTCGAGGAAGAGGACGTCGGCCTGACCGGGCACCGGGTTGACGCCGCGCTGTTCGCGTTCCTTGGCGCTGTATTCGTCGATGTCGCCGGCCTGGCGGCGGTTGGCGATGATGTTGATGGCGCCGTCGTGGGCGAGGGTGTCGTTGATGAACAGGCGGGCGTGTTCGTCGAAGACGATGCGGTCGGCGCGCAGTTCGGTGGTGCGTGCCACCCGGGAGATCAGGGAGACGGCGATGATGCCGGCGATGAAGAAGGCGGAGATGACGAGGCCGTCGGGCTTGTCGATGATGTTGGCGACCAGGGCGTAGAGCAGGACGGCGGTCAGCAGGGCGAAGCCGGTGGTGGGGGTGCGGCGGCGGTGGCGGGCGACGGAGATGGTGACGGCGAAGGCGCCGGAGACCATCATGGCCAGGATGCCGGTGGCGTAGGCGCCGGCCTGTTCGTCGACGTCGGCGTCGAAGGCGATCGTGATGAGGATGCACAGGGCGGTGTAGACGATCACGACCGGGCGCACCGCGCGTCCCCATTCGGGGGCCATACCGTAGTCGGGCAGGTAGCGGGGGACGATGTTGACCAGCCCCGCCATGGCCGAGGCGCCGGCGAACCACAGGATCAGGATGGTGCTGATGTCGTAGACGGTGCCGAACGCCTCCCCCACGTGTTCGTGGGCCAGCCACGCCAGGGCGCGGCCGTTCGCGGCGCCGCCCGGTTCGAACGCCTCGTGCGGGATCAGGACGGTCGTGACGAAGCTCGCCGAGAGCAGGTAGACGCTCATGATCAGGGCGGCTGTGGTCAGCAGGCGGCGGGTGTTGCGGATCCGCGAGCGCATCCGCTGCTCGGCGTCGGCGCCGTCGGCGGCCACGAGCGGCATCATGCTCACTCCGGTTTCGAACCCGGACAGGCCCAGCACCAGCAGCGGGAACGCGAGCAGCGCCGGCCCCATCAGGTCACCGAAACCGCCGCCGCCTTCGACAAGGGCATCGGTCCACGCCGCGTACGCGCCCGGCGTGGTGATGACGTGGACCAGGCCGACGCCGATGACGACCGCGTTCAGCACGAGGAAGACGGCGACCAGGGGGATGGCCACGCTCACTGCCTCGCTGAATCCGAGGAGGAACACCCCGCCCAGGACCAGCAGCAGCGCGACGGTGAGGGCGACTTCGTGGCCGTGCAGGGCGGAGGGGAAGAACGGGTTCTCCACGACGTGCACGGAGGCGTCCGCGGTCGACAGGGTGATCGTGATGATCCACGAGGTGGCCACGAACCCGAGGAGGACCAGCACGAACAGCTTGCCCCACCAGAACGGCAGCAGGTCCTCCAGCATCGCCACCGAACCGGCACCGTGCGGGCTCTCCTTCGCCACCCGCCGGTACATCGGCAGCATCCCTGCCAGCGTCAGCGCCACGATCAGCAAGGTCGCCAGCGGGGAGACGGCTCCTGCGGCGAGGGCTGCGATCGCGGGAACGTAGGCGAGGCTGGAGAAGTAGTCGACGCCGGTCAGGCACATCACCTTCCACCAGGCATGAGGCTGCGCATGCCCCTCGCCGGCGGCAGGCCCCACCGGCTGCACCCGGTGCCGCAGCATCCACTGCGCCACCTTGCCCGTGGGCTGAGCCCGCTGAGCGGGGGTGTCCACCACCTCCGGCATCGCCGGCTCATTCGCCTGCCTCATATCTGCCATCAACCCTTCCCGGCATGTCCATCGCATCCGCGCAAGACCACTCGAGGCCTCACGACGAACACTGAGTATGTGCCTGCCGCCCGCAGGCACCCGCCCAAGCAGGCGGCGCACAGGGCGCGCATGCCCCTTGCCCAGGCATTCAAGACCACCGTCCGACTACCAGACCCAGACCGCAACGAATCCACAAGTAACGGACACAGAACCGATTAAAGCCCAGCTCATGGACCTCGATGCCGGCTGCCCGCAAGGACACGAGGAGGGGAACCAGGGCGCACGGCTCCAGAAAATCTTGACGCATCCCTAACGCGGTGCAGGACTCCGACGAGCCCGGACCGGCCCGGCACGGGCACGCTCCAGTCCGGCACGTCACCCGAACGGCATGGACCAGGAGGGCCGGCACGCCGAGACGTGCGTTCCTGAGATGGACCCATCCCACCCACGCCTGGCATGAGGAGAATCGTCATGAGCATGAAGGACAAGGCAAAGAAGCTCAAGGAAGCCGCCGAGGACGTCATGGGCACCAGCAAGGACGAGGCGCAGCAGCGCCACAGGGAAACCCAGGACAAGCTGAAGGAGCTCCGCGAGCGGGAAAGCCGCCGGTCGTCGTTCGACGACACTCGCGACGACCGGTAAGGAGCCGAGGCGCAGGCGTGAGAACGTGCCGAAGGGCCGCCACCCCGAGGAGGCGGCCTCGCCCGGTCGGCAACGCCCCTCCTACCGGGTGCGGTATGAACCCCCCGTCGGCAGGACCCTGACGAGCGGCCCTGGCCCGGCGGCACGTGGCGACCGGGGCTGACGGACCACGGCCGTCTGGCCGACCAGGCTCCCCGGCGGCCAGGCGCAGGCAGCCCGGCGGGGCCGGTGAGGTCAGAGGTGGGTGGCGATGGCAGGAAGCAGGTCCTTGAAGGTACGGCCGTCGGCCGGCTCCCCGATCGCGGACATGCTCCAACCTGCTGCGGAGCGGTGGACCTTGGCCATGACCTGTGCGGTGTACTTGCCGCCGCCGGAGAGGGTGTAGCGGGCCAGTTCCTGGCCGTTGCTCTCGTCGATGAGGCGACAGAAGGCGTTCTCCACCTCGGCGAAGGTCTGCCCGGTAAAGGAGTTGACGGTGAAGACGATCTGGTCGACGTGCACCGGCACCCGCGCCAGGTCCACAAGGATCGACTCGTCATCCCCGCCCTGGCCGGCGCCGCCCACGAGATTGTCACCTGTGTGACGCACTGATCCGTCCTTGCTGACCAGCTGCTGGAAGAAGACCACGTCCACCGGCTCCTTTCCCGCGAAGAGGACGGCCGAGGCGTCCAGGTCGATTTCCCGGGCGGTCATCCGGGCGAGGAAGCCCTTACGCGGCGCGGCCTGCCATCCCAGCCCCATCCGCACCACGCTCAGAGTGCCGCCACCGGGCTTCTCCAGGCTGATCTGCTGGCCCTTGCTGAGATTGATTCCCACCGGTGTCCTCCTGCTGTTCTGGGGGCCAAAGTTCAACGGCCGAAGTTCAACGGCCCATCGCGCGGTGGCGCGACAGGAAAAATCTACAGCACTGTAGAATTCGACGGCAGGGGGCGCAGCGGCATGGGGGGATCGAAAGGCCTGGCCAGGGCCGTCGGCGGCGTGCGCGGCCGACGCAGGCGCGGAGCGGCGATGCGGCTGGTGAGGGTCCGGCCCATGCGTCACAGCAACTGCTGCCGCGGTGACGGGCAGACCGGCGTTCGGCGAGAGTGTCCGCAGCAGGTCATGCCTACGTGGTTCAGGGCAAGGGGCGCGCGTGCCTGCCGAGCGAGCCAAGCCTGGTCCGCAGTCGGCCCGTCGCCAGGGACCGGCGTCTTCATGGAGATCACCCGAAGGGGCGGTCGGGCAGCGGCCGTGGCGCGCCGGCGGGCAGGCCTTGCGGGGCCTGTCCACCGGCGCTCTCCGAGCGATCAGACGCCGACGCCGAAGTCTGCGGCAATCCCAGCCAGACCGGAGGCGTAGCCCTGGCCGACGGCGCGGAACTTCCACTCCGCGCCGCTGCGGTAGAGCTCGCCGAAGACCATCGCGGTCTCGGTCGATGCGTCCTCGGAGAGGTCGTAGCGGGCGATCTCCGCCCCGCCGGCCTGGTTGACGACGCGGATGAACGCGCCCCTGACCTGGCCGAAGCTCTGGTTGCGGGTTTCGGCGTCGTGGATGGACACCGGGAAGACGATCTTGTCGACCTCTGCGGGCACCGTGGCGAGGTCGACCTTGACGACCTCGTCGTCCCCCTCGCCCTCACCCGTCAGATTGTCTCCGGTGTGCTCGACGGAACCGTCGGGGCTCTTGAGGTTGTTGTAGAAGACGAAGTGCTGGTCGGAGGGGACCTTCCCGGAGGCGTTCACCAGCAGCGCACTGGCGTCGAGGTCGAAGTCGACCCCGGTGGTCGTCCGCACGTCCCAGCCCAGGCCGACCAGTACGGCGGTCAGGCCCGGGGCCTCCTTGCTCAGTGAAACATTGCCACCCTTGGACAGGCTCACACCCATGCGACATCCCTTTCACAGCGTCCGCGGGACGGCGTCCGGCCGACCCGTCAGCTCCGAAGAAAATCTACAACACTGTAGAAAACGGGGTGGTGTATCCGCAGGTTCTGCAGCCGCGTCGTGCGCCGTTTGGCTGGGTGGCAGGGGTGGCCCGAACGCGAATCCTGTGGCCGCCGAGCCGTACTGAAAACCTCCGCTGGGTGGCTGTCCTGGATGAAGCGTTCGCGTGGCCCCACCTCTCCACCGGTGACACTTCGCTCCCCGGTGTCCTCCTGACGGTGCCGCGACCCCGAGTGAGGTGAACAGGACGAGGCCGGAGACAGATGGATGCATTGCGCGGTCTGTACGATGAACCGCCCCGTTCGCGTGGGGGCCATACGGCGGGAGGTTGACGGCATGACGGACCAGAACAGGGGCGGTGCCGAGCATTCCCGCCGGCGAGGCCAGGGCGCGCTTGAGGCGGAAGTACTTGCGGCGCTGCGCCAGGCACCGGGTCCGGCGACCGCGGGCTGGGTGCAGGAGCAGCTCGTGGGCGATCTCGCCTACACCACCGTGATCACCATCCTGACGCGGCTCCATGCCAAGGGTGCGGTGGCCCGGGAGCGGGTGGGCCGGTCTTTCGAGTGGACGCCGGTCGCCGACGAATCCGGGCTCGCCGCGCTGCGGATGCGCAAGGTGCTGGACGGCGAGAGCGACCGGGAGGCGGTCCTCGCGAGTTTCGTCACCGCTCTGTCCCCCAGGGACGAACGGCTGCTGCGGGACCTGCTGGCGCAGGCACCCCACGAAGGGGAAGACTGACGGGGTATGGGGGTCTTCGTCTTCCTGCCGCTGGTCCTGCCGTTAACGGCATGGCCGATCGCCCGCCTGGCCGAGCATCATCTTCATCCGCGTACCGCGACGTGGCTGCTGTCGGGTGTCGCCGCCGTGTTCGCGGTGTGCAGCACGCTGTGCCTTGCGCTGCTGATGGTCGTGGGTACGGCGCAGTTGCCGGGCAATCCGCTGCCGGACGGCTGGTCGGACCCGGAAGTACGCGAGGCGGTGCCGTACGACGAGGTGGCGGGCAAGGCGGCCATCCCCGCACTCTTGTCAGTGATCGCCTCGTGCACGTCGGCGGCGTGGCGCCATCACCGGGTGCGTCGGCGCAGCGACCGCGCGCTTTCCGGCCTGCCCGGCACGGCCGTGGCCGTTCTGCCCGACGACGCACCGTATGCGTACGCGCTGCCCGGCGGGCGGCGTGACCGTGTCGTGGTGAGTTCCGGCATGCTCGCCGCGCTGAGTTCCCGAGAGCGCCGGGCGCTGTTCGCGCACGAGCGTGCCCACCTGGCCGGCCGCCACCACCGCTTCCTCCTCGCGGTACAGCTCGCTGCCCGCGCGAACCCCTTCCTGCGGCCTCTGCGCTCCGCCGTGACCTACACCGCCGAGCGGTGGGCGGACGAAGACGCCGCCACCACCGTCGGCAGCCGACGCACCGTGGCCGTGGCCATCGGCCGGGCTGCGCTGATCAGCCGCGGCACGCCCCTGGCCACCCTGGCGGGGATCGCTGCCGCCGGGCCGGTTCCGCGCCGGGTAGCCGCCCTCCTCGGGCCGGCACCCGCCGGCCGGAACTGGCCTCCGGCTTTCACTGCGGTGGGGCTCGCCGTCTGGGTTGCGGCGGCGGGCACCGCCGCCTCGGCCCTGTCCTCGGCGAACTCGGCCGTCACCCTGTACTTCATCCTTCAGGCGGCGACCCCCCTGTAGCGGGAGGGCGAAGGCCCCGCAGCCTCACGGCGGCGCGACGTTGGTCGCGACGGCGTCCCGTGGCCGACGGCATGACACCGGGGGAAGCTGGAAGGGTAGGGGACTGAGCGGGGCGACCGCCTTTCACGAAGGGCGAAGCGATGACCGGGCCGGTGGTGGTGGGCGTGGACGGCTCGCCTTCCGCGCTGAGCGCGGTGGACACCGCGGCGCGCGAGGCGTCGTTGCGGGGTGTGGAACTGCGAGTGGTTCATGCCTTCACCTGGCCTGCCATGCACGTACCACGCGGCGGCTCGCCGTTGGGTCAGCGCTCCGGGACGTCCCGCCACGGGACGCCGGTGCGGGTACGAAACCGTATGCCGTCGACCAGCTGCCGCCTGGTCCATACCGGCGGTCGCCCCGGCTTCTTGCCCCTGGGCGACAGCGGCTCCAGACGGACCCCCGCAGCTTTCCACTGACGGGGGTCTCGTCCGGCCCGGCCCGGGAGCGTGATCCGCGGTTCCCGCAGGCGGTACCCACAAAAAGGTGGGTACTTGTCGCTGCTCGGCGGTGCGGACAGGATTGAGGCACGCGGTCGGCGAAGCGCAGAGGTGGAAGGGAGCGAGGAAGGTCAGAGCGCCTGCTGTTCGTTCGCTTCCGCGAGCCGGTCGAGGCGGCGGTGGCCCCAGTCGGCCAACGGGGCCAGGGTGTCGGCGAGTTCACTGCCGAAGGCGGTCAGCGAGTAGACGGTCTTCAACGGCAGTACGTCGTGCACTTCGCGCTGCACGAGGCCGTCGTCCGCCATCTCCCGCAGCGCGTGGGTCAGCACCTTCTCGCTGAGGCCCGGCAGCCGTCGGCGCAGTTCCCCGGGGCGTTGCGGGCCCGATTCCAGGGCCCAGAGCAGGGCCGTCTTCCACTTGCCGTCGATCACCGCAATCGCGGCGGTCACTCCGCAGACGTTCACGTCCGCGGCCCGACTACGCGTCACTTTTACCCCCTGTATCGATAAGTATCAGTTGTGCAAGGAGAGTTCCGGCATGCCCTCGTACCCCCAACAGCCCGCTACCCGAGAATCTTCCGTGACCGTCCTCGGGCTCGGCCCCATGGGCCGCGCACTGGCCGGAGCGTTCCTGGACGCCGGAGTGCGTACGACGGTGTGGAACCGCACCCCGGGCAAGGACCGCGACCTGGTGGCGCGGGGCGCGGCAGGCGCCGTGTCCGCCGCCGAGGCCGTCGCGGCAAGCGATCTCGTCGTGGTGTGCGTGGTGAATTACGACGCCGTCGACGCCGTCCTGTGCGACCACGCGGTGGCCGAGGCCCTCAAGGGCAGGTCCGTGGTAAACCTGACCGCGGACACGCCCGACCGGGCCAGGGGCACCGCCGCCTGGGCCGCCGAGCACGGCATCGGCTACCTGGACGGCGCGATCATGACGCCGACGGTCACCATCGGGACACCGGGTGCGGTCTTCCTGTACAGCGGTCCGGAGGGTGTGCACGAGGAGCACCGGGCCGTGCTGGCGGCGCTCGGCGGTACGCACACCTTCCTCGGCGACGACGTCGGCCGGGCGGCGGCGTACGACATCGCCCTGCTCGACATCTTCTGGACGGCCATGGCGGGCTACGCCCACGCGCTGGCCGTGGCGCAGGCCGAGGGGATCAGCGCGCGGGAGCTGGCCCCCTTCGCCAAGGGGATCGGGGAGATCCTGCCGTCGGTCTTCGAGGGGACCGCCGAGGACGTGGCCGCCGGCACCTACTCCGGGGAGGACAACCCGATCACCTCGGCGGTGTCGTCCATGGCCCACATCGTGCACACTTCGGAGCGGCATGGCATCGACGCCGCCGTACTGCGTGCGGCGGAAGGGCAGGCGCGGCGCGTCATCGGGCTCGGCCACGGCACCGACGGATTCATCCGGCTCACCGAGGTGCTGGGACGGCAGACCGGCTAGGCGAGTGTCGGAACTCCCGTCTGCCTCTCGCGACGCCCGGCACGCACCCTCGACGCACCGGACGCCGCAAGGCCCGCCCTGCGAGCGGACGACGGGACTTCCGACACACGCCCTGGCACCGGGCGTGCGGTGTGGCCCCGCCTGGGTGCCCCACCGCCCGCGTCCAGTCGATGCCCCTGGTGTCAGCGACCCCGAGAGCTGCGGCAATGGGGGCGGCGACGATGCCGACCGCGATCGTCCGCGGGGTTGATCCGCATCAGTCTCCCGGCGGCGGCCCGATGTTGGGTCAGAGGTCGAACTCGTGCGGGGGCAGGTCGAGGGTGTAGCAGGCTTCGCGGACGACGGCCTGTTCGGTCTTGTCGAAGTCGCCGTCTGCGCCGCCGATGACGATGCCGATCTGGATGACGGCGCGGGCCTCGGCGGGCTTCTTCTTCGCCTTGGCGATCTCCTGCAGGACGCTGACCTTGCCGAACGCGAAGTCGGCGGTCAGCTTGCCCAGATTGTCGTCGAAGCGACGCTGGAGGTCCGCGGCGTCGAAGTTGCGCAGTACCTCATTGGTGGCGATCAGCTGGGCGACGCGCTGGCGTTCGGCAGGGTCGATGCTGCCGTCGGCCGCGGCGACCAGGGCGCACATCGCCATGGACGCGTCGCGGAACGCGCCGGACTTGAGGTCGGTCTTCTTCGCTTCCAGCTGTGTCTGCATCTGCTGGGCTGATTCCTTGATGCGGTCCCACAGGGCCATGCCAACTCCACCGGGTCGTAGGGGTGTCCGGGCCGGGGACGGACGGTCCGGCCCGGACACCTACAGTTCTACACCAATGTAGAAGGGCCGTGGGAGGTGAGGCTGCTACGCCTCCTCGTCCCCGTTGCCTTCCTCGTCGTCGCCTTCGAAGAAGTCGCCGATCTCGTCGACGGCTTCGGCGGCGACCATGCCTCCGACCACGCCGACCACGCCGACCGCGAGGCCCGCGGCGCCGGCGGCGACGGTGCCCATGCCCGGGCCGGAGCGGTGGCCGCCGTGGTGGCTGTCGTGCCCGTGGTGGCTGTGATCGCCCTTGTGGGCGTGAAGGCCGTGGGCCTCCGCATGCCCGTGCGGGTGGTGGGCGATACGGGCCGAGTGAGCATCGAGCAGTTGGCTGATCCAGGAGTCGACGACCGCGTTCCAGTCCCGGTGGGCAGCGCCCTCGTGGCTGACGTGGTGCCGCCCCAGCGCGTCGTGGCCGCCGGAGAACAGCCCGCCGCGCTTGTCGGCTTCCAGGACGACCTCCATTCCGCCGGGATTGGCGAGGAAGGTCACCTCGATCTCGTTGAGCTGGTGGCCGTACTGGGGTGCGGGGGTGAGCTCGATCTCCTGGTAGAACGGCAGCTGCTGGCCGGTGCCGTTGATGCGGCCGTACTCGAGGTCGGCGGACTTGAAACCGAAGCCGAGCTGACCGAACGCTTCCAGGACCGCCTCCTGGACCGGCAGCGGTCCCACCGCGAGCGGGTCGAGGTCGCCCTTGTCCTTGGCGCCGGCCACTCCCAGCTCGGTTCGTACCCCCAGGACGATGCCGAGCGGCTGCCCGTGCAGCTGCGTGATGGGCGTCTCCCACGGAAGGTTGATCGCGAACGGCACGCTGCGGTGCTCACCCTCGGCGAGGCGGAAGCCACCGCCGACGTCGAAACGCGCGAAGGCGGCCGCGCCCTCGTGCTCGCCCCCGTCGCGTTCGGCTTCGACGCGGGCGACGAGTTCGAGAGTGATGCGCTCGAGGTCGAAGTCCGCCCGGCCGCCGGTCAGGCGCACCTCACCGGTCAGGCTGCCGCCGGGCGCCGCGGTGACGGGGGCGAGAACCGTGTCCACGGCGGGCCCGCCGACCCCCATCGATCCGAGCAAACGCTTGAACACCATGGCGTGCGTTCTCCTTCATGTGCGTCATGTGCTGATTGCCTTGAGCGCGCTGGCTTTGTTCACGAGATTGGGCAGCAGTTGTTCACCACTTCCGACAGCACCCCAGATCATCACTGTTCGAGGCCGGGTGGCGAGCCCTGTGAGCCGGCAGCCCTGCCGATGGGGCCGTCGATGCCGGGTCAGGGCGGATTTGACCATCGAGAGTTGCCAGTGGAGCCCGTGCTCGTTGACCTGACATGAAGAAGATCATCACCTCAGGGATGCTGGTTCTCGCCAGCGTTTCCCTTGCAGCTCCGGCTCACGCCGACGGAGGAAGCGCCGTGCCGGGCGTGGACTCGCTGCCCCTCAACAACCTGGCGTCCGCTGGAAAGGACCCCCTGAATTCGAACGTCGCTTCGGACGGTGGTGCCAGCGGCCTGACCAGTGGCCTGGGCAACTTGGAACAGGTCACTGCTTTGTTGGGCGGGCTCCTCAAGGGGGCACCAATCAGCGGCGCCACCCCCAGCGACGCCTCTGGCGAGGGCGCATCCGGCTCGCCCCTCGGCAGCGCCAGCCCCCTCTCGTCCCTCACCGGCGGCGGTGACAAGGGCTCACCCCTCAGCTCCTTGACTGGCGGCCTCAACGGGTTGGGAGCGGCAGGCTCTCCCTCCTGAGCATTTCCCCAGAGTGTGAAGAAGCCCTCGCCAGAATCTGGCGAGGGCTTCTTCGCTTCCAGGCCGTACGAAGGGGTCGCGGTCCCATCAGCGGTCAGAAGCTCAACCGCCACCTCGATGCACCCACTGCGGCCGGTTGTCGCAGACCGCCCGGCCAGGCTCACCGCGCGATCACCCACCGCGAAGGACTACCCCTGAGACCAACTCAGCGTCATGGAGTTGCCGACGTCGGCGAGGAGCGACTGGCGGCGGGCCTGTTCGAATTGTCAGCCCCTCGGGGTGCTGTCGGAAGTGGTGAACAACTGCTGCCCAATCGCGTGAATAAAGCCAGCGCGCCGAAGCAGCGCCGCGGGCCCGAGGCTTCCGGGGCCGCAGCGCCGCCCGGCGCGGGTGCTACTTCGCCGCTTCCAGAGCCGCCAGGGCCTGCGCCCAGCCGACGTACTTCAATTCGGCCAGGTCGGCGACCGACTTGATGCCGAACGCCTCCTTGAGCAGCTCACCCTGCCGGTCGGAGACCCCCTTGAGCGCGGATACCGGCGCGGCCAGCACCTCGGGCAGGCTCCTGTCCGCCCACGCCTTGTCCAGCACCTTGTCCAGATCGATCGAAGCCACGGCTGTTCCCCTCCTGTACGCACGCCTGACCGGCGTGCACCAAGGCCGGGGCAGTGCGGAATACGCCACCCCGCCCTGGCACTATCTACAAGCATGTAGAAGCATAGGAGCAGCACGGCAGCCAGGGGGCGCACGGGCGAAAGGTTGGGCTGGAAAGTCCGAAAGGGCCACCCTTCTCGTAGTGCGAAATGCCACTGGCCAGTCCCTTTACCGACCCTTTACAGTTGTCGTGCGGATACCGACCCGCCCAGACCCCGGACCGGCAGCCGGTCCGAACGAGTGAAGAAGGAGCAGCAGACCCGCAATGGGTGAACCTCCCAGTCCCAGCCGTGCCACGCCCAGCCCGAGAACCTTTGAGCCGGGAGCGGGGGTGGCACGGTGACCGAGATCCTGCTGCTGCTTCTCGCGCTGGCTCTGACGCTGGTGTGTGCGGTGTTCGTCGCCGCCGAGTTCTCTCTCACCACCGTCGAGCGCAGTGAACTCGAACGCGCCGCGGCCGCCGGTGAGCGCGGTGCGGAAGGCGCGTTGAAGGCCGCCAAGCGTCTGACCTTCCAGCTGTCCGGAGCCCAGCTGGGTATCACGGTGACCTCGCTGGTGATCGGCATGCTTGCCGAGCCCTCCGTCTCCGCCCTCCTGCGCGGCCCCCTCGAAGCGATCGGGCTTCCCGCGGGTGCGGTGTCGACCACCGCGACCCTGCTGGGCGTGGCGGCCTCGACGGTTGTGCTGATGGTCGTGGGTGAACTCGTCCCGAAGAACTGGGCGATCTCCCGCCCCCTCGCGGTGGCGAAGGTCGTTGCCGGGCCGCAGCGCGCCTTCACGGCCGCGTTCGGGCCGCTGATCCGGCACCTGAACAACACCGCGAACCGCCTCGTGCGCCGCTTCGGCCTGGAGCCCGCCGAGGAGCTGGCCTCCGCCCGTACCCCGGAGGAGCTGGTGGCCCTGGCCCGCCACTCGGCCCGCGCGGGCGCCATCGAGGCGGACTCGGCCGAGCTGTTCGTCAAGACCCTGCACCTGGGCGAGCTGACGGCGGAGAACGTGATGACCCCGCGTATCGACGTCAGGGCCCTGGAGGCCCACGCCACCGCCGCGGACGCGGCGAACCTGACCCTGGCCACCGGCGTCTCCCGCTTCCCCGTCTACCGCGACACCCTGGACCAGGTCATCGGCACTCTGCACATCCGAGACGTCCTCGCTCTCGAGGAGGAGCACCGGGTCAAGACGGAAGTCACCGAGCTGATGACCGAGCCGCTGCTGGTGCCCCACTCGCTGCCCGTGGACACCCTCCTCGGACGGCTGCGCAAGGCCCGCACCATGGCCGTGATCATCGACGAGTACGGCGGCACCGCCGGGGTCGCCACCGTCGAGGACATCGTCGAAGAGGTCGTCGGCGAGGTACGCGACGAGCACGACCCGATGGAGGTCCCCGACCTCCTCGAAGGCCCCGAGCAGGACGGCCGCCGCGTCTGGGAGGCCGACGGAAGCCTCCGCCTCGACGAGCTGGAGGAGATCGGCTTCACCGTGCCCGTGGGCCCGTACGAGACCCTTGCCGGCCTGATCGCGACCCGTCTGGAACGCATCCCCGTCGAGGGTGACGCCCTCACCGTCGACGGCTGGGAGCTCACCGTGCTCGACATAGAGCACCACCGCGCGGACCGGGTGACGATCACCGCACCGGTCGTCGCCACCATCACCGAGGAGCAGGGCCGATGACCACCGTCCAGCTGCTGATCGGCGCCTTCACCCTCATCACCAACGCCTTCTTCGTCGGCGCCGAGTTCGCCCTGATCTCGGTGCGCCGCAGCCAGATCGAACCCGCCGCGCTCAAGGGCAACCGGCGGGCCACGACCACGCTGTGGGGGCTGGAACACCTCTCCGCGGTGATGGCGACCGCCCAGCTCGGCATCACCGTCTCCTCCCTCGTCCTGGGCGCGGTCGCCGAGCCGGCCATCGCGCACCTGCTGGAACCCCCGTTCCACGCCATCGGCGTGCCCGAGGGACTGATCCACCCGGTCGCCTTCGTCATCGCGCTCACCCTGGCGACATACCTCCACATGCTCGTCGGCGAGATGGTGCCGAAGAACATCGCCCTCGCCGCCCCGGCCCCCACCGCGCTGCTCCTCGGCCCGCCGCTGGTC
Source organism: Streptomyces sp. NPDC037401 (assembly GCF_055602345.1). Lineage (NCBI taxonomy): Bacteria > Bacillati > Actinomycetota > Actinomycetes > Kitasatosporales > Streptomycetaceae > Streptomyces > Streptomyces sp. NPDC037401. The sequence continues at coordinate 17,895 of NZ_JBVJWO010000063.1, forward strand.
GCCCTCACCCGCGCCCTGCGGCCGTTCGTCTTCGGCATCAACGCCTTCGCGAACGCGCTGCTGCGGCTGCTGAAGGTGGAGCCCAAGGACGAGGTCGGCTCCGTGTTCACCGACGACGAACTCGCCCGCCTGGTCAAGGACTCGTCCGCGGCCGGTCTCCTCGGCCCCGAGGACGGCGAGCGCCTCCAGGACGCCCTGGAGCTCGGCACCCGGCCGGTCGGCGAGGTGATGGTGCCCCTGGAGCGCGTGGCGACCGTCGGCCACGACATCACCCCGCGGCAGTTGGAGCGCACGGCCTCCGACCGCGGCTTCTCGCGCCTTCCGGTCACCGGACCCGGCGAGGCGATCCTGGGCTACCTGCACATCAAGGACGCCCTCGGTGCCCCCGAGCGCGACCAGCCCTTCCCGCGTGCGTCGCTGCACCCGATCACCAAGGTCGCGCTCGACACCCCGCTCGACGACACCATGACCGCGATGCGCGCGGCGGGTACCCACCTCGCGGCCGTCACCGGCAGCAAGGGCACCGTCCTCGGCTTCGTCACCATGGAAGACCTCCTCGAAGAGCTCGTCGGCACGGCCCGCGACCCCGGCGCCTGACCGCCTCCCGCACCACGGTGGCCGGCCCCGACGGGGTCGGCCACCGGCGGTTCGGCCGGTCAGTACGCCGGCCGCGGCGTCTCTGCCCTGTGTACGGGATCGGGCAGGAGCGGGAATTGGCCGGACTCAGCGGCCGCTCGGCCCTGCGTGCAGGCCGAGCGGTGGAGGCGAACCGGGCCGGCAGACGGGCCGGTGGTCTCTGGTGACTCGGCGTGGAGGGTCGGTCTGGGCCGGCCCACAACGCCAGTCCGCGAACCGGCCCCGGACTGCGGTGGTCGTTGAGGCGTCGAGTCCGCTCAGGTCATCCCAATGGCGCACGGCACACGGCGTGGGGGGCCTACGCCGCATCGGGAGTGCTGTGCCCTCACGTGAAGGAGGGCCTCCTGTGGGGAGGCCCTCCTTGCGCCTACTACTGACCTTGAAGTCGTCTTGTCGTAGGGGCTGACGGTTGGTGATCGTCGCGATATGCCGGGTGTATGAGGTATCCGCAGGGTGGGGGACTGACCGCGGAGAGGCAAGCGTTCCGTGAGCGGGTCCGGATGGAAGCGGTCGCCATGTTCGCCGACGGGCGGGGCAGTACGGAGATCGCAAAGGA
>NZ_JBVJWO010000064.1:0-15691 GCF_055602345.1 Streptomyces sp. NPDC037401
AGTCTGTGGACTTCCGGGACGGGACGGGCGGTCAAGGGTGGAGCGAAGCGGAATCGCGAAGCGACGCGACCGAAGGGAGCGCCCTTGACGGGCCGTCCCGGCACGGACGGACACTCAGACATGCGGGCAGACCACGGAGAACCCCGCCACCCCGACCCACCGCAAACCCGCCCCCGTCACCCCGCCCCCCGACTCCTGACGGGGGAATGCGGGTCGGACACGGGGGGAGATGGGGCGTAGGGGGCGGGGTTGGGGGCGGGGGTGTGACATGAAAGCCGGATGAACTCCGTGATCCGCGCAAGGCGGCGGGCCGTGGCCGCCGGGGTGGCGGTCGGGCTGGTGCTGGGCGCAGCCGCGTGCAGTGGGGGCGCCGCGCAGCGGCCCGTACGGCAGGGCCCCGCGCCCGTCGCGACCCTGCCCACGCCCGTGGCGAGCCTGCCGGCCGACGGGGTGTGTCCCGTGCCCGGGCGGCAGTGCTACACCGCGAGCCAGGTCCGCACCGCCTACGGGATCGACCGGCTGCACCGCCAGGGCCTCACCGGGAAGGGCCGGGTGATCGCGCTGTACGACACCATGGTGCCGCCCACCCTCGAGGCCGACCTGGAGACGTTCAGCAGGGAATTCGGTCTGCCTCCGGCCGATCTGACGGTGCGCCGGTACCCGGCCGCGGGGAGCTCCGGGATCCAGCGGTTCGACCCGGCGAACCCCGTCCAGCTGGCCGCCGCCATGGAGACCACGCTCGACGCGCAGCTGGTCCACATGATGGCGCCGGACGCCAGGATCGTCGTCACCGAGATCGGGCTGCCGGAGCCTCCGGGGAGCGCGCAGCCGGTTCCCTCGCCGTCCCGGCCGGCGGTTCCGGCGATGAGTCGCCCGCACCACCTGGATCCCGTACTGGCCGACATGACGGGCGAGTTCTTCGCGCGGATGATCACGCAGGGCGTTACGGAGAGCCTGAAGAAGGACAAGCCCGACGTGCTGTCGATCAGCTACGGCTTCCCGGAGTACCAGGCCGCCGGGAACACCCGGCAGCCCGCTCAGCCGCTCCTCGACGCGCATCCCGCCTTCGCGGACGCGGTGCGCGGCGGGACGACCGTACTCGCGGCCGCCGGCGACTGGGGGGCCGCGCCGCCCCTCGGGCCGGCCGACGCCCCGGCGCGCACCGCTGCCTGGCCCTGCTCCGATCCCAGCGTGGTGTGCGTCGGCGGGACCCGCCTCCACCTGGACACGAGGGGCGCGCGCACCCGCCCCGACACCGTCTGGAACGAACTGCGCGACGGCCACGGGGCGACCGGCGGCGGGCCGTCCCAGACGTTTCCGCGGCCCGCGTACCAGGACGGGCTGGTGCCGGTCGTCGGCGACCGGCGCGGCACCCCGGACGTGTCGATGGCCGCGGCCGTCGACGGCGCGACGCTCATCTACCAGAGCTTCCTGCCGCAGGGCGCGGGCTGGGTGCCGGTGGGCGGGACGAGTGCGGCGACGCCGATGTTCGCCGCGGTCGTGGCGCTCGCCCGGGAGCGGGCGGGCGGTGACATCGGTGACGTGCACACCGCCCTGTACCGCCTGGCGGCACGCCGGGGGTCCGGTTTCGCGGACGTGACCAAGGGGGACAACGGGCCGCTGGGCGCGGTGGCCGCCAAGGGCTACGACCTGGCCAGCGGCCTGGGCACGGTCGGGGACGCGTCCGAGCTGGTGCCCGCGCTCGCCGCCGCGGCCGCGTCGCCCGCGGGTCCGTCCACGGCTCCGCAGCCCTCTTCTAGCGCGGGGCGATGAAGAGGGACTGGGCGCTGCGGCCGATCGGGCCCTTCTCGTCGTGCAGTTGGGCGTCGGCGAGGCCGATCCCGGCCGCGTCCACGCTCGTCCGGGCCGCGACGCACACCCACTCGCCCACCGGGTGGCGGTGCAGGTGCACGCTCAGGTCGGCGTTGACGAAGACGTGCGTGGAGAAGTCGAGGACGTTGCTGATGCCGTTGCCCGAGTCGGCGGCGACAAGGGCGCGGTCGAGGGGCCGCGGCTCGTCGCCCGCGACGAGCGGGACGCGCATCCGGATCCAGCAGACCCCCGGGCCCTGTTCGATGAACGCCCCTTCGGCGAAGCGGGTTTCCGTGGCGGTGTGGTAGCCGACGTCCCACGGCACGGGGAAGAAGGGGGCCGCGGGCAACTCCCCGGGCGCGGGCACCAGCGGGCCTTCGGCAACCGCCGGGCCCGGCTCGTCGAGCGTGCGGATCCGCAGGGCGCGCGCCAGCATGACCGGGCTGTCCGCACCCCGGGGGGTGAGGGCGGCCTCGATGATCTCGGTGCTGCGGCCGGCGCGCAGCACGGTGGTCGTGACGGTGAGCGGCACGATCGGCACTGGGCGCAGGATCTCGTACGTGATGCGGGCGATCCGCAGGTCGGTGCGGCCGCCGGGGCGTTCCTCGACGGCCCGGCCGAGCAGTGCGGCGGGCGGGCCGGCGTGCTGGGACGCAGCGTCCCACGGGCCGCGGGTGTACTCGGTCGGGGAGTAGGACCCCTCGCCGGTCCGCTCGTAGAACGCCTGCTGGTCGCCCATGCCGTGCTGCCGCCTTCCCGTGTCTGCCCGTATCTGCCCGTATCTGCCCGTGTCTGCCGGTGTCCGCCGGTTGCCGTTCAGGTGCTGCCAGGTGCTGCTGCCGGCCGGCCGTCGTCGCCGGCCCGTGGCCGGTTGCAGCCCCTCACGCTACCGGCGGGTAATCGCCGGGGCCAGGGGTTCAGCGGGCGAAGCCGAGGCTCACGCCGAGGCCCACCAGCACCGATCCGATGGCCCGGTTGAGCGCCTTCTGTGCCTTCAGCATGCGCTCGCGCAGCCGGGAGTTCGAGAAGAAGAGCGCGACCGCCCCGAACCACAGGAAGTGGGCGAAGGACATGAAGAAGCCGTAGCCCGCCTGCTGCCACACGGACGTCTCCGGGTTGACGACCTGCGTGAAGGTCGAGACGACGAAGAGCGTGGTCTTCGGGTTGAGGACGTTGGTCAGGAAGCCGTTGCGGAGCGCACCGACCGCCGTGAGCTGCGGCTTCGACTCCAGGTCGACGGTGAGCTCGGAGCGCGCGAAGAAGGTCCGTACGCCGATGTAGACGAGGTACGCCGCGCCGGCCAGCTTGATCGCGGTGAACAGGGCGGTGGAGGAGGCGATGAGGATGCCGACACCGAGCATCGTGTACGTGACGTGCACCAGGACACCCGCCGCGACTCCGGCGGCGGCGAACAGGCCGGTGGTCCGGCCGTAGAGGTAGCTGTTGCGGACGACCATCGCGAAATCAGCCCCCGGGCTGATGACGGCGAGGACGGTGATGACGGCCACGGCGATCACTTCAGTCATGCCGCGATGCTCGCCGCCCGCGAGCCGACGATCAACGGCTTTGCCGATACCGGTCCACAGCGTGAGACGGGCAGCGCGCCCGTGCCGGGGAGAATGGACCCCGAACGACGCGCGCGGCGAGCGGCTGCGCGCCGCGGCCCCCGGCCGTCGGCCCCAGACCGCCGGCCCCTCCAGGAGAGCGACACCGTGCCGGACACCCCCAAGCAGTCGAGGCGTACCCCGCGGTCCCGCGGCACCCGGGCCGGGAAGTCCGGTGCCAAGCCTTCCGCCGGCCGCACGTCCGCCACCTCCGCCACGTCCTCCTCCGCCACCTCCGCGCACACGCACGCCGCGGACCCCGCTCCCGACCGCACCGCGCTCCGCGCCGACTGCGCGAACTGCTTCGCGCTGTGCTGCGTCGCCCTCCCCTTCACCGCCTCCGCCGACTTCCCCGTCAGCAAGCCGGCCGGCAGCCCCTGCGGCAACCTCCAGGAGGACTTCCGCTGCGGCATCCACACCCGGCTGCGGACGGACGGCTGGCGCGGCTGCACCGTCTTCGACTGCTTCGGCGCAGGTCAGCAGGTCTCCCAGGTCACCTTCGGCGGCCGCGACTGGCGTACGTCCGGGCCGGACGCCCGCCGCCGGATGTTCGACGTCTTCCCTGTGATGCGCACGCTCCACGAGCTGCTCTGGTACCTCACCGAGGCCCTCTCGCTGCCCGCAGCCGAGCCCCTGCACCCGGCGCTGCGCCGCACCCTGGCCCGTACGGAGGAGCTGACCCGCGCCGACGCCGCCGAGCTGGCCGACACCGGTCCGGACGCCCTGCGGGCCGAGACGGGCGAGCTGCTCTTCCAGGTCAGCGAACTGGTCCGGGCCGAGCGGGTGCCCGGCCGCCGCAAGAACCACCGCGGCGCCGACCTGATGGGCGCCCGGCTGGCCGGCTCCGACCTGCGGGGCGCCAACCTGCGCGGCGCCTACCTGATCGCGGCCGACCTCCGGGGCGCCGACCTGCGCAGCGCCGACCTCCTCGGGGCCGATCTCCGCAACGCGGACCTGCGCGGCGCCGACCTGACCGGCGTCCTCTTCCTGACCCAGGGCCAGGTCAACGCCGCCCGGGGCGACGCGGACACCCGCGTCCCCGGCGGTCTCGACCGGCCCGGCCACTGGTAGCCGCCTACCCTGGCCCCATGGTGCAGAGCAGCGCGCGCGACGTGGACGCCTATCTCGAAGAGGTGCCGGAGGCACGCCGCGCGGCGTTGACCCGGCTGCGCGACCTGTGCCGGGCGGAGCTGAGCCCGGCGGCCGGGTTCACGGAGGTCATGGCGTACGGCATGCCCGCGTACGAACGCGCCGGGACCACCGAGCTCGCCTGGGCCAGCCAGAAGCAGTACGTGTCCTTCTACCTCATGCGCGGCGACGTCAAAGAGGCCTTCGCGGACCGCCTGGCGAGCCACGACATGGGCAAGGGCTGCCTGCGCTTCCGCCGCCCGGACGCGATCGACTTCGACCTCCTCCGCGACCTCCTTCACGCAACGGCCGCCAAGCCCGGCCCGGTCTGTTAGGGCCTGCCCGCGCCGGAACCGCGCCTGCTGTTACCACTCGCAGGCCTCCTCGGCGCCCTCCGGGACGAAGCCCACGGGAACGCGTGACGCCATCCCGGCGAGCGCATCCGTCAGCAGCCGGCCCATCAGTCCCCGGCGCCGGTGCTCGGGCCGGGTCTCCACGCCGCCGATCCCCTCGGCCGGTACCGCCACGGCCCCGAACCGTGCGCGGAAGGAGAGGATCCGCAGCTCGGCGACCGGCTCGTCGCGGTTCTCGTGCCGGAGTCGGCAGCAGCGGACCTCAGCGGACGGAGAGGCCGCGGACGGACTCCCCCGATTCCTCGCCATACGTGAGGGCAGCCGCGCCCCGAGCGTTCCCGGCCCGATGCGCCGGGGAACCGGGCCCGCAGACCTCGCAGACCTCGCAGACCTCGCAGACCTCGCAGACCCGCAGCCGGGGACCGGCCGCCGCACCCGGCTCGTGCTCCGGGGGCGGCTGCCGGTTCCGGCTATCACCTACGGCACCGGGGCAGCGATCGGAGCCCAGTCGTCGCCCGGCGCGCCGCAGACCACGGGCACCATGCCGTTGATCGAACAGCGCGTCTGGTAGACGACCCCGGCCGTGGTCAGCGCCTTGACCCAGAGGTCATTGCCCTGGATGGACAACGTCACCGCGCAGACGCCTGCCGGGTAGTCGTCCACGGGCGCGACGGTCAGGTCGGTCCAGGCGAAGTTGCTGAACGCACCCATGCCCTGCCGGGACCGGTGGCCAAGCCAGGTCTTCGGGCCCTTGAGGACCGCGACGAACTCCTGCGAGTTCGACGGCAGGTACGCGTCGATGCTGGCGCACGGGCCGGCGGCACCCGGCTCACCGGGAGGTCCGGGAGGTCCAGGCGGACCCTGCGGTCCGGGCGGACCCTGCGGTCCGGGGCAGCCGGTGCTGCCGCCTCCGCCGCCACCGCCCGGTGTGGGGGCCTCGGCGGCCCTCGGCCCGCCGTTGGGCGGCCTGGGCGTCGGGCACTTGTCCCCCGCGGCCTCAGCCGAGGCAGTGACCGCGGTCGTGGTGCCTGCGTCAGCGAAAGCGGGGGCCGTGAACCCCGCGAGGCCGAGTGCGATCGGCAGGACGAACCCGCCGACGAGCGAGGTGCGACGTCTAGTCCTGGTCACAGGACCCATGCGCATGCTCCTTTGTCGTACCGAAGTTCGGGCGCTTCCGGCCGGAAGCAGGTGGAGCATCCCTCCGTTTCCGGCACACCGATCGAACGACAGCCGGAATGTCGCACGAACCTCAGCACTTTGGTCCAACGCCACGCCCTCGGACGGCTCAGGCCTGAGCTTGTCGAACCGTCAGACCTGGCGGGCAAACCCGTCCTCAACGGATTCCCGTCGTCCGTGGACACGGACGGACCCGAACAGCTCCCCCGACCGGGCCACATCGTTCCCCCACACGCCAGTCATTGCCCGGCGTCAACCCCCGTGATACACAGAGTGACCATGCGCGCCGTCGCATACAACCGATCAGGCCCGTAGGTAAAGAGAGCCGCCAAGTCGACATACCAGGGCGGATTCATCAGCGAAGATAGTGCGTGACCCCTGCCGACGGGCACGGGCTAACGGAACTACCCAACTGGGGCGGTGAGTTACATGATCCTGGCAGCCGAAAAGGGCGACATCACCACCATCATCGGCGGAATCGCCCCGAACTGGGGCCCGTTCGGCAGCATCGGCAACGAGGCGAAGGTCATGATCGAGGTGGTCATGGCCGTTGCGATCCTCCTCTGCCTCGGCATCGCCATCTGGGGCGCGGCCAAGCAGCGCATCGGCGCCACGGCCCTGCGCGACACCTTCAGCGCCGAACAGGGCAAGGGCCTCATCGTCGCCGGTCTGACGGGCGTCTTCATCATCGGATCCCTCGGCACGCTCTTCACCATCGTGTACGGGATGGCCGTCTGACCCGCGCCGCCTGCCCACCGTCGGCCCCTGAGGTTGCGTTTCCTGATGACGACTCACCACTCCGCGTCCACGCGGCAACCAGCACGGCTACCGTCGTACTACGCAGGACTGCAAACGGCTGAGGGGGCGGACGCGGCATGAGCCATGACGACGGGTACGGGTACGACGACGAACCCAGAGGGGTCGGCGGCACGGGCCAGACGCGTACGCGCCTTCCGGAGCCTGCCGGCGACCCCTACGGCTCCCCTCGCCGTCCCGCCCGCGCGTCCCGCGGCCTGGTCACGGTGGTGGGCGTCGTGGTCCTGCTCATCGCTGCCATCGCGTTCGCGAACCAGGGCGGCGACGACCCGGCGTCTCCCCCCTCCGACACCACCCCGCGCACCTCCTCGACGTCGCCGACCGGCGTGTCCCCCGTGGACGGCAAGAACGGCCCCATCCCCTCCGGCTTCGCCCACGACGAGCAGGGGGCCCAGTCAGCGGCCGCCAACTTCGCCGTCCTGCTGAGTTCTGATGGGATGTTCAGGAAAGCCTCGCGCCACGCGATCGTGGATGCCGTGTACGCCCCGGAGACGGCAGCTCGGTTGAAGGGGCCTCAGGACGAGGCGTACTCATCGGATTTCCTCAGCAAACTCGGGCTCGACGCGAACGGAAACCCTCCGAAGGGCAGCACGTTCGTCACCCGGGCCGTGCCGGTCGGCACACGTATCGAGAGCTTCGACGAAACGAACGCGAAGGTCTCGGTCTGGTACACGGGGCTCATCGGCATGTCCGGCCCGAGGACCACCGATCCGGTGCGCACCATCTGGAAGACGTGGACCTTCAGCCTGACGTGGTCGAACAACGACTGGAAGATCGCGTCCGACGATCAGCGCGATGGCCCGGCCCCTGTGCCCGGAGACGTTCGTGCCTCCAGTTCGGATGACATCAGCAAGGCCGTCGAGGAATACGGAGGCTTCACATATGCCCGGTAGTCTCCGTCGTCGCGGCACAGCGGTCGTCGGCACGCTCGTAAGCGTGCAGGCGGCCCTTCTCCTGCTGGCCACCCGGACCTTTGCCGCGCCGACTCCTCCGCCCAGCCCGACACCAAGCGCCAGCAACAATCCTTGCGACCTGCTGATCGGGCCCGCGAAGCAATACTGCGAAAACGGCGACGCCGCCGCCCGGGAGCCCGGTCGGTCCACCGGGGGGGACCCCTCGCCCGTCGACGCGCTCGACCCGCTCACCTCCCTCGCCCGCGGCTGCGCCGACGCCGCCGCGTGGATCGTCGGCAAGCTCAGCGAGGCAGTCACCGGCACCGCGAACGTCGACTTCACCAACGCCGCCTTCCTCCGCCAGTACGCCATCGTCTTCGCCGCGTCCACGGTCCTCACCCTCGTGCTCTGGCTGCTCGCCGTCGCCAAGCGCGCCATCCGCGGCGTGCCCGTGACGACGGCGATCTCGGAAGCCATCGGCTTCCTCTGGCTGACCGTGCTCGCCTCCGCCTTCACCCCGCTCGTCCTCTACACCGTCGTCTCCGCCACCGACGGCATCACCGAGGTCATCGCGGCCGGCGCCGGCGGCCAGACCGACGTGTTCTTCGGGTCCTTCGCCGAGGCCCTCAAGAAGGGCGAGGACATCGGCGGCGGTCCGATCATGCTGATCGTCGTCGCGCTCGTCACCGTCCTCGCCGCCGGCGTGCTCTGGCTGGAGCTCGTCATCCGGGCCGCCCTCCTCTACGTCGGCGCCCTGCTCGGCACCGTCGTGTACGCCGGGCTCGTCGACCGGAACATGTGGGGCCACGTACGCCGCTGGGCCGGGATCATGATCGCCGTCATCCTCGTGAAGCCGGTCATCGTGATCGTCCTCGGCCTCGCCGGAGCGCTCTCCGACAACGACGGACCGAACGCCTTCTCCGCCGTCGTCTCAGGACTCGCCATCATCCTCTTGGCGATCTTCGCGTCCGCGATGATCTACCGTTTCGTACCCGGCTTCGGTGACGAGATCGCCTCCGCCCGCACGAACCGCAAGCAGGCCACCGACGGCGCCCAGGCGGCCGCCGTCATCAGCTCCCCGGCCTCCCTCGTCTCGCAGGGCATCAAGACGCACAGCAGCCGCGGAGCCCACCGGGCAGGCGGCGGCGGGGAAACCCGGCCCGCCAACCCTCTCTCCGGCGGGGTGGCGGCCCACAGCTCACGCCCCTCCGGTGGCGGAGGAGGCGGAGGAGGAGGCGGGGTCGGCGGCGGAACTGTCCCCTCCGCCGCACCCCCGCCGCGCAGCTCGGGACTCGGCACACCGCACACCAGCAGGACCACCGGTACAGGCAAGGGAGGTGAAGGGCGTTGACGACTCAGTCCCACCAGATGTCCCACCAGATCCATCCGGTCGCGCCCCGCCGCACGTATCTCATCGGCCGGGCACGGCCGAACGCGATCGTCGGCAAGAACCGCGAATCGGGCGAGATCGGCCTGATCATCGTCGGCGCCTTCCTCGGCATGATGAGCGGACTCCTCGTCCCCCACCTCATGCTGCGCATCGTCCTGCTCGCCGGCTTCCCGGTCCTGGCGCTCGCCATGGTGTACGTGCCGTACAAGCACCGCACGTTCTACAAGTGGTTCGAGATCAACCGCAGTTACAAGCGCACCCTGCGCCGCGGCACCACGTACCGCTCCTCCGCCATGGAGTCCGGCACGCGCGCCGCCGACGGCCGCGAGGTCGAGGTCGGCCCGCCCCCCGGCATCGGCCGGATCAGCTGGCTCGCCGCGCCCTTCGGGCCCGACGAGATCGCCGTCCTGCTGCACGCCGACCGCAGGACCGTCACTGCGGCCATCGAGATCGAGGGCCCCGGCGTCGGCCTGCGCGACAGCGAGGACCAGGAAGCCCTCGTCGACCGCTTCGGCACCCTGCTCAAGCACGTGGCCAACGGCGACGGCTTCGTCACCCGCCTCCAGATGCTCGCCCGCACCCTGCCCGCCGACCCCGACGCCCACGCCAAGGACGTCGCCCAGCGCGGCGACCAGCAGGCCCCGGGCTGGCTCAGGGACTCGTACGAGCACCTCCAGTCGATGGTGTCCACCTCCAGCGAGCAGCACCGCGCCTACCTCGTGGCCTGCATGCACTACACCCGCGAGCTCGCCGCCGAGGCCCACGCCATGGCCCGTGCCACCGCCCCGCAGAAGGGCCGCAGGATCGACAAGGACGCCGGCCTGGCCGTGGTCATGGCCCGCGAGCTGACCGACATCTGCGCCCGCCTCGCCGAGGCCGACATCCGGGTCCGCCAACCCCTGGGCCAGGGCCGGCTGGCCTCCCTCGTGCACTCCATGTACGACCCGGACCACCCCATCGACCACATCCAGGCGATGACCAAGCGCAACGCCTGGCCCGCCGAACTGGACGCCGTCGAGCCCACCTACCTGCAGGCCAAGACCCGCGAGTCCTCGACCCGCGCGCCCTGGTGCCACGCCACCGCGTGGGTCAAGGAGTGGCCGATGACCCCCGTCGGGGTCAACTTCCTCGCCCCGCTGCTCGTCCACACCCCCGACGTGATCCGCACGGTCGCTGTCTGCATGGACCTGGAGCCCACCGAGGTCGCCATCGAGCGGATGCTCACCGAGAAGACGAACGACGAGGCCGAGGCCTCCCGCGCCGCCAAGATGAACCGGACCGTCGACCCGCGGGACATCGCCGCCCACGGCCGGCTCGACCAGAGGGGTGAAGATCTCGCGAGCGGTGCGGCGGGAGTGAACCTTGTCGGGTACATCACAGTGTCCTCGCGTTCGCCGGAGGCCCTCGCCCGCGACAAGCGGACGATCCGGGCTTCGGCCGGCAAGTCGTACCTGAAGCTGGAGTGGTGCGACCGCGAGCACCACCGCGCCTTTGTGAACACCTTGCCGTTCGCGACCGGCATCCGACGCTAGCTGGAGGGCAGAGCCGCCATGCGAGATCCGCTGTCCGCGCTGACGGACGCCTTCACCAGCTTCCTGTTCGGCAAGGTCGAGACCACCCGTCCGCCCGTCCGCACCTCCACCGGCCAGGCACAGGCCGTCTACCTCCCGACCGCGGCCCCCGGCCTCGGCGACTCCGGCGTCATCATCGGCCGCGAGGTCTACAGCGGCAAGGGCTACATCTACGACCCCTTCCAGCTGTACGGACAGCAGCTCCCGGCCCCGCACTGGCTCGTGCTCGGCGAGTCCGGCAACGGCAAGTCCGCGCTGGAGAAGACGTACGTCCTGCGGCAGTTGCGCTTCAAGGACCGCCAAGTGGTCGTCCTCGACGCGCAGGGCGAGGACGGCGTCGGCGAATGGAACCTCATCGCCCAGCAGCTGGGGATAACTCCCATCCGCCTGGACCCCATCGCCGCGACCGACGGCGGGATCCGCCTCAACCCCCTCGACCCGGCCATCACCACCACCGGGCAGCTCGCCCTGCTGCGCACCATCATCGAGGTCGCGATGGGGCACGGCCTGGACGAGCGGTCCGGCTTCGCGCTCAAGGTCGCGCACGCCTACGTCAACGAAACCATCCTCGACCGGCAGCCCGTCCTCACCGACATCGTCGAGCAGCTGCGCCACCCGGAGCCCGAATCGGCCGAGGCGATGAACGTCGACATAGACGACGTACGCGCCTGGGGACTGGACGTGGCCCTGGTCCTCGACCGGCTCGTCGACGGCGACCTGCGCGGCATGTTCGACGGTCCGACGACGGTCGGCATCGACCTGGACGCGCCGCTGATCGTCTTCGACCTGTCCCACATCGACCGGAACTCCATCGCCATGCCGATCCTGATGGCGATCGTGGGCGTCTGGCTGGAGCACACGTGGATCCGGCCCGACCGGAAGAAGCGGATCTTCCTGGTCGAAGAGGCCTGGCACATCATCAACTCGCCCTTCGTGGCCCAGCTGTTCCAGCGCCTGCTGAAGTTCGGCCGGCGCCTGGGCCTCTCCTTCGTGGCCGTCGTCCACCACCTCTCCGACGTGGTGGACGGAGCGGCGGCGCGGGAGGCGGCGGCGATCCTGAAGATGGCCTCGACCCGGACCATCTACGCCCAGAAGGCCGACGAGGCCCGGGCCACGGGCCGGGTACTCGGCCTGCCCCGGTGGGCGGTCGAGATCATCCCGACGCTCACACCCGGCATCGCCGTGTGGGACGTCAACGGCAATGTGCAGGTGGTCAAACACCTGATCACGGAAGCGGAACGCCCGCTCGTCTACACCGACCGCGCGATGACGGAATCCTCCGCCGCCGCGGCCGACGCGCACGCAGTGGCGGAAGACATGCTCGCGGCAGAGCTGGAAGCGGAAGAACGCGCCCTGCTCATCGAGCGGCAGATGAACGGCGACTCCACGGAATCCACGGTGGCATGAGATGCGCGGTGAGAGACCCACGGACGGCAGCAGCGGACGGGGCGGCGTCCCCGACGGCCTGCTGATCGGCCTGCTGGCCTTCCTGCTCGGGCTGACCGTCCTGGTCTGGACGGCCACCGGCCTGTCGGGCCTGTTCGCCCGGGGGGCCTGGCCCGCCACAGTGACCTGGGCGAACAGCCCGGTCGCCGTGCGGTCGCTGATAGCGCAACCGCACGACCTGGCGGCAGCGTGGCCGACGGCAGACCCGGCGGCGCTGTCGGGCTGGGGCCTGTTCTGGGGCATCTTCCTCAGCGAACTGCTGGTGCTGTTCGTACTGACGGTCTTCGGCATCGGGGTCGTCGCCCGCACCAAGGCCCGCCGCGCCCGCGCCCGCACGGCCGCCCTGGACCCCGAGCCCGAGCCGGCGCCGGTCCGGGAGCCCGTACGGGAGCATGTGCCCGCGGCCGCGGGGGCCCCGGAACCCCCGGTGTCCGTACGGAAGCTCCCGCCGCCGGAACCGGCCTACGCGCAGGCCGCCGTACCGGCGCCGACCCGCTCCCCCGACCGGGAGCCGGCGCCCGAACCCGCCCCGGAGCCGGCAGCCTCCGTCCTGGCCCCCGTGCCCGACGGCGGGCCCCCGGCCGGGGCGCCGCGGCTCGCCGAGCCCTGGCCGGAGCCGGAGCCCGTCCTGCGCTACGGCGGCCCGGCCGACCGGTTCCGGGCCGCGGCCCGCAGGATCGCCGAAGCCGAGGGCGCCGTCCTCGTCGTGACCTCCTCGCCCGCGCTGTGGGCGGAGACCAAGGACGCCCGCGCCAAGCTCGGCCCGGTACTGCTGTACGACCCCTCGCACCTGTGCGACACCCCGGCCCGGATGCACTGGCACCCGGGCAGCGACTGCACCGACCGCGATACGGCCGCCTCGCGCGCGGTGGCCCTGCTGGCGCCCGTACGCCCCCAGGCCCGGCTGGACGCGGCCCTGGCCGACACCGCCGAAACGCTCCTTCGAAGCTGGCTGCACGCGGCGGCCCTGGACGACCGCCCGTTCAAGCAGGTGCACCGCTGGGCCCTGGGCGGCGGGGCCCACGAACCCGTACGGATCCTGCGCACGCACCCGAAGGCCGCACCCGGCATGGCGGGCGAGCTGGAGAACGCCCTCACCGCCCATCCCGAACGCCGGGAGGTCGCCCAGGAACTGACGGCCCGTGCCCTGTCCTGCCTCTCGTCCATCCACATCCGCGAGGCGTGCAATCCCCATCGAACAGATGCGCTGACGTTGGCATCATTCATGGACGAAGGGGGGACGCTCTATGTGGTCGGTGAGCCCATCGAGGACCCCCGGACCCACCCCGGGGCCATGCCTCTGCTCACCGCACTCACCTCGCACGTGGTCGAGCACGGCCGCCGCATGGCCGCACGGTCATCCGACGGTCGGCTCGACCCACCAGTGACGCTGGTCCTGGACGACGTGGCGGCCGTGGCCCCGATCCCCCAGCTCCCGCAGCTGCTGACCGACCCTCCGCTGCCCGTGCTGGCCCTGTGCCGCAGCCGCGAACAGGCCCGCGCCCGCTGGCCCGGCGCGGCCCTCCCGGCACACGGCTGAGATCAAGGTTTCACTCGGGCCGCGGGACGGCCATTTCCAGTTCCATGGCCGTCTCGCTGCCCGGCATCGGGACGACCTGACCGGTCGGGGAGAAGCCGACCCGGCGGTAGAAGGCGGCGGCGCGGGCGTTGTCCTCGTGGACGAACAGCCGTACGCGCTCCAGCGACCGGTCCTCCAGGGACCAGGCCCAGTCGAGCGCGGCGGCGAACAACGCTTCCGTCAGCCCGGTACCCCGCTGCTCGGGACGCACGTACACGCCGACGACGTGGCCCTGGTCGGCCGGGATGAAGCTCTTGAAGATGTCCGGCGCACCGGCCTCCTCGACGAGCACGACGACGGAGCCGTCCCAGGTGCCGTCGGGCGCCTCCGCGACGAACTGCCGGGCGGCGCTCCCGTGCGAGGCCCCCGCCGCCCGCTCCTCCCAGAAGGAATCGGGCCGCTGCTCGGCCTCCTCGACGCTCTCGAGGAAGGCGATGGGAGCCACCGGATCCTTGAGCGCGGCGATCCGCAGGTCCCTGACCTTCTCCCACTCGTCGGCTCGTACGGGACGTATCACGTGCTGGTTCATGTCCGGATCCTAGACGCAGCCTGCTCCCCGCCCCGCGGTCCGGGTTGCACCCCGGCGCCCCGCGGAACACGCTGAATGTGTGCTCCAGCCGAAGGATGCCGAAGACGCCAAAGGGGCCCCGAGGGCCACCCGGGGCGCCGAGGACGGCAGTCGCTTCCTCGGCAGGGCACTGGCAGGCGTCTCACTCACCGTCATCGCCGGACTCGGCTTCTACTCGGGATTCGTTTCCGGGGTCTCCTTCTGGAGCGCTTTCGGTGTCGGCCTGCTGGTGGCCGGCGCCGCCGGACTGACCGGAGCCCTCCTCGGCTTCCTCTTCGGGATACCGCGCAGCAACCGGGCCCGAAGAGCCGACGGCAACGACGCCGGTCGGGCGGGCGACGACGCGGTCGACTTCCTGCCCAACACCAACCTGGAAGACGTCTCCGACTGGCTCACGAAGATCCTCGTCGGTGTCGGGCTGGTGCAGCTCGGCAACGCCGGCGGCGCGGCACGCCGCCTGGTCGACTCCGTGGGCGCGGGTCTCGGCGACACCTCGACGGCACGCGTGGTGGGCGCGTGCCTGATGGTCGTCTTCGTGGTCGTGGGCTTCATCCACACGTACATCTGGACCTACACGGTCGTCGTCGGCGTCTTCCGCCGGTCCTACGGGAAGCTCGTCCTTGCGGTGGCCGACAAGGTCGAGGGCACGCTCCGCCGGGACCTGGAGAAGCAGGCCGTCCTCGACGCCCGCGCGCACCTCGCGGTCGGTCAGGCACTCGAAGACGCCCAGCCGGGCACCGGCGTCACTCAGGAGGAGCTCACCAAGGCCCTCCAGGACGCCAGTCTGGACGCGAGACTGCGCATGTACGACAAGGCACGGGCCGTGCGCCGCGAGACGTGGGACCGCGACAAGGGGAGGATGGCCAACACCATTCCGGTCTTCCGGGCACTCATCGCCACGGAGCCGAAGGACGACTTCCACCAGAGCCACGGTCAGCTCGGGTTCGCGCTGAAGGACCAGGCGAACCCCGACTGGGCCGGCGCCCTGGCCGAACTCGACCGTGCCATCGAGCTCCGCGACACCAGCCCGACCGCCCAGCCGGAGCGGTCACTGCACTACGAGTTCAATCGCGCCCTCTGCCGGATCCACCTCGATCCGGCCCTGCCGGGACAACCGTCCAGTCCGGAGGTCCGCGAGGCGGTGTGGCGCGACATCCACACCTTGCAGCAGGCCGGACAGGCCGGATCGGAACTGGCGAGCCTCTTGCGGGCCGACCCCCTGGTCGGCAGTTGGCTGGCCCGGAACCCTACCGGGCCGTAAACGCAGAAAAGCCCCGCACCATAAGGTGCGGGGCTTTCCCACAATGATTGTTCGGCGGCGTCCTACTCTCCCACAGGGTCCCCCCTGCAGTACC
>NZ_JBVJWO010000065.1:0-15163 GCF_055602345.1 Streptomyces sp. NPDC037401
TTTCCACCTTAGAAAACGAGGGGGAGCGGGTTGCCGCGGGGGGCGGGTGGGCGGCTGGGGTGCCCTTGGGAGCGGGGCACGCCTGGGCCCCCACCCTGGCGCGGCGCGGACCCCCCGCCACCCGGGGACGTCTCAGGGCGTACAGCAGTCCGGGTCGAGGCCCGAGGGCAGGGACGTGCCGTCGAAGACCGAGGCCGTCGCCTCGTCGCCGCCGAGCGCGGCCACCGCCAGCAGCAGCGAGCCCGCCGTCCAGGTGGTCTGCTCGACCGGCCACACGGCCCGGTCCTCGAAGACGTAGCCGGTCCAGTACATGCCGCCCTCGGCCCGCAGGTGGGCGATCGAGCGGAGGATCTCCAGCGCGCGGTCCGACTCCCCCACGGCCCACAGGGTGAGCGCGAGCTCGCAGCTCTCGCCGCCGGTGACCCACGGGTTGGGCAGGACGCAGCGCACGCCCAGGTCCGGTACGACGAACTCGTCCCAGCGCTCCTCGATGCGGGCCTTCGCCGCGGCGCCGGTCAGGGCGCCGCCGAGGACCGGGTAGTACCAGTCCATCGAGTAGCGGTTCTTGTCGAGGAAGCGCTCGGGGTGCCTGCGGATGGCGTGCCCGAGCGCGCCCACGGCGAGCTCCCAGTCGGGCTGGGGCTCCTCGCGGTGCGCGGCGATGGCGAGGGCGCAGCGCAGCGCCTGGTGGATCGAGGAGGAGCCGGTGAGCAGCGCGTCCGTGACGGGGGTGCCGTCGGCCTCGCGCTTCCAGCCGATCTCGCCGCCGGGCTGCTGGAGCCCGAGGACGAACTCGACGGCGGCGAAGACCGAGGGCCACATCCGGTCGATGAACGTGTCGTCGCCGGTGGCCAGGTAGTGGTGCCAGACGCCGACGGCTATATAGGCGGTGAAGTTGCTTTCCTTGCCGGCGTCCTGCGGGGCGGCGGTGTCCACGCCCTCGGGCCGGTCGGCGTAGGCGGCGTACCAGGAGCCGTCGGCGTTCTGGTGCCGGGCCAGCCAGGCGTAGGCGCGCTCGGCGGCCGCGTGCTCGCCGGCCGCGTCGAGGGCCATGGCGGCCTCGGTGTGGTCCCACGGGTCGAGGTGGTGGCCGCGGAACCACGGGATGGCACCGTCCTCGCGCTGGACGGCGAGGATGCCCGCGACGGTCTCGGCCGCCTGTGCGGCTGTGAGGACCCCGGGGAGGACCAGGTGTTCCGTACGCCCGGGCGAGCTCACTGGGCCGCGCCGACGGGCAGGTGCGGCTTGGTGGCGTAGGCGACGAAGCTCTTGCCGATGAGCGGGTTGAGGGCCTGCTCGGCGAGCCGCGTGGCCAGGGGCTTCTTCATGATGTCCCAGACCAGGAGCTTGTGGTACGCCTTGACCGGCAGGGCCTTGTCGTTGTCGACGCCGAAGGCGCACTTGAGCCACCAGTACGGCGAGTGGAGGCCGTGGGCGTGGTGGGTGCCGTAGGGCTTGAGGCCGGCCTCGGTCATCTTGCCGAGCAGCTCGTCGGCCTTGTAGATGCGGATGTGGCCGCCCTCGACCTCGTGGTACGCGTCGGAGAGCGCCCAGCAGATCTTCTCGGGGCCGTACCGGGGCACGGTGACGGCGATGCGGCCACCGGGCTTGAGGACGCGGACCATCTCGGCGAGCACGCCCTTGTCGTCCGGGATGTGCTCCATGACCTCGGAGATGATGACGACGTCGAAGGACTCGTCGGGGAAGGGCAGCGCCAGGGCGTCGCCCTCCATGGCGGTGGCGGTGGCCCCGGCGGGCGCCTCCCCGGCCTCCTTCATCGCGGCGAACCACTTGGCGACCTCGCGGATCTCGTCGCCGTTGCGGTCGACTGCGACCACCTGGGCGCCCCGCCGGTAGCACTCGAAGGCGTGCCGGCCTGCGCCGCAGCCCAGATCGAGCACACGGTCGCCTGCGGCGAGCGGGAACCGGGAGAAATCGACGGTCAGCACGAGTGCCTGCCTTCGCGGTCGAGGGGGTGGTGAGGGTGGTGCGTCATCGCGTGGAGGTCAGCGGGTGCCGGCGGAACGGGGCGCCATGCCGGACCGGGCGGTCCGGGCGATGGCGGCGCGGTAGTGCGCGACGGTGCCTTCGGCCGCCTTGGCCCAGGTGAACTTCTCCAGGACCCGTTCGCGCCCGGCGGCGCCGAGGCGGGCGCGGAGCCCGGGGTCGCCGAGCAGCCGGCCGAGGGCGGCGGCCAGCGCGCCCGCGTCGCCCGGGGGCACGGCGAGGCAGGTCTCGCCGTCGGGTCCGGCGACCTCGGGGATCGCTCCGCCGGTGGTGGCGACCAGCGGGGTGCCGGTGGCCATGGCCTCGGCGGCGGGCAGCGAGAAGCCTTCGTAGAGGGAGGGCACGCAGGCGATCTGGGCGCTGCGGACGAGGTCGACGAGCTCCTCGTCGGTGATGCCCTTCACGAACCGCACGGCGTCCTGGAGGCCGTACGTCGCGATGGCCTGGGCGACCGGGCCGCGCTCGGCGCGCTTGCCGACGACGACGAGGTGCGCGTCGGGCTGCTCGGTGCGGAGCTTGGCGAGCGCCTCGACGAGGTGGACGAGGCCCTTGAGCGGGACGTCGGCGCTGGAGGTGGTGACGATCCGGCCGGGCACTTCCGCGACCGCCGGGTCCGGGGACCACAGGTCGGTGTCGGCGCCGATGTGGACGACGTGGATGCGGTCGCCGCGGACGCCGAGGTGGTCGGAGATCTCCTGCTGCGAGGAGCCGGAGACGGTCAGCACGGAGGGCAGGCGGCGGGCCACCCGGCCCTGCATGCGCGTGAAGGCGTACCAACGGCGCACGGACGCACGCTTCTTGCGGTCCTTGGCGGCGTCGAGCTCCAGCTGCCGGTCCACGGTGATGGGGTGGTGGATCGTGGTCACCAGGGGGGCGCCCAGGTCCGCCAGCAGGCCGTAGCCGAGGGTCTGGTTGTCGTGGATGACGTCGAACTCGCCGCGGCGGGCGGCGAGGTGGCGCCGGGCCCGGAGCGAGAAGGTCAGCGGCTCGGGGAAGCCGCCGGTCCACATGGTGGCGACCTCGAGCGCGTCGATCCAGTCGCGGTACTCGCCGCGCTTCGGCGTGCGGAAGGGATCGGGCTGGCGGTACAGGTCGAGGCTGGGCAGCTCGGTGAGCGAGAGGCCGCCGCCGGGCACTCCGTCGGTGACCTCGTCGAGGACGGCGTAGGGCTGCGCGCCGATCACTTCGACGGTGTGGCCGAGGCGGGCCAGTTCCCGGGAGAGGTGGCGCACGTAGACGCCCTGGCCGCCACAGAACGGGTTCCCTTTGTACGTGAGGAGCGCGATGCGCAACGGGCGGTCGCCGTCAGTGGCGGAACCCGAAAAAGGGCTCGTCACCATGGCCTCAGCGGTCACTCCCGGCCCCCTTCTCGCTGCACTTTCGGCGGAGCGTAACCGCTCGGATAATGTAGAACAAGTTTCAGACTTGATCCGTCGAAGAGCATTGAATCTACCGGCCGGAAACCACACCGTAAGAGGCGGAGCAGGTGATTCGCGCCACGACCGCCGCTCCTGACATGCTGAGCTTCCGGAGCGGCGCCGGAGCGCCTTCGGACCGGCTGCGCCCGCCGACGGAAAAGCGACACGGAACGCGACGAGATGGGACACATGACAGCGGAAGCCAAGGCCGTCACCCCCGCCTCTCCGCCCCTGACCGAGCGTCAGGAGGCGCGCCGGCGGCGGATCCTGCACGCGAGCGCGCAGCTGGCGAGCCGGGGCGGGTTCGACGCCGTGCAGATGCGCGAGGTCGCGGAGTCGTCCAGCGTGGCCCTGGGAACGCTCTACCGCTATTTCCCCTCCAAGGTCCACCTGCTCGTGGCGACCATGCAGGACCAGCTCCAGCACATGCACACGACGCTGCGCAAGCGCCCGCCCGCGGGCGAGGAGCCGGCGGACCGGGTCGCGGAAACGCTCATGCGGGCCTTCCGCGCGCTCCAGCGGGAGCCGCACCTCGCGGACGCCATGGTCCGCGCGCTGACCTTCGCCGACCGCAGCGTGAGCCCCGAGGTGGACACCGTCTCCCGGCTGACGACGGCGATCATCCTGGACGCGATGGGCCTGGACGCGCCGCCCACGGCCGAGCAGCTGTCGGCGGTCCGGGTCATCGAGCACACCTGGCACTCGGCCCTGATCACCTGGCTGTCGGGGCGGGCCTCCATCGCCCAGGTCAAGATCGACATCGAGACGGTCTGCCGGCTGATCGACCTGACGGCTCCGGAGGCGTCCGGGACGGGCGGATCGGGACCGGGCGGATCCGGGACGGACGGATCCGGGACGGCGCCCCGGCCCCGCTCGGAAAAGTCCGGAACGCGCCGCTCGGCGTGAGGCGGACGGGACCCGCGCGGCGGCGCCGCCCGATGCGTCAGCCCGCGCCGTTCGCGTCCTCGCCGAACAGCAGGTCCATCTCCTTCTGCGTGAACTTCTTGACGCAGGCGTCCTCGGTGGCGTTGAAGGACACCATGGGGACGGATTGCAGGTCGTAGTAGCGGGCGTACATCGTCCAGCCCTGCTTGGTGAGGACCGTCTGCACGGTCGTGCTGCCCTTGCCCGGCTGCATCTCGCTGCGCGCGCCGTCCTGCCAGCCCTTCTTCACCAGGGCGACCACCGCGGCCTCGTACTTCTTCCCGGGCTCGGCCACCTTGTCCGGGGAGAGCCCGCCCGCCCACTGCCAGGCCGCCGTGCAGGCCACGGCGCGGGCCTCGAGCTTCTCCTTCTCGGAGGCCCCGGCGGGGGCCTGCGGGGTCCCCGACGGCAGCGCCTCGGGCTGCCCGGAGTCCGGCAGGCCGGCCTCCTTCGCGGCGGCGTTGATCTCGGCCTGGGCCAGGGCCCGGCCGAACGGCGCGGTCGGGCTCGCGTCCAGGTCCCGCTCGGCCGCCTTCGTCGTGGCCGTGCCGCCGGGGGCGTCGGTGCCGCCCGTTCCCGAGCAGCCCGCCAGCAGCAGGACCGCGCCGGCGGCCGCCAGGGCCGACAGCGTCTTCGCGTTCGTGCCGTACATGTGCTTCCACCCCTTGCAGCGCCGCCGGACCGGGTGCGTCCGGCGGTCGTCGCAGGAGTGTGCCACACGCGCCCGTGCCGGGCGCGCGGCCGGCGTACGGCTCCCCTCGGCGCCTCGGCGCCTCGGCGCCGCGGAACGCGGCCACCGCCGTCACCCCGGCGCGGCACTGCCCCGTAGCATCCACGGATGATCGCCGAGCTGCAGTGCGTCGTGCTGGACTGTCCGGAGCCGCGCCGACTGGCGGAGTTCTACGGGGCGTTGCTCGGGGGCGAGGTGGACCGGGCCGACGCGCGGTGGGCGCTCGGGGACGGCTGGTCGACGGTGCACGCGCCCGGCGGGCTCGTGCTGTGCTTCCAGCGGGTCGAGAACTACCGGCCGCCGCAGTGGCCCGACCCGGAACGGCCCCAGCAGGCGCACCTGGACCTGGCCGTGCCGGAGCTGGACCGCGCCCAGGAGCAGGTGCTCTCGCTGGGTGCGGCCGTGCTCGACGCCGGGGACGGCCGGCGGAGCTGGCGCGTGTACGCCGACCCCGCGGGCCATCCGTTCTGCCTCGTGCGCCACTGACGGGCGGGAGCGGACGTCACTCCTCCGGCGGGAAGACCGGCTCGCCGCTCGCCAGCAGGGTGATCATGATGGCCTCGACCGGGCAGTTCTCCGCCGCGGTCAGGACGGGCTCGTTCGCGTCCGTGTCGGGGGCCACCGGGTGGGACTGCCGGGCCGCGTCCAGGGTGAAGCCCTCCGGGGCGTGGCTCGCGCACATGCCCGAGCCGATGCAGACCCCGCGGTCCACCTCGACGTGCCAGCGGTCGCCCATCAGGCACCGGCCCCGGGCTCGTACCCGGCGGGCAGGTGGATCATCTTGTGCTCCAGGTACTCGCTCAGCCCTTCCGGGCCGAACTCGCGCCCCACTCCGCTGTTCTTGTAGCCGCCGAACGGCCCGAGCATGTCGAGGCTGAAGGTGTTCACGTTGTACGTGCCCGTCCGCACCCGGCGCGCGAAGTCGATGCCGTGTTCCACGTCCGCGGTCCAGACGCTGCCGCTGAGTCCGAATTCCGAGTCGTTGGCGATCTTCACCGCCTCCTCCTCGTCGCCGTACGGCATCAGGCAGACCACCGGGCCGAAGATCTCCTCGCGGGCGACCCGCATCGAGTTGTGCACGTCGCCGAGGAGCGTGGGCTCGACGTACCAGCCCTGCTCCAGGCCCGCCGGGACGCCGCCGCCGGTGAGGACCTTGGCGCCCTCCTCCTGCCCGATCCGGATGTAGTCGAGCGAGCGCTGCTGCTGCCGCTTCGCCACCAGCGGGCCCAGCTGGGTCGCCGGGTCCAGCGGGTCGCCGACCACCTGGGCGGCGGCCGCCGCCGCGAGTGCCTCGGCCACCTCGTCGTAGCGGCTGCGCGGCGCGAGGACACGGGTCTGGGCCACGCACGCCTGGCCGTTGTTCATCCAGCCCGACTGGACCAGCCCGGGGATCGTGGCCGCCAGGTCCGCGTCCGGCAGGATCACGGCGGCGGACTTGCCGCCGAGCTCCAGGGTGACCCGGGTGAGGTTGCGGGCCGCGACCTCCATGACCCGCCGGCCCGCCGCGACCGACCCGGTGAAGGCGACCTTGTCCACGCCCGGGTGCCCGACGAGGTACTCGCTGACCTCCCGGTCGGCGGGCAGGACCGACAGCACGCCCTCCGGCAGCCCGGCCTCGCGGGCCATGTCGGCGAGGATGTACGAGTCGAGCGGGGACTCCGGCGACGGCTTGAGGATCACGGCCGAGCCGGTGAGCAGCGCGGGCGCGAGCTTGGCGGCCGCGACGAACTGCGGGACGTTCCAGGGGATGACGGCGGCGACGACGCCCACCGGCTCGCGGCGCACCAGGATCGGCCCGAGCACGCCCTGCCGGTGCTCCTCGTACGGGTAGTCGCGGGCGACGGTGATCGCGGCGTCGTAGACCATCATCGGGCCGAGGGCCTGCGCGAGGACGCTCCAGGAGTACGGGGAGCCGTTCTGCGAGCTGATCGAGCGGGCGATCTCCTCGTGCCGTACGGCGATCGCGTCCTTGATCCGGGTGACCACGGCGATCCGCTCGTCCAGGCTGGTCCGCGGCCACGGCCCCTGGTCGAAGGCCCGGCGGGCTGCGGCGACGGCGCGGTCGACGTCCTCCCGCGAGGCGTGCGGGACGCGGCCGATGACCTGCTCGGTATGGGGCGAGACGACGTCGATGGTCCCGCTGCCCAGCGGGTCCACCCACTCCCCGCCGATGAACAGCTTTCCGTGTTCCACGAGCTCGGTCATGGCTGATGCCTCCTGCTGCGGCCCGGCGCTTCCTGACGCTGCTTCAGAACTGATAC
Source organism: Streptomyces sp. NPDC037401 (assembly GCF_055602345.1). Taxonomy (NCBI): domain Bacteria; kingdom Bacillati; phylum Actinomycetota; class Actinomycetes; order Kitasatosporales; family Streptomycetaceae; genus Streptomyces; species Streptomyces sp. NPDC037401. The sequence goes on from NZ_JBVJWO010000065.1 coordinate 7,341, forward strand.
CAGTTCTAGTTCCAGGAGTCCACGGCCCGGACGGAAGACCCGGAGAAGATCCAACGGCCGCCCAAACGACTGTTGAAGGGTCGCGGGAAATGGTCGACTTGGGCTACCACTGGAACAAGTTCTCGCTACAGTGAGCCGGAGAGCAGGGGGCTGCCATGTCGCAGGCGTCACAAGAACCTCGGGGACCACAGGCGCCGGAGGTGTCGGAGCAGGCGCCGGAGGTGTCGGACCACGGCGGAGGCGTCCGGAGCATCCGGGTCCCCATCCCCGACAACCCGCTCGGCCACACCCTCGTCCACGTCCTGGAGACCGGCCGCGGCCCGGTCCTCGTCGACACCGGCTGGGACGACCCCGCCTCCTGGGACACCCTCGCCGCCGGCCTCGGCGCACTCGGCACCTCCGTCGCCGACGTCCACGGCGTGGTCATCACCCACCACCACCCCGACCACCACGGCCTGTCCGGCCGGGTCCGCGAGGCCTCCGGGGCGTGGATCGCGATGCACGCCGCCGACACCGAAGTCGTCGAGCGCACCCGCGACGCCGAACCGGGGGTCTGGCTCGACTACCTCGGCGCGAAGCTCGCCGCGGCGGGCGCCCCCGAGGAGCACCTCGCCCCGCTGCGCGCCGCCCGGGAGTCCGGCCGGATGCGGACCTTCCCCGGGCTGCGGGCCGCCCTGCCCGACCGGGAGATCGTCCCCGGCGAGCTGCTGCCGCTGGCCGGCCGGCGGTTGCGCGCGATCTGGACCCCGGGCCACACCCCCGGCCACGTCTGCCTGCACCTGGAGGAGGAGCACCCAGCGAACCTCCCCGGCAACGGCCGCCTGTTCTCCGGCGACCACCTGCTCCCCGGCATCTCTCCGCACATCGGCCTGTACGAGGCCCCGGACGAGAACGGCGTCACCCGGGTCACCGACCCCCTCGGCGACTACCTCGACTCCCTGGAGCGGATCGGCCGCCTGGATCCGGCCGAGGTGCTCCCGGCCCACCAGCACGCCTTCACCGACGCCCCGGCCCGGGTCCGCGAGCTCCTCGCCCACCACCAGGAGCGGCTGGACGGCCTGTGGGAGCTGCTGGCCGAGCCGGTCACGCCGTGGGACCTGGCCGAGCGGATGGAGTGGAACCGGCCCTGGGCGCAGATCCCGTACGGCTCCCGGAACATCGCGGTGTCGGAGGCCGAGGCGCACCTGCGCCGCCTGGTGAAGCTGGGCCGCGCCGAGGCCGTACCGGGCACCGGCCCGGTGACGTACCGGGCGGTGTGACCGGCGGGCGGCGCCGGGCCGCCGGTCACCGGGCCACTGCATTTACGGGCCGGTACAGTGGGCGGGTCGTCATCACTCCGTTCCGGGGGAAGCCGGTGCGAGACCGGCGCTGACCCGCAACCGTGAGCCGCCTGCGGCGGTGAGCCGGACTGCCCGTTACGGACGTGCGCGGCTCGTGCCACCGGTCCCGGTGGCCGGCATCGTCGAGGTATACGGAGCCGGAGCCCGGTGCCCCCGTGTGCCTGCCCCGCTCCCCAGCAGGAGAGGCACCCGCCCGCCATGAACGTCCGCCGCAGCGCATCCGCGCTCGCCGCATCCGCCGTGCTCTGCACGGCCGCCGCTCCCGCCGCACTCGCCGCGCCGTCCCCCGCCCCGGTGATCCCGTCCGGCCTGTACGGCAAGACCGACCCGACGTACGACGGCGTGTGGCGCCAGTCGCTGGCCTTCCTCGCCCAGGACACGGTGGGCCTCAAGCCGGCCGGCCAGGCCGTGGACTGGCTGACCGGCCAGCAGTGCGCGAACGGCTCCTTCGCCGCCTTCCGCGCCGACACCGCCAAGGCCTGCGACGCCAAGACGATGGCCGACACCAACGCCACGGCCGCGGCCGTGCAGGCGCTGGTCGCGCTCGGCGGTCGGGACCAGGCCGTCGGGAAGGCCGTCGCCTGGCTGAAGTCCGTACAGAACGAGGACGGCGGCTGGGCGTACAGCCCCGGCCCGGGCGCGCCGAGCGACGCGAACTCCACCGGCATCGTGGCCGGCGCGCTCGCCGTGGCGGGCCGGCAGCCGGCCGCCGTGAAGTCCAAGGGCGGCAAGACGTCCTACGACGCACTGACCGCGCTCCAGCTGGCCTGTGAGCAGGCGGGCGTCTCGAAGGCCGCGGACATGGGCGCCTTCGCCTACCAGCCGGACAAGGCGGGCAAGCTGGCCGCCAACGCCGACGCGACGGCCGCCGCGGCGCTCGGCGTCCTCGGCAAGGGCCTGGTCGTGGCCGCTCCGAAGACCGACGTCCCCGTCGCGTCGAAGCCGGTCGCCTGCAAGATGGGCCCCGAGAGCGCGGAGCAGTCCGCGATGGGCGCCGCCGACTACCTGTCCACGACCATGGCGAAGACCGGCGACCACCTGATGTCCGCCATGCCGGGCGCGACCGACCAGCCCGACTTCGGCAACACCGCGGACGCGGTCGTGGCCCTCGCGGCGGGCGGCCACAAGGCGGCGGCCGCGAAGCCGCTGGCCTGGCTGGAGAAGAACGCCGCCGCGTGGGCGAAGACGGCCGGCCCCGCCGCGTACGCCCAGCTGATCCTGGCCGCGCACGCGGGCGGCGCCGACCCGAAGGCCTTCGGCGGCACCGACCTGGTGGCGCAGCTGAACCTCCAGGGCCCGGAGGCCACCCCGGCGGCCGGCGTCAAGGGCGACGCGAACGACACGAAGGACGAGTCCGACGACTCCTCCGGCAGCCAGAACGTCTGGTGGATGGTCGGCGCGGGCGCGGCGGCCGGCATCGGCATCGGCTTCCTGATGAGCGGCCGTAAGAAGAAGAACCAGCTGTGACACGGTTCCGGTTCTGGGCCCTGCCCCTGACGGTGGGGGTCCTCCTCACCCTGCTCGGGGCGGGGCCCGCGCTGGCCACCGGCTACCGGTACTGGTCGTTCTGGGACGGCGTCGGCGGGAAGTGGACGTACGCGACGATGGGCCCGTCGACGACGCGGCCCGCGGACGGTGACGTCCAGGGCTTCCGGTTCGGGCTCGGCGAGGACGCGGCGAACGCGCCGCGGCCGCGGGTGGCTCCGGACTTCGCACGGATCTGCCGGGACACGGCGGAGCAGCCGGGCCGCAAGCGGGTCGCGCTCGTGATCGACTTCGGCGAGCCGAAGGACGCCCCGGGCGGCGAGACCCCGCCGCAGGCCGCGCCGCGCACGGCCTGCGCGTCGGTCGACCCGGCCGCGACGACCGCGGAGGCGCTCGCCTCGGTGGCGAAGCCGCTCCGCTACAACAGCGCGGCGCTGCTGTGCGCGATCTCGGGCTACCCGGAGCAGGGCTGCGGCGACCAGGTCGCCGCGACCGCGACGAACCCCGAGCCTGCCCGGGAGGACGGAACCGGCGGCCCGTCCCTGGGCCTGGTGGCAGGCATCGCCGCAGTCCTCGCCCTGGGCGCCGCCGCCCTCTGGCAATCCCGCCGCCGCACCCCCCGATGACCCCCTCCCCCACCCAGCCCCCCGAGCCCGGCAGCACCCCTGCCCCACACGGCCCGGCGGCCGCCGACGGCGGCCGGCCCCCCACGGGGGCCACCCGCACCCGCCCCGCTTCCCGCACGGGTGGTGCGGGTGGGTACACCAGCCCGGCCGCAGGCCGGGCGCACCCCGACGCGGCCGCGCCCGCAAACCCCGCGCACCCGGCCCCCCGTAACCCCGCATCCGCGCCCCAGGCCACCACTGCGGATGCGTACGCCGGCCGGGCCGCAGGCCGCCGTCCGCACGAACCTGCGACCGGGTCCGGGTCCGGGCCGGGGTCCGGGTCCGGGTCCAGGTCGGGATCCGGGGCAAGGGACGCGTCCGGCCGGGCGGGCCGGGCGTGGGCCGCCCCGCAGGCGACCCGCAGCAACGCCCTGCACGCCGGCGCCTGGTGGCTCTGGGCCCTCGGTCTCGCCACAGCCGCCTCCCGCACCACCAACCCCCTCCTCCTCGCCCTGATCGTCGGCGTCGCCGGCTACGTGGTCGCCGCCCGCCGGACCGACGCCCCCTGGGCCCGCTCGTACGGCGCCTTCGTCAAGCTCGGCCTCTTCGTCGTCGCCGTCCGCCTCGTCTTCTCCGTCGTCCTCGGCTCCCCCATCCCCGGCACCCACATCCTCCTCACCCTCCCCGAGGTCCCCCTCCCCGACTGGATCCAGGGCATCCGCCTCGGCGGCCGGGTCAGCGCCGAACAGCTCGTCTTCGCGTTGTACGACGGCGCCAAGCTCGCCACCCTCCTGATCTGCATCGGCGCCGCGAACTCCCTCGCCAACCCGGCCCGCCTGCTGAAGTCCCTCCCCGCCGCCCTGTACGAGGCGGGGGTCGCCGTCGTCGTCGCGATGACGTTCGCGCCGAACATGGTCGCGGACGTGGTCCGCCTCCGCAGCGCCCGCCGCCTGCGCGGCCGCCCCACCGGCGGCGTCAAGGCGATCCTGCAGATCGGCCTGCCCGTCCTGGAGGGCGCACTCGAACGGTCCGTCGCCATGGCCGCCGCCATGGACGCCCGCGGCTACGGCCGGACCGCCCGGGTCCCGCCCGCCGTCCGGCACACCACCAACGTCCTCACCCTCGGCGGCCTCCTCGGCATGTGCGCCGGCACGTACGGCCTGCTCGCCGCCGAGGGCGCCGCGTACGGGCTCCCGCTCCTCCTCACCGGGCTGTCCCTGGCCCTCGCCGGGCTGCGGCTCGGCGGCCGCCGCAGCATCCGGACCCGCTACCGGCCCGACCGCTGGGGCCTGCGCTCCTGGCTGGTCGCCGGCTCCGGCGCGGCCGTCGCCGGTCTGATGATCTGGGCGGGCGGGCTGGACCCGGAGGCGCTGCGGCCCGGAGTGGTACCGCTGGTCGCGCCGACGCTCCCGCTCGGGCCCGCCGCAGCGGTCCTCATCGGCCTGCTCCCCGCCTTCGTCGCCCCGGTGCCGGGCCCCCTGCCCGTCCGTGACCAGGCATCCGCACCGTCCAAGGAGTCCCCGCAGTGATCCGCTTCGAGCAGGTGTCCGTCACCTACGACGGCGCGGCCGGACCCACCCTCCGGGCGGCGGACCTGACCGTCCCGGAGGGCGAGCTGGTCCTGCTGGTCGGCCCGTCGGGCGTCGGCAAGTCCACCCTCCTCGGCGCGGTCTCCGGCCTGGTCCCTCACTTCACCGGCGGCACCCTGAGCGGCCGGGTCACCGTCGCGGGCCGGGACACCCGTACCCACCTGCCGCGCGAGCTCGCCGACGTGGTCGGCACCGTCGGCCAGGACCCGCCGGCCCACTTCGTCACCGACACCGTCGAGGACGAGCTCGCGTACGGCATGGAGTCCCTCGGGCTCGCTCCTGCCGTGATGCGCCGCCGGGTCGAGGAGACCCTCGACCTGCTCGGGCTCAACGAGCTGCGCGACCGCCCGCTCGCCTCCCTCTCCGGCGGCCAGCAGCAGCGCGTCGCGATCGGCTCGGTCCTCACCCCGCACCCGCGGGTGCTCGTCCTCGACGAGCCCACCTCCGCGCTCGACCCGGCGGCGGCCGAGGAGGTCCTCGCCGTGCTCCAGCGGCTGGTCCACGACCTCGGTACGACCGTGCTGATGGCGGAACACCGGCTGGAGCGCGTCGTGCAGTACGCGGACCGGATCGTCCTGCTGCCCGGCCCGGGCGCCGCCCCGGTGACCGGAACGCCCGCCGAGATCATGGCGGTCTCCCCCGTCCACCCGCCGGTGGTGGCCCTCGGCCGCCTCGCGGGCTGGTCCCCGCTCCCCCTGTCCGTACGCGACGCCCGCCGCGCCGCCGCCCCGCTCCGCACCCGCCTGGCCGCGGGGGCCCCGCCCGCGGCCCCCGCCCGAACGCCGGATCCGGCCCCCGCGGAGGCCGCAGCGGCGCAGGGCTCCTCGGGCGAGGCCGCCGGTGCGCCGGGCGGCCGTCGGGCGGGCGTCTTCGCCCGGCTGCGCGGCCGCGGCAGGCCCGTCCCTGCCCCTGCCGCGGCCCCCGCCGCCCCCGCGGAAGCGGCCACGGCGGCGGAGCCGGGCGGCTGCGTCGCCCGCGCGGCCGGCCTCGGCGTCCGCCGCGGCCGCGCCGAGGTCCTGCGCGGGATCGACCTGGAGGTCCGCCCCGGCGAGACCGTCGCGCTCATGGGCCGCAACGGCGCCGGGAAGTCCACGCTGCTGTCCGCGCTGGTCGGCCTGGTCGAGCCCGCCGCCGGCACCGTCCGCGTGGGCGGCCGCACCCCGCACCGCACCCCGCCCGCGGAGATGGTGCGCCGGGTGGGACTCGTACCCCAGGAGCCGCGGGACCTGCTGTACGCCGATACCGTCGGCGCCGAGTGCGAGGCGGCGGACGCCGACGCCGGGGCCGCGCCCGGGACCTGCCGGGAGCTGGTGTCCGCGCTGCTTCCGGGCGTGCCCGACGACACGCACCCCCGCGACCTCTCCGAAGGGCAGCGGCTCGCCCTCGCGCTGGCCCTGGTCCTCACCGGCAAGCCGGCCCTGCTCCTGCTCGACGAGCCGACCCGCGGTCTGGACTACGCCGCCAAGGCCCGTCTGGTGGGGATCCTGCGCGGGCTGGCCGCGGAGGGCCACGCGATCGTCCTGGCCACCCACGACGTGGAACTGGCCGCCGAGCTGGCGCACCGGGTGGTGATCCTCGCGGGCGGCGAGGTGGTCGCGGACGGGCCGACCGCCGAGGTCGTCGTCTCCTCGCCCGCCTTCGCCCCGCAGGTCGCCAAGGTCCTGGCACCCGGGCACTGGCTCACCGTGGCCCAGGTCGCCGCCGCCCTCGCCGCCCCCGACGACCCCGCCGCGCCCGGCACGCCCGCCGCACCTGCCACTCCCGGCAGCCCCGGCACCGGGGAGCGCCCGTGAGCCGCCCCGTGCGGATCGGCCCGCGCGCCGCCGCCGCCCTGGTCCTGGTCACCCTCATCGGGATCGGCGCGTTCGGCTGGCCGCTGCTCGCCGACGCGCAGTCCGGGCTCGCACACTCCCAGGACGCCCCCTGGCTGTTCGCCGCGCTGCTCCCGATCCTGGTCGGCGTGGTCGTCGCGACCATCGCCGACAACGGCATGGACGCGAAGGCCGTGGCGATGCTCGGCGTCCTGGCGGCCGTGGGCGCCGCGCTGCGCCCGCTGGGCGCCGGGACGGCGGGCCTGGAGCCCATGTTCTTCCTGATGGTGCTGAGCGGCCGGGTCCTCGGGCCGGGCTTCGGCTTCGTCCTCGGCGCGGTCACGATGTTCGCGTCCGCCCTGCTCACGGGCGGGGTGGGGCCGTGGATGCCGTTCCAGATGCTCTCGATGGGCTGGTTCGCGCTGGGCGCGGGGCTGCTGCCCGGACCGGAGCGGATCCGCGGCCGGGCGGAGCTGGTGATGCTCGCGGGGTACGGCTTCCTGGCGTCGTTCGCGTACGGGACGGTCATGAACCTCCAGGGGTGGCCGCTGCTCAGCGGCATCAGCACCGGGGTCTCGTTCCAGGCCGGCGAGCCGCTGCACGAGAACCTGGCCCGCTTCGTCGCCTACTGCGTGGCGACCTCCCTCGGCTGGGACCTGGGGCGGGCCGTGCTCACCGTCGTCCTGACCACGACCCTCGGGGGGACGCTGCTGCGGGCACTGCGGCGGGCGACTCGGAAAGCAGCGTTCGACGCCCCCGTCTCCTTCGATTCGGGGAGCAAAGGGGCATATCGGACTCCACCGCAAGGGGTACGAACGGCCACGGAAGGTGACATTCAGGGCCTCCAGCGGTGAGCCGCCCCACAGGACCCAGGTCACATACGAACTGGCATAGTAGCCCTCGAGGGTGCCCCATTTATCCCCCTCTTAGGGCCCTGAGCTGGGCAGATCCCCTTCGGACCGGCGGCGGGCCGAGGGGCCCCGGCTGCGAAGA
>NZ_JBVJWO010000066.1:0-14271 GCF_055602345.1 Streptomyces sp. NPDC037401
TGGCCGACCACTGGGAGACCTCAGCGATGCCCTCCCAACCGCACGGGTGGTGCGGGTGGGTATCCCCAGCCCGCGCGGAGCGCGGGCGCAGCCCCCACCGGCGCCAGCCGGACCAGCGACCCCCGCCCAAGCCAAGCGCAGCGGACCGGCTCGGGTCAGCCAAGCGCAGCGGACCGGCGGAGGGTGGTTTTGAGGACCTTGCCGCTCGCGTTGCGGGGGAGGTCCGGGAGGAACTCGACCTGCCGGGGGACCTTGTAGTTGGCCATCTCGCGGCGGGACCAGGCGATCAGGTCGTCGGCGGTCAGGGTCGAGCCGGGGCGGCGGACCGCGTAGGCCTTGCCGACCTCGCCGAGGCGGGGGTCGGGGACGCCTATGACGGCGACGTCGGCGATGTCCGGGTGGAGGCCCAGGAGTTGCTCGATCTCCGCCGGGTACGCGTTGAAGCCCCCGACGATGAACATGTCCTTGATGCGGTCGGTGATGCGGAGGTTGCCGGCCTCGTCGAGGACGCCGACGTCGCCGGTGCGCAGCCAGCCGTCCGGGGTGATCGCGCGGGCGGTCTCGTCCGGGTCCTCGAAGTAGCCCTGCATCACGTTGTGGCCGCGTACCCAGACCTCGCCGTCGACCACGCGCACCTCCGTGCCGGGGATGGCCCGGCCGCTGGTGGCCGAGATGGTCGGGGCCGGGTCGCCCTGGCGGCACATCGTGACGATGCCGCTCGCCTCCGAAAGGCCGTAGGCGGTGAGGACGGTCGCGATGCGCAGTTCGTTGCGGAGGCGTTCGACCAGCCGGAGGGGGACGACGGCCGCGCCGGTCACCACCAGGCGCAGCGCCGACAGGTCGTGGTGGCTGCGCGCCGGGTGGTCCAGGAGGGACTGGTGGAGGGTGGGCGGGCCGGGGAGTACGGAGATCCGCTCGGCGGCGATGTTGGCGAGCACGGTGTCGACGTTGAAGACCGGCTGCGGGACCATCGTGGCGCCGCGCATCAGGCAGGCGATGATCCCGGCCTTGTAGCCGAAGGTGTGGAAGAAGGGGTTCACGATCAGGTAGCGGTCGCGTTCGCGCAGGCCGGCGAGGGCGCTCCAGATCGCGTAGCAGCGCAGGGTCTGGGCGTGGCTGATGACCGCGCCCTTGGGCCGGCCCGTGGTACCGGAGGTGAAGATGATGTCCGACGGGTCGTCGGGGCGGATCCGGCGTTCGCGGTCGCGGACGACGGCGGGTGCGACGGTGTCGCCGGCGGCGAGGAAGTCCTTCCAGGTGCGGAAGGACTCCGGGGCGTCGTCGGCGAGGACCACGACCTGTTCGAGGTGCGGGAGGCCGGGGAGGGGCCCGGCGCCGGGGCCCTCGGCGGTGGCGCGGCGCAGCGAGGCGACGTACGAGGTGCCGAGGAAGGTACCGGTGATGAAGAGCAGGCGGGCGCGGCTGCTCTCGAGGACGTAGGCGGCTTCGGTGCCCTTGAAGCGGGTGTTGAGGGGGACGAGGACGGCGCCGGCGCTGACGGCGCCGAGGGCGGAGACGATCCAGTCGAGGGTGTTGGGGGCCCAGATGGCGACGCGGTCGCCCGGTTCGATGCCGGAGGCGATGCAGGCGGCGGCGGCTCGTTCGATGCGTTCGCCCAGATCGGCGTAGGTGATGCGGGTGCGGCCGTCGACGACGGCCTCGTGGGCCGAGTACTCCTCTGCCGCCGCCCTTACCAGGCCCGGGATGCTGCCCCAGCGCAGATCGCCGCGTTCGTCCTCGCCCATGGCGGATCCCTCCCGTAACACAGTAGCTGACTATCCGTCAGATTAGCTGTAGCCTTCCCGGCTGTCAGTACCGGTGCAGCTGCGGAGGTGGCGATGGCGGCAACGCTCAAGGACGCGACGGCGATAGTCGGGATCGGGCAGACCGCCTTCGCGAAACAGCTCCCGGAGAGCGAGAAGGCCCTGGCTTGCCGGGCGATTCTGGCCGCGCTCGGGGACGCCGGGATCGCGCCGTCGGAGGTCGACGCGTTCGCCTCGTACACGATGGAGGAGACGGACGAGGTCGAGGTCGCCAAGGCCATCGGCGCCGGGGACGTCACCTTCTTCTCCAAGGTCGGGTACGGGGGCGGGGGTTCGTGCGCGACGGTCGGGCACCTGGCGGCCGCGGTCGCCACGGGCCAGGCGAGCGTGGGGGTGGCGTGGCGGTCCAGGAAGCGGGGGTCGGGGCCGCGGCCGTGGAAGAACACCGCCGTGCAGCTGCCCACGCCCGGCCAGTGGACGCGCCCGTTCGGGCTGCTGCGGCCCGCCGACGAGATCGGCATGCTGGCGAGACGGTACATGCACGAGTACGGGGCGACCCGCGACCACCTCTTCAACGTGGCGCTGGCCTGCCGCAACCGCGCGAACCAGAACCCGGCCGCGATGATGTACGAACGGCCGCTGACCCGCGAGATGTACATGACCGCCCGCTGGATCAGCGAGCCGCTGTGCCTCTTCGACAACTGCCTGGAGACGGACGGGGCGCTGGCCTGCGTGATCGTCAGCGCCGAGCGCGCCCGCGACTGCCGGCAGAAGCCGGTCTACGTCCACTCGGTGGCGCAGGGGCTGCCCGCCCAGCACCACGGGATGGTCAACTACTGGAACGACGACCCGCTGTCGGGGCCTGCCTGGACCGCCGCCCGGCACCTGTGGAAGCAGGCCGATTTCGGGCCCGAGGACGTGGACGTCGCGCAGATCTACGACGCGTTCACGCCCCTGATCCCGCTGTCGCTGGAGGGCTACGGCTTCTGCGGGCGGGGCGAGGGCGCCTCGTTCACGGAGGGCGGGGCGCTGGAGATCGGCGGACGGCTGCCGATCAATACCGGCGGGGGCGGGCTGAGCGAGGCGTACGTCCACGGCTTCAACCTGATCAACGAGGGCGTGAAGCAGCTGCGCGGCGTCTCGACCGCCCAGGTGCCGGATGCCGCGACCTGCCTGGTCACGGCGGGGGAAGGCGTACCGACGTCCGCGATCCTGCTGCGCGCCTGAAGCTGAGGAGTCTGTCCCATGACTGTTTCCCCTTCCGTTTCCGGTCCCGGTTCTGCCTCCGGCGATCAGGGGCTGTTGCCGCCCGTTCCCGACGTCGACGGCGGACCCTTCTGGGAGTACGCCGCCCGGGGCGAGCTGCGCGTGCAGGCGTGCGCCGGGGATGACTGCGGGAAGCTGCGGTTCCCGCCGCGGCCGTGCTGCCCGCACTGCGGGTCCTTCGAGAGCGAGTGGCGGCTGATGAGCGGGCGCGGGCGGATCTGGTCGTTCGTGCAGCCGCATCCGCCGCTGCTGCCGGCGTACGCCGCCCAGGCCCCGTACAACGTGATCCTGGTGGAGCTGGCGGACGCGCCGCAGATCCGGCTGGCGGGGAATCTGGTGGCGTCGGCGGGGGCTCCGCTGAACTCCGTGGACCCGGCGCGGCTGCGGATCGGCGCGAAGGTGCAGGTCGCCTTCGCGGACGTCGACGGGATGGCCGTGCCGCGCTGGCTGCTGGAGCGGCCGTGAGCGGCGGTACGGGCGGCCTGCGGGTCGAGCGGGACAAGGCGACGGGCGTCGCCGTGGTCACGCTGGACCGGCCCGACCGGCTCAACGCCGTCGACCTCGACACGGCGGCCGCGCTCTCGGCGGTCTGGCGGGAGTTCCGGTACGAGGAGTCGGTACGGGCCGTGGTGGTGACCGGGGCCGGGCCGAAGGCCTTCTGCACCGGCATCGACCGCTCGGTGGAGGTGCCCCAGCCCGCGTCCCCGTACACGATCGACGATCCGATGATCGCGATCGGCCCGAAGGCGAACGACCTGTGGAAGCCGGTGATCGCGGCCGTCAACGGCATGGCGTGCGGCGGGGCGTTCTACCTGCTGGGCGAGGCGGAGTTCCTGGTGGCGTCGGAGGAGGCGGCGTTCTTCGACCCGCACACGACGTACGGGATGGTCAGCGCTTACGAGGCCGTCCACATGGCGCAGCGGATGCCGTTCGGGGAGGTCGCCCGGATGTCGCTCATGGGCACGGCGGAACGTCTCTCCGCGCGGCGCGCGTACGAGATCGGGCTGGTGTCGGAGCTGACCGCGCCCGGTGAGGAAGTCGCGGCGGCCGTGCGGTGCGCGGAGGTGCTGGCGGGCTACCCGACGGAAGCGGTGCAGGGCACGGTCCGGGCGCTGTGGTCGGCGAAGGAGGCCGCCCGCAGCCAGGCGCTGGCGCATGCCCCGCACCTGATCGCGCTGGGCAACCTGCCGCCGGAGCGGCAGGCGGAGCTGTTCGAGGGGCGGCGGGCGGGCGGGGACTTCCGCTTGCGCTGACCTGCCCCGGGCTCCGGCCGCACCGTCGGATCCGTCGGATCCGTCAGGTTCCTCGGCTCCCCCGGGGTCGTCAGCGGCGCCTCGAGCGGGGCTTGGTGGTCTTGGTGGGCGTGGTGGAGCGGGACTTCGGCGTGGTGGTCGGCTGCGTGGCCGGACCGGCAGTCGCGCGCGCGGTCGGCCTGGACGTGGGCCTGATGGTGGTGGTCGTCCCGGAGTCGGCTTCCACGCCGTCGATCTCACAGAGCTCGACGTCCTCGGCCCGGTGCGCGTTCGCGGCGGTCATCGGGACGCGGAGCTCGCGGCTCGCGTACGGCTCCAGGGTGATCCGCGCGGTGTTCTCGTCGATCTCGGTGCCGGTGGCACCGCTGCGGCCGCCGAGGAACTCGACCTCGACGGTGAAGGTGCGCTTGGTCCCCGAGAGGGAGGTGACCCTGACCGTCGCGGCGGGGTCGGCCTCGGTGGCGCACCGGATGAACAGCGCCGTGGCCGGGGCGCCGGACGACGAGGTGGCGGTGGCCGCCGGGCCGGTCCGGTAGCCGCTGCTGCCGGTGCTGCCGGCAGTGCTGTTCTTCCAGTCGCTGTCGTTGTCCGAGCCGTTCTTCTTCTTCGAGCTGGAGCACCCGCCGCCCGAGCTGGAGTCGCTCCCGCTGCTCTTGCTCTTGCCCGACTTGCTCCCGGAGCTTCCCCCCGTGGAAAAGCCGGTCAGCGCGAGCACGACGCCGACGAGTACCGCTGCGAACTTGATCCGACGCCCGAACATGGCGCGATCCCTCCCCTGAATCGATGGCGGGCGCACGCTATCAGCCACGGGGGATCACCGATCGGAGCAGTGGCGGGGCGGCCGGAGTGCGGGGGCATCGGGCCGGGCGTAGCGTCGGGAGCGAGAGCCCGACCCAGGAGGCCGAGCATGGTCCGCAACGTACTCGGCTCCGTGATGGGGCTCGTCGGAGCGACGGCCGCCGTCTGGAGCCCCTTCCGTGCTTGGTACGACGGCCGTCACGGACGCGACTACCGCATCGAGGAACTCTTCACCGGCACCGGCATCACCGCCGACACGCCCAACCTCGCGGCCTCGCTCCTGCTCCCGTTCACGTGCGCGGCCCTGCTGACCCTGCTCGCGGTGCTGCGGCGCTCCCGGTTCCTGATGGCCTTCGCCGGGGTGATCGTCCTCGGTGTCACCGTCCTGTGGATGATCCGCCAGGGGCAGGCCGCGGGCTCGCTGAGCGTCGGGGGTGCCGGCGCGGGGCTCGGCGAAGGCGTCGCGAACGCCTTCGGCGGCGGGGTCCTGATGCTGCTGGGGGCGGCGGTCATGACCGGCCGGCCCCGTCGTCGCCGCCGGGAGCCCGTGGAGCCGGAGATGGTCCCGTACACCCCGGCACCGGCCCCGGCCGCGGAACCGCCGCCGTCCTGGCAGCCCCGGCCCGACCCGCAGACGCAGGCAGAGCCCGCGCCCGAGCCCGCGCCCGAGGGCCAGACACCACCGACACCGGCCCAGACCCAGACCCAGGCCCAGACGCATCCGTACGTGCACGGGCCGGCGCTCGGCTCCCCCATCGACGGCCCGGAACCCGACGCCCCTCCACCCCCGCACGGCCCGCCGCTGGGCCCGCCGCTCGACAAGCACTGACATCGGCCGTGGCGGGCGCCGCGGGCCCGGGCCCGCGCTCGTCGGGCCCGGCGGGCATCAGGACGTACGCGTACCCGTTCCCTTGGCCGCGTCGAGGGCGTACACGCAGCGGTCCTTGCTGCACGCATAGACCACGCCCGCCTTCGCGACCGGGGAGCCCGCGATCTCGCCGCCCGTCTTGAGCTTCCAGCGCAGCTGGCCGCCCGCCGCGTCCAGCGTGTACAGGCAGTGGTCCGCCGAGCCGAAGTGGACCCGGCCCTCCGCCACCGCCGGAGCACCGGTGATCTCCCCGCCCGCCGCGAAACGCCACTTCGGGGTGCCCGTCACCGCGTCCAGCGTGTAGAGCGCACTGCCCGCGCCCAGGTGGACGCTGCCGTCCGCGACCAGGACCGGTTCCGAGGACTGCCGCGGCTCCGTCGCGATCCGCCAGCGGTCCCGGCCGGTGCCCGCGTCCAGCGCGTAGACCGTACCCAGGTAGTCGACGAGGTAGACCCCGCCGCCGGTCACGGCCGCGCCGGGGGCGAAGGCCGGCGCCGCCATGAACACCGCGGGCGCCTCGAAGTGCCAGCGGACCCGGCCCGAGGCCCGGTCGACCGCCAGGACGCGCGTACCCGCCGCGATGTAGACGTGGCCGTCCGAAGCCGGCAGCACGCGTACGGGGACGTTGCCGCACGAGGCCGCGTCGCCCACCGGGTACGACCACTGCTCACGGCCCGAACGGGCGTCCAGGGCGCGGAGCCGGGCGTCCTGCCAGACGTAGACCGTGCCGTCCTTGATGACCGGGGCGGCCTCGGGGGTCTCGAAGTCCGTCTGGGCGCCGGTGAGCTCCCACAGCTTCTGTCCGTTCGAGGCCTCCCAGCCCTGTACGCCGCCGCCGCGGGTCGCGGTGACGACCGTGCCCCGGTCGGCCTTGAGCGCGTACACCCACGCGTCGGTCTGCAGCCGCCACCGCTCGGCGCCGTCCTGGGCGTCGAGGGCGTACAGCGAGGGGCCGTCCGAGGCGTGGATGCGGCCGTCCGCGACCGCCATCGACCAGGCGACGTCGCGGGTCTTGAACTGGCGGCGGCCGGTGGCCACGTCCAGCGCGTGAACCTCGAACGACGTCACGTAGAGCAGGTCGCCGTCGACCGTGGGCGTGCCCCAGACCTCGTTCGACATCCGGAACCGCCACGGGCGCCAGCGGCCGCTGTCCGGCGCCGGGCCGGGGCGCGGCACCGGCGCGGGGGCAGGGGCGGGAGGCGCGGCCACGGCACCGCCCGGCGGGCGGATCCAGCCGGTGGCGGAGCCCGCCTCGGCAGCGGCGGCGAGCGGCGATCCCGCGCGCGGGCCCGGACCGATGGGCACCGGGGACCCGCCCAGGCGGACCGGTTCCCCGGAGGGCCCGGGAATCCCGTTCGCCGGGACGGGCGCGGGCGGGGCGGGCACCGGCGGGGCGGGCGGGTGCTGCGGCATCGGCGGCGCCGCCTGGCCGGTCCGCGGGTCCGCCCAGCCCCCTGCTCCCGGCCGGGCGGGCTCGGAGCCGCGCGGCGGGGTCACGGGGCGGTTGCGGCGGTGCGTCGACGGTCCGGAGACCGGTCCGTGGCCCGCCGGGCCCGCGTGGCCGCCAGGGCCCCCGGGGCCGCCGTGGCCGCCCGGACCGAGGGCGGACGTCGTACGCTGCCCGCCCGCCCGGCGCTGCTCGATCATGTCGGTGGCGCGGGACGGCAGCCACGCCGAGGCCGTGCCGCTGTCGTCGCCCGCGGCGAAGAGGTGCGGGGCCAACTGCGCCTGGAGGTCGGCCGGGGTGGGGCGCTTGGTCGCGTCCATCTGCATGCAGGACTCGATCAGCGGCCGCAGCTCGTCCGGCAGCCCTTCCAGGTTGGGGCCCTCGCGCAGCAGCATGAACACCGTCTCGACCGGGTTCGCGCCGTGGAACGGCGGATGCCCGGTCGCGGCGAAGACGAGGGTGGAGCCGAGGGAGAACACGTCGCTGGCGCCCTTGACGCTGCGCGAGTCCTTCGCCTGCTCGGGCGACATGTACGCCGGGGTGCCGACGGCGACGTTCGTCATGGTCAGCCGGGTGTTCGAGACACCGCTCGCGATGCCGAAGTCGATCACGCGCGGGCCGTCCTCGACGACGAGGACGTTCGACGGCTTCAGGTCGCGGTGGACCAGGCCGGCGCCGTGGATCGACTGCAGGGCCTCGGCGATGCCGGCGGCGAGCCACCGTACGGCCTGTGCGGGCATCGGCCCGCATTCGTTGACGATCTCCTCCAGGGAGGGCGCCGGGACGTACGCCGTGGCCAGCCACGGCACGGCCGCCCGCGGATCCGCGTCCACCACGGCCGCCGTGTAGAAGCCGCTGACCGCACGCGCGGCCTCGACCTCACGCGTGAACCGGACCCGGAAGAGCTGGTCCTCGGCGAGCTCGGTGCGCACCGTCTTGATCGCCACGCGGCGACCGGACGCCGAACGTGCGAGATAGACCAGACCCATGCCGCCGGCGCCCAGCCTGCCGAGCACCTCGAACGGGCCGATCCGTCTCGGGTCGTGCTGCGTCAGCTGCTCCACCACTCGCCTGCCACCTCCCCGTACGGGCTGTTGAAGGGCCCGCGTCTCCACAGCCCCGTGCAGCGTCTCACCACTGGGCACCGCGTGGCGGTGCGCACCCTGATTCTGTCTGTCCGGGGCTTCCCGGTCGAACCCGGGGGCGGATCGGGGTGTCCTACCGCGATCCGGCCCGATCCGGACACCTCGGACAGGGGGTGAGGGGTGTGGGGGTGGGGCGGCGCGCAGCGGCTACAGCGGTTCGGAGAGCAGGGCGAAGGCCGCGCCCTGGTTGTCGGCGACCACGGCGATCCGCCCGTACGGGGTGTCGAAGGGATCCGCGGTGACGCGCCCGCCCAGCCGCCGCACGGTCGCCACGGACGCGTCGCAGTCCGGGACCGCGAAATAGACGAGGAAATGCGCGGGCATCTCGACCGGGAACGCGCCGGTGATCACGCTGCGCCCCGCGATTGCGCTGTCGGGGCCGGGCTGCGAGCCGGGCGGCGACCAGGTCCGGTATTCCACCCCTGCGTCGTCCCGGTCTTCGGCCAGATAGCCGAAGACGCGGGCGTAGAAGGTGTCGACGGCGTCCCGTTCCCGCGTGTAGACCTCGGTCCAGCAGTACGAGAAGGGTTCGTTCAGCCGCTCGAAGCCGGGGTGCGTGCCCGGCTGCCACAGCCCGAAGACCGCGCCGCCGGGGTCGGCCGCCAGCGCCACCGTGCCGAAGGTGCCGACCGGCATCGGGTCCATGATCACCTGGCCGCCGGCCTCGCGGATGCGGGCGGCGGTCGCCCGTGCGTCCCGGGCGGCGAGGTACACGTTCCAGACGGTGGGCATGCGGCCATCGGGCTTGGGGGCCAGCGCGGCGACGTTGCGGCCCTCGCAGTACGCCTGCGTGTAGTGCCCGTACTCGGCTCCCGCGCTGTCGCCGAAAGTCCACTCGAAGAGCTCACCGTAGAACCGCTTGCCCGCCTCGAGGTCGGGGAGCGAGGCGTCCACCCAGCAGGGCGTGCCCTCTGCGAATGCGGCCATGGGCCTGGTCCTTCCCTTGCGCGCGGTACGTACCACTACGCGCGGTACGTCCTGCCAAACTAGGCCGACGTCGGCCATCGCGCAGCGGGGCGGCGCGGGCGCGCGGCGGGGTGGAGGCGGGGTGCGGGCGGGGTGGGGGCGGGGTGGGGGCGGGGTGCGGGCGGGGTGCGGGCGGGGTGCGGCGCCCGGGTGGCTTGGGGCGACTGGCCTGTTTCCGGCTCGCCGCCGGTTTGGCGCTGGTTTGGCGCCGGTTTGGCGCCGGTTTGGCGCCGGTTGCCGGGAAAGCTGTCCACAGCCTGTTGATAAGACTGTTCGGGGTACGCCGGACGCCCCGGCGGGGCGGGGCCAGGGGTGCGTGGCGGGCAGAAGCGGAAGCGCGGGGTACGGGTCCCACCGGGCGGGGAACCCGCCTGCGAACAGGCGCGGGCCCGCTCGCGCCCCCGTAGGCGGAGGGCTTAACCCCATTTGCAGGCGGCCGAATCGCGCGCCGATCACCCCTCGGTAAGCTGACGGCATGACAGGACAAGTACGCACCGTCGACGGCCGCGTGGCCGGTCGGCGCGGACAGGCGACGCGGCAGAAGCTGCTCGACTGCCTCAGCGAGATGCTCAGCTCCTCGCCATACCGCGACGTCAAGGTCATCGACGTCGCCCGTAAGGCCGGCACCTCCCCCGCGACCTTCTACCAGTACTTCCCCGACGTGGAAGGCGCGGTACTGGAGATCGCCGAGCAAATGGCCACCGAGGGTGCCCAGTTGACGGCGCTCGTCGAGGGCCGCTCCTGGGTCGGCAAGGCCGGCTGGCAGGCCGCGGAGGAACTGGTCGAGGGGTTCCTGGACTTCTGGCGCCGCAACGACGCGATCCTCCGCGTCGTCGATCTCGGCGCTGCGGAAGGCGACAAACGCTTCTACAAGATCCGCATGAAGATCCTGAACTCCGTGACCAACTCCCTCACGGAATCGGTCAAGGAGCTCCAGTCCAAGGGCAAGGTCGACAAGGACGTCAGTCCGGCCGCCATGGCCGGCTCGCTCGTCGCCATGCTCGCCGCGGTCGCCTCGCACCAGAAGGGCTTCCAGACCTGGGGCGTCAAGCAGGCCGAACTCAAGCCCAATCTGGCACTCCTCGTCCACCTCGGCATCACGGGCAAGAAGCCGACGAAGTAGCCGGGCGTCCACGGGGGGCTGCGTCTCGGGACGCCCGCCCGGCACATCCTGTCTGCGCGGCGGCGGACCACCTGGGGGTCCGCCGCCGTGGTGCGTCCACGGACGCGATCGGCAGGTCGGTACGTCGGTACGTCGGTACGTCGGTAGGCATGTTTTTGAGGGCGGGGCCTGACCCCGGCGTTCGGCTCAGCTCCGGCGTTCCAGCCGGAACAGCCGGATCTCGCGGTCGATCCGCGCCTGGTACGTCGCGTACGGCGGCCAGAACTTCAGCACCGCCCGCCAGGCCCGAGCCCGCTCCTCCCCCTCCAGGAGCCGTGCCGTCACCGCGATGTCACGGCCCTTCCAACTCACCTCTGCATCCGGGTGCTTGAGCAGGTTCGCGGTCCAGGCCGGATGGCCGGGGCGCCCGAAGTTGGAGCCGATCAGGATCCAGGTGCCGGCGGCCTCCTCCGGCATGCACGCGAGCGGGGTGGTCCGCGGCAGGCCGCTCTTCGCGCCCTTGGCGGTCAGGATCACGCCGGGCAGCATCTGTGCGCTCAGCATCACCTTGCCGCGGGTCAGCTTGTGCACCGTACGGTCCATCGCCGGGATGAAGTGCGGTGCGATCCGGGCGAACAGCCTGGTCGAGGAGACCTTCTGCATCATGCGGACTCCGGGAGCCATCAGACGGCCAGCCTCTCTTCCGATCCCGTGGGTGCTTCCGTGCGGGGTTTCGTGTTCATGTCCGTGGGCGTGAACAGGCCGGCGCGGGTCGCGGCGTGCGCGCGCAGCCGGTGGACCGGGCCGAACAGCAGCTCGTCGGCCGCCGCCCGCTTGAAGTACAGGTGGGCCTCGTGTTCCCAGGTGAAGCCGATCCCCCCGTGCAGCTGGATCGCCTCCCCCGCCGTCGTGCGCAGCGCCTCCAGCGCCTGGGCGAGCGCAAGGCCGCCCTGGGCCGGGTCCCAGGCGGCGTAGTAGGCCGCGGAGCGGGCCGCCTGGAGCTGCACGTAGAGGTCGGCGAGGCGGTGTTTGACGGCCTGGAAGGAGCCGATGGACCGGCCGAACTGCTCGCGCGTCCGGACGTACTCGACGGTCCGGTCGAGGGACCGGGCGGCCGCGCCGACCGCTTCGGCGGCGAGCACGGCGGCTGCGGTCCGGCCCGTCGCCGCCAGCGCCTCGTACACCTCGCGGTCGTCGCGGTCGTATTGGCCGGCGCAGTCGTGTTGGCCGGCCCGGTTGTGTTCGCCGGCCGGGTTGTGTTCGCCGGCCAGGTTGTGTTCGCCGGCCCGGTCCGTGCCGAGGAGTTCGGCGGGGGCGTCGCGGAGTTGGACACGGCCCTGGGGGCGGGTCTCGTCGAGGGTCGTCTGCCGGGCCCGTACCAGCCCGGGGGCATCGTCCCGTACGAGGAAGAGAAGGGTGCGGCTGCGCGCGAAGCCGCCCGCGTGGGCGGCGACCACGAGCAGGCCCGCGCTGTGGCCGTCGAGGACCTGGGCCGCCTCGCCGTACAGCCGCCAGCCGTCCTCCCCCGCCGCCCGGCGGGCCTGGATCCCGCCGGCCCGCCCGTCGCCGGCCCAGTCGCCCGGGTGGTTCTCGCCGGTCAGGGCGAGGGCGGTGGCCAGCGCGGTCCCGGGCACGGCGAGTGCGGCGGTCAGGGTGCCGGCGGCGATCGGGGGCAGCAGGGCCGCGCGCTGCGCTTCGGTGCCGAGGGCCGCGATCAGGGGTGCGGCGAGTACGGCGGTGCCGAGCAGCGGCGACGGCAGCAGCGCCCGGCCGGTCTCCTCGCAGGCCAGCGCCAGGTCGGCGGTCCCGCAGCCCACGCCCCCGTAGGCCTCGGGGATCGCGAGGCCGGGCAGGCCGAGGCGGGTGGAGAGCTGCTGCCAGAGGTCACGGTCGTAGCCGGGCCCGGTGCGCACGGCGGCCTTGACCTCGTCCGGTCCGCAGCGTTTTCCCAGCAGGTCGTGCAGGGTGCGGCGGATCTCGTCCTGCTCCGCGGTGAAGGCGGCGTCCATCGTCGGGCTCCTCCCCGTATCTGACGGGGCGTCATGTTAGGGCGAGGAGGGGGAGAAGCACAGGGGTGGTGGTGCGGTCATGTGGGAGCGGCTGAATCCCACCAACAATCCGACCCGCGGCCCGGACGGATCTGATGTACCGTCAGATTCATGCCTTCAGCTGCTATCGCCTCCTCCGGCGGCCGGCGCAGGGTCGCGGTCGCCGGCATCGCCCTCTCGGACTGCGGACGGGTCGACGAGGCCACCCCGTACGCCCTGCACGCCCAGGCCGCGCGCCGCGCACTCGCCGACTCCGGGCTGGACCGGTCCGTCATCGACGGCTTCGCGTCGGCGGGGCTGGGCACGCTCGCGCCGGTGGAGGTAGCCGAATACCTGGGGCTGCGGCCGACCTGGGTGGACTCCACGGCCGTCGGCGGCTCGACGTGGGAGGTCATGGCGGCCCACGCGGCGGACGCGATAGCGGCCGGGCACGCGAACGCCGTCCTGCTCGTGTACGGATCCACGGCCCGCGCGGACATCAAGGCCGGGCGGCGTACGTCGAACCTGTCCTTCGGCGCCCGCGGACCGCTGCAGTTCGAGGTGCCGTACGGGCACACGCTGATCTCGAAGTACGCGATGGCCGCGCGCCGCCACATGCACGAGTACGGCACGACGCTCGAGCAGCTGGCCGCGGTCGCGGTCCAGGCGCGGGCGAACGCGGCGACGAACCCGGACGCGATGTTCCGCGACCCGATCACGGTGGACGACGTGCTGGGCGGGGAGATGATCGCGGACCCGTTCACGAAACTGCACTGCTGCATCCGGTCGGACGGCGGCTGCGCGGTGCTGCTGGTGGCGGCGGAGTACGTCGCGGACTGCGCGAAGGCGCCGGTGTGGGTGCTGGGTGCGGGTACGTCGGTGTCGCACACGACCATGTCCGAGTGGGACGACTTCACGGTGTCCCCGGCGGCGGTGTCGGGCCGCACCGCCTTCGGGCGGGCGGGGGTGACGCCGGCGGACGTGGACGTCGCCCAGATCTACGACGCCTTCACGTACATGACGCTGGTGACGCTGGAGGACCTCGGCTTCTGCGCGAAGGGGGAGGGCGGCGCGTTCGTGGAGAAGGGCCGGCTGCTGCGGGACGGGGAGCTGCCCGTGAACACCGACGGGGGCGGCCTGTCCGCCTGCCACCCGGGCATGCGGGGGCTGTTCCTCCTGGTGGAGGCGGTCCGCCAACTCCGCGGAGAGGCCGGCCCCGGCCAGGTCCGCAAACGCGGCGGCCGCCTACCGGAGGTCGCGGTGGCCTCGGGCACGGGCGGCTGGTTCTGCTCGTCGGGAACGGTGGTACTGGGGAAGGGGTGAGGGTGAGGGGGTGGGGGTGGGGGTGAGGGTGAGGGTGAGGGTGAGGGGGTGGGGATGGGGATGGGGTGAGGGATAGGGGTGGGGGCTCTGCTGGGCCCGCCCCTCTCGGTGCCGCGCTGGCTCCTGACGGTCCCCGCAGCCGGGTCGACGCATCGGCACTCGGCGAAGCCGAGTTCTGCCCCCATCAGCGCGACGGCCGGTCGGCGCCAGCGTGCTTGTTCCGGCAGGTCGGGGACGTGAGTGGTGGGCGGGGTGATGGGGGCGTGTTTCCGGTGGGTCGGGGTTTGGACGGTTCTCCGTGGTCTGCCCGCAT
>NZ_JBVJWO010000067.1:0-12607 GCF_055602345.1 Streptomyces sp. NPDC037401
CAACGGGTCCAAGCTCAGCCATGACAGGCAACCTACCGACTCTCCGCCGTGGCGGGAGCATCAGGCCCCGACATCACGCTTTCAACCTCGGTAACGCCCACGGACAGCATGCCCGGGTAGCCGTAGCGCCAGGTGAACTCGGGCATGTGGTCGAAGTCCATCCCGCACACGCCGACGATCATCGTGGGGACGGAGATGAGGGCGGCCACGGCGCTGATCTTGCGCCTGTCGGCATTCGGCTGGACGCCGAGCTGGGCGATGCTCGCGTTGAGCATGCCCGTGACCAGTTCATCGAACCGCCGACTACGCCGAAGCCTCGGCCCCTGCGCTGGGGGCGAACCCGCTCCCCTGCTCGGCGAACACCTTGATCGCGGCGCCCAGGAACTCCACCATCCCGGGGTGGTAGGAGTCGTGGAACGCCCTCATGGCCTCGTCCTCGGCGTAGAAGAGCGACATGCCGACGTAGGCCTCCCTGGAGGGGGTGTAGAACCGGCAGACGATGTCGAAGTGCCTGCGGACGAGCTCCTGGATCTGCTGGTCCCCGGGCAGGGAGCCGCCGTCCAGGAAAGCCGTGATCTCCCGGTACAGGACGTCCCAGTCCTGGTGGACCCGCTCCCTGTCCACATGTTCCCAGTCGTTGGTCCCGGCAAGGCTCTTCGCCTGCTCCTCGGCCAACGACCGGCGACACTCGTCCTCGTAACTGTTCCCCACGGTACCGGTTCCCATCGTTTCGTCACCTCTCCGGTGGATCCCCGAGAGGCCACCGACATGTCGACATCGACCGGCCGTCGATGATCAACTGCCGGTCCAGGCCGAACGGTGACACACAGCAACCGGGTCGGCAAACCATTTCTTGACCCTCCGGCGCTCCGTCCCGGTCAGCCGGCGGCGGAAAAGGCGCAGCTCGAACGGCGAGCCGTCGGAGCGGGGCGGGGCCGGGGCATAGGCGCGTGGCCGGCGGTGCGGGCGTCTATCGGCGGCCGCGTTCGGGCCACCGGAGTTTGACGGGTGCCCCGGCCTGGTGGGCGTAGGCGACGACGTTGGGCGTGCCGTGTCTAGGGTCCGTCTTCAAATTGATCTTGCCCAGAGTAGAAGTGATGCGAGTGTGACCGCTGCTTCGTAGGAGGGGGCGGTCTTCTCGTAGCGGGTGGCGATGCCGCGGAAGCCTTTGAGTTGGTTGAAGCAGCGTTCGATGGTGTTGCGGCGGCGGTAGGTCTCGCGGTCGAAGCCTGCGGGTCGGCCGCCTCGCCTGCCTCGGTTGCGGCGGTGCTGCTTCTGGTCGTTCTTTTCCGGGGTCGTGTGCCCGATACCGCGTCGCCGCAGGTAGGCGCGGAATCCGCGTGAGCTGTAGGCCTTGTCTGCAATCACGTGACCGGGTCGACGGCGGGGCCGACCCGAGCCGATGCGGGGTACTCGGACGCGTTCGAGCAGAGGCCTCGCGCAGACGCCGTCGTGGCGTTGTCCCGCGGTCAGCAGTATGGCCAGGGGCCGGCCGCGGCCGTCGCAGGCAAGATGGATCTTGGTGGTCAGGCCTCCTCGGGATCGACCGAGGGCGTGATCGTCCGGTTCGTCCGTCCGGTACTTCCCCCTTTTCGGCCGGTGGCGGCGGCGTGCTGATGGGCGCGGACGATGGTGGAGTCGGTCTGGACCAGCCAGTCGATGTCACCGGCGGCGTCGGCCCGGGCCTGGATCTGCCGCAGGGCCCGGGCGAACACACCGGCGATGGCGTAGCGGCGGAAGCGGGTGTAGACCGTCTTCCACGGGCCGTAACGTTCCGGAAGGTCACGCCAGGAAACCCCAGTCCGGATCTTGTAGACCATCCCGTTGATGACCCCGCGGTCCTCCGCCCGAGGCCGCCCTCTGTGGGCACTCGGTATCAGCGGAGCCAGTAACTCCACTCGGAGTCGGTCAGTTCATGACGACGAATCACGACACCATGATCCATCATCGAACGATCATTTGAAGACGGACCCTAGTACGGGAGGTAGTAGCTGAGTACGTCGGCGGTGAGTGGAGGGAAAAGCACCTGGAACAGCTCCTCGTCCGCGGAGTAGACGTCGGGGCGGATCCGGGTCAGCCCCTCCATTCCGTGCGGGCCGAACAGCAGGGCGGCCAAATGGTCGGGCGCCACCCCGGCGCCTTCCACAGCTCCCGGCGACTGTATCGGGCCGCCGGTGACGACCTCACCGAGCCCGTCGGCGAGAACGGGAATCCGGTAGTGGGCGCCGAAGGTGGAGATGACGATGTCCCGGCCCGTGCGGTCGATCCCGGCCGCGGTGAGGCGCTGCCAGAACAGCGGACGCAGCCTGTCGAACAGCGCTGCGACATCCGGGATGCGGATGTAGTACTGCTCCGCACTCCGGCGCGGCTCGTGCTCGATGAACTCCTCCCACGCATTGCCTGTCACGGTGCCTGCCCGATGGACGACCTGTGTCCGGTCGCCGGGTGCCAGGGCGGCAACGCCGCTCAGGAGGTCCCGTGCCGCCGCCTCGTCGCGTGCCGCCGCCTCGGCCAGGAGCATCTCCTCACCGGGAGGCGTGGTGCGCGCGGTGGCAATGACCGTGTCGGTTTGCTCGAGAACCCAGAGGTTGCTCGACTCGTGGTCCAGGAGCCATCGCCAGCGCGCCGCCGAGTGCGGCATGGTCACATCGAACCCGCTCTGCGCCGAGGCTTGCAGGGCAGCCATGGAGGGGATGTCCGAGGGCCGGGCGGCACGGAGCACGGCCGTTCCATCGCCAGGCGGCAAGGCGTTCACGTTCAGCGTCGGCGGTATGTCGATGGCGTACTCGTAGCCGAACAGCCGGTAGAAGTACGGGATTCCGATCATCGCCTGGACGAGGTGGCCACGGGCGGCAGAACGCTCGTGAGCCCAGTGCATCAGCGCCCTCACGAGCCCGCGTCCCTCGTATCCGCTGTCGGTGGCGACCAGTTCCACCTGGCCGGCGGGCAGACGGACGCCTCCGATGCACACCTCCTCGTCGAGGAGCGTCGCGGTGGACACGACCCGGTCGCCGTCGACGACCACGGCACAGGCGGACCAGCCCGCATCCGGGTCGCTGACAACCAGCCGGTGGTCGATGGCGTCGTCCGGCTCACCGCGCTCGGACAGGAGCGCGCCGATCTGCTCAAGATCTGCGGGCCTCGCTTGTCGCAGGGCGAGGCCGTCGGGCAGCGAAACAGCTCCGGAATAACTCTTGATCATGGTCACAGCCAGACAGTGGCATCGCCCGGCCTTCCCGTCCAACAAGTTTTTCGCAGCCCATCGCCAGCGCCGACGGGCACGGGGTGGTCAACTACGCCAGCTCACGTCTGCTCGCGGATCCGGCCGACGCCACCACGCCCACCAGCGCTTTCAGTAGCGCTCTGCACTGGGCGGCCGCACGGGACCGGGCACGACCTGGGCCGCGTCGTGGTGGACCTGGCGGTGATGCTCGCCGACGGAGGCTAGGCAATCCGAGGCCTGGCCGTACTGCGTGACCAGCGCGACGTGTTCGGCCCCGCCGCCTCCACCCCGACCGCGTGGCGAGTGTCGGCCGCGCATCTTCATCGCCGTCCTCTCCCTCGCGGTCATGCTCTTCCTGTCCGCCGCCCAACGCCGCACGGCCCGCGCACTCGGCTCCGCCGGCGCGGTCGCCGACCCCAAGCAGACCCTGCGGTGCTCATACCTGTCGGCCGTTCTGCTCGTCTGTCTCCTCAACGCCACCCTCGGCTGAGCCGGGGCCGACCCGATTGCCGCCCTCGTCATCTCAGCCATCGCCCTCAAGGAGGGCCGCGACGTCTGGCAGGGCAAGGACTGCTGCGCGCCGACTGCGCAGGCCGCCGCGCCAGACCCTGTTGAGATTGCGGGCGGATGCGGCTGCAAGTCGGGCTGTGACTGCTGCTCCTGAGTCCTTGGAGCTGTGGCGCATCGAGCCCCGGTCCGGCAGCCCCAGCAGTCTGCCGGCGGCCGGGCTGTACGGACAACGCCCGGCAGCACGAAGGCCCTGACCGCTCGGGGGATCAGGGCCGTCGTATGCCAAGCTGACGCGGCCCCGATGCCAGAGCGCGGAATCTGGGGCCGCGGACTGCAACGGCCCGACGTGGGGTCCAAACCGATGCACGCGTCGACCCGACCAACGGGGACGGCGGCGGGAAGGACACGGCCCAGTCTCTCCGACCACCACAGCCAGCATGATCGATCTCAGCGCCGACCACGGTTCCAGCGACACCGCGGCCGGATGAGGACACCGCGCTGGGGAAGATGGTCGTCAGGAAGCAGGCGGCGCCCTACGCGCTGCGGAACAGCGGTTTACCCTCCCTCAGCCGGCGGCAGACCCGCTGGTAGCTCGGGCGGCGGAGCTTCGGCGGTCGTCCCTGCCTGGCCCGCTTCGCACCGCCGTCGTACACCTGCGGGACGAAGATGTCACGGGCGGCCCGGAGTTGCTCCTTGGGTGGGAAGTAGGACTCCACCTCCACCTCCAGCTCGCCCGAGCGGTAGGAGGCGGACTTGTCGTGCAGCACCAGCGCCCGGGCGTGTACCGCGCCCTCCACCTCGAAGGTGTAGTCGTTGTAGTAGCCGTAGACGATGCCCTCGGCCCGCAGGTCGCCCGCGACGTACACCGAACCCCAGGAGACCAGGTCGCGCACCACCAGGTCGCCGAGCACCACCAGCATGCCTATGTCGGAGACGTAGTCGTCCAGGAAGCCGTGCACGATCAGGTCGCCGTCGACGACCAGCGCGATGTCGAGGTCGAGGTCCTCCGGAACCACCAGATCGCCCTGGTGGTGGTACCACGCGATGCTCGTGTCCTGGAGGTAGTCGGCCATGTTGGCCTGGGGGCCCAGCCGCTCGGCGACCGCGGAGGTGTCGGCGAGCCGGTCGAACCGGGCCCGCCAGGAGGACATGGTCAGCACGGGGTCTCCGTTCCGGCCCGGAGTGCCCGGACCTCCAGCATGGCGCGGGCCTGCGCGGCGTCCGAGGTGTCCGTGCCCGCTGCGATGGCGGCGAGCACGGGTTCGGGCAGGGCGGGATTCTTCAGCATGCCGTATTGGCGCACACCCGCCTCGGCCCAGGCCAGCAGGATCTCGACCGGGGTCGCCGGGTTCTTGGCGATGTCGTTGAGGAGGCCGGTGTCCTCGGCGCGGGCGGGATCGCGGACGAATTCGGCGAGCGCCTCCGGTGGGGTGTGACGGTTGGCGACGGCGCGGCGCAGGTAGTAGATCGGGCTGCGGGCCATGGCGGCGAGCACGTCGCCCAGCGGCTCGGTATGCCGGGCGTCGTCGATCGCCGCGAAGCTCTCGATTTCCGCCTTGCCCGACACCGTGCCCGCACAGTAGGTCAGCCCGAACTCGACCAGTAGGTCCGCCGGCCAGTTCGGCTGGTCCATCGCGTTCCCGGGATGGAAGTACGGCCACAGGTCCAGTGCGTGCAGTGCGCGCAGTGACTCGGGCGGGGTGGCGGGGTGTTCCAGTGCCGCATACGCGAGGCGCTGGACGTCCTGCTCCTGCTCGTGCGCGATGCTCTCGCTGTCACCGAACGAGCGCGTGATCGTGTCGACGAGCCGGGCGAGTGTCTCGGGCGGGGCCGTCGTGTTCTGGCTGATGGCGACGAGCACGGCCGGGCTCGGGTCGCCGGCCAGTTCGGTGAGCTGCCGGACGGGGGTGAACGCGTTGGCCGCCGCGGCGGCCCGGACGCACGGTTCGGGGTCGGCCGCGAGTCGGGCCAGCACGGCCGGGGTGCGGTTGTGGTACTGCTGGCCCATCAGCTCCCGGACGCGGGTGTCGGGGTCCCGCGCCAGGGCGTCGAGCAGCGGCGCGAGTTCTCCTGCTGAGCGCTTGCTGACGGCGTTGCGGCGCACCCCCGGGTCCGGGTCGGTGAGGTCCGCGTCGCCGGCGTGGCCGAGTGCGGCCACCACCCGACGGACCCGCGCGTCCGGGTCGGTGGCGAGGGCCCGCAAATGCTCCGGCCGGGCGTCGATCCGCCGGACCAGGGTCAGCCGGACTTCGGCGGAGGTATCGGTGACCAGCAGCGCGGCCACCTTGCGCGGGAGTTCCTCGCGTCCGGCCAGGGCCCGGCGCACCGCTGCCGATCGGTCCCGGGCCAGCGCTTTGAGCGCCGTCCTGGGGGTCGCGCGGTGCACCGCCACCACCCGGCGCACCGACTCCTCCGGGTGGGCGGCGAGCTCGGCCAGCCGCTCGGCCGAGGTGGCCGGGTGGGCGGCGAGCGCGCGCAGCACCCCGAACCAGGCTGGGCCGCCCGCGACGGCCCGAACGGCCACCTCCTCGGCCAGCTCGGCCGGCAGCCCTATCCGGGACGCCACGATCCGGGCCGGCCCCGGAGCCTGCGCTGCCAGCTCCTGCAGCCGTGACAGCGGTGTGGCCGGGCGCCACGCCTCCGCGACGTCGCCGTCGATGTCCATCCGCACCCTTTCTTGACGCGCCGCCCCGGGTGGGTGGCCCGGGCCGGGCGCCGGACTGCCCCGGGTGCGCCCGAAGGGTCGCATCCGGAGACGGGCATCGACGTCGCCGACCTGGGGAGGATCCTGACATGGGGCTCTGACAGCGCCTCACACGGTCCGCCCGGATGGTCAGACCGGGTGTTCACACAGCCGTCGGTGGCTCGTCGGCAGGCGTTGATCGGCTCCGGGGCGCCGGGCGGCAGCGCGGCGTCATGTCGTGGGCCTGCTCGACAAGCGTCTCGTCCCCCTGAAGAGCTACATCCAGATATGGCTCTCCAGCGGGATGCTGGCCAAGGGTCCGCTCCGTAGCGTCGTTTCAGGGTTCTCGGAATGGAAGGCGTCATGAACCAGTGAAACGATCCGTGCGGCTGCGTCGGGGGTTGCCGGCCACCTTCGTCACCGTGCCTCCGTGTGTCGGCACGGTCGCTGAGCGCCCGGATTCCGGACCGCACCGGGGTAGGTGCGATGTCCGATAATGAACACGTGCCCGAGACGACCGCTGCGATGGCAGACCTCCTCAGCCTTCGCATCCTGCGGGCTGACCTCATCACCATACGAAGCTGCCCCATGCCGCCGCTGTCCTGGCCCCGTTGGCTACGCTGGCTACCCCACAGCCTCGTGTGCCTCACAGCCGCTCTGACTGCCGCGGCGGCGGGCGCGACCGCCCCGATCCTGGCCATCGGGCACGCGGCCATGCTGGTGGTGGCCCTGCGCTGGCCGACGTCCGCCTGGTGGCTGTCGATGGC
Source organism: Streptomyces sp. NPDC037401 (assembly GCF_055602345.1). Taxonomy (NCBI): domain Bacteria; kingdom Bacillati; phylum Actinomycetota; class Actinomycetes; order Kitasatosporales; family Streptomycetaceae; genus Streptomyces; species Streptomyces sp. NPDC037401. The sequence continues at coordinate 7,184 of NZ_JBVJWO010000067.1, forward strand.
CTTCGTTACAGGTATCACGTTGGAGTATCCGCCCACCCACGACACTCAGATCTACGTGTGGATGGTGCACGCAGGGGTCCTCTTCCTTCTCGCGCTGCGGATGCGCTTGCTCTCGGCGATCACTGCGGCCGTACTCAGCGCCCTGCTGGCTGTTCTGCTGAAGCTGTCCGGCAGTTCCGTCGGCTCATGGAAGATGATCACCGGGGCCCTCGTGCTGTTCGCTCTGGCCGTGGTCATCGGAGCCGTGGTACGCGGCCGCCGCGAGGACCACGCACGCCTCACCGAGCAGATCGCCGCCACGGCCCGGGAACGGGCACTGCGCACGGTCCTGGAAGAGCGCACTCGGATCGCACGCGAGCTGCACGACGTCGTGGCCCATCACCTGTCACTCATCTCCATCCAAGCCGATGCCGCGCCCTATCGGGTCCAGGCTCCACCACCAGAGCTGGTCACTGAGCTGGCCTCGATCCGCGCCAACGCCCTGGAAGGACTGGCCGAACTGCGCCACATGCTGGGCCTGCTGCGGTCGAACGGCCCCGGCGACAGCACGACCGGCACCAGCCCGCAGCCCTCCCTGGCGCAGCTTGACGGGCTGCTCGGCAACGTACGCGCTGCCGGCCTTCCCGCGACCACCCGGATCGAGGGCACTGCCCGCCATCTGCCCCCGGGCGTGGAACTGTCGGCCTACCGCATCATCCAGGAAGCCCTCAGCAACGTTCTGCGCCATGCCCCCGGCGCCGAGACACACGTCGAACTCGTCTATGCACGCGATGCGTTGGGTCTGAGGGTCGTCAACGGGCCTGCCGCACTCCCCGCTGCCCCCTCGCCCGGGGCCGGGCACGGTGTCATCGGGATGCGGGAGCGCGTCGCCATGCTCGGCGGTGATTTGGCCATCGGCCCCACCCCCGACGGTGGCTACGAGGTCAGCGCGGCGCTGCCCGCCTGTATCGCGTCCGCCGCCGGCAAGGAGACCTGCGCATGACCATCCGTGTGCTCATCGCCGACGACCAGGCCATGGTCCGGGAAGCCTTCTCCGTCCTGCTCGGTGCCCAGCCCGACATCGAGGTCGTTGCCACCGCCGAGGACGGCACGCAGGCCGTCGCCCGGTCCGCGGAACTGGCACCCGACGTGATCGTGATGGACATCCGGATGCCCGGTCTGGACGGCATCGAGGCCACCCGCCAGATCACGTCGACGCCCGGAACATCGACGAAGATCCTCATCCTGACCACCTTCGACCTCGACGAGTACGTCTACGAGGCACTGCGCGCCGGGGCCTGCGGATTTCTGCTCAAGGACGCCTCCGGCGTCCAGCTCGCGGAAGCCGTAAGGGTAGTGGCCCGGGGCGAGGCTCTACTTGCACCCGACATCACCATGCGACTCATCGCCGAATTCTCCCGCGTGAGTCCTGGTGCCAAGCAGCCGACCGGCGTGCGCATCGATGCCCTCACCGACCGCGAGACCGAAGTTCTCGCACAGGTGGCACAGGGCCTCTCCAACGCGGAGATCGCCCAGGTGCTGGTCGTCGCAGAGGAGACGGTCAAGACGCACGTGGGCCGCATCCTGCGGAAGCTGCAGCTGCGCGATCGCACCCAGGCCGCCGTCTTCGCCTACGAGACCGGCCTGGTCGCCCCCGGCAACGCTGCCCGCAGGGCACCGTCGCTTCGGGCCGCCCCGTAGACCGGCGTGCCCATGCCGCTCCCAGCCTCTGGACGGTCCCGATCTGCGACGGCATGCGGTCATGCCTGCCGACAGCCGGAACGGCTCTTCGGGTGTCGGCGTAGCCCTGGAGAGCTACGCGGCAAGTTGGCCCCTCCGGGGGACGCAGATCACCGGCCCTGAAAGCGAACCTTGTGGCGTCCAGTCCGGGGGCACCGTCCGCCTCCTGCACCACGCCCACCCCAAGGAACGCAGCCATGTCCATAGCCCGACGCCCATCACCTGCCTCGCAGGCCACGCCTCCTGGCAAGACCAAGAGGTTCCTGAGTGTCGTCGCCGCTTCGATCGCCTCGATCTTGGCCTTCCTCACAGGCGCGATCATGCTGGGCGCATACGTTCCGGCCATCCCCAAGGCCGGCGTGATCGGCCCGGTCATCGGCGGACAGTACCCCTTCCACGTGGCGCTCCTCGCCCTGGCCGGCGCTGCCCTGGGAGCCCTGGCCTGGCGCAGCGGCCTGGTGCGCTGGGGGCGTGTCCTCACCGCGGTGACCGCTCTGTCGACCACCGCCGGTCTGGTCATTGGCAGCATTCAGTTCGTTGCCGCTCGCGACGCCGGTACGAAGATCTCCTTCAGCCAGGTCTTCGGCCAGCTCTCCTCCTCCGGGGGTGCCACGCCGGATACAACCCAGATTTATGCCACCCGTGACGGCGAGGCGCTCGAAGCGGATATATACCTGGCCGGGAAAGGCCGGGGGAACAAGGCGCCGGCCATAGTGCTCGCCCATGCCGGAGGCTTCCACACCTTCGACAAGAGCGACCTGCGTGGTACCGGCCGTTGGCTGGCGGACCACGGTGTGACCGTGATTGCGGTCGACTACAGGCTGGCCTCCCCCCACCGCCCCACGTGGGACAAGGCCCCGCACGACCTCATGACCGCCCTGGGCTGGGTGCAGCACCACGCCGACCAGTACGCCATCGACAGCTCCCGTATCTCGCTGGGTGGCATGTCGGCCGGCGGCACCCTCGCCATGAACACCGCCTACCGCCTTCAGAACGGCACCATGCAGGCCACCGACGGGACCACCCCGAAGCCGCCATTCTCGGTGGTCGGCTTCTACCCCGGCACCGACGTCACCACCATGTGGAAGGACGACGTCGCGGGCACCCGCGAGGCCGCAGAGCTGTTCACGGGCGGTACGCCTGCCCAATACCCCGAGCGCTACCGCGAAGTCTCCCCGACCGCCGACGTTCGGATGGGTCTGCAGCGCACACTGCTCGTCGTGGGAGACCGCGACCGTAGCTCCCGTCCCGAAGCCATCAAGGACTTCGGCGCCTCGCTCCGAGCCGAAGGCGTCGATATCAAGGTGGAGGAACTGCCTTTCGCCGAGCACGCGTTCGATGACGTCTACGGCAGCCTGACCTCACAGACCAGCCGCCAGATCCTCCTGGACTTCCTCAGCAAAGACGCGTAGCAGCGTCCTGCGGTCGCGGCGGTCATGCAGGTCCATTTTGTGCCGCCTCGGCCGCAAACGGGTCGTGCTCAACGCAGCGCAGTCAGCACCGAACCGGCACGGGGTGGGTGGCAAGGAGACGTTCGCGACCCTGATACTGCACCGGCGCCTGGTCCGTGACTACGAACACCGCCCGGCCTCCTCCACCCCACGCGTCTACTGGGCCATGACCCACGTCATGGCCCGTCGGCTCACCGACGCGAGCACGCTCACCTGGCGCGACCCGCAGGTGGTCGGCACGTGAATCTCAACCCACTCCTCTTGGCGTTCGTACCCCGGATGTAGTCGCGGGCCGGACGGGCTGGTGGAGGTATCCGTGGGGACGGACGGGACGTGGACGACGACACCAGCCCTCTGGTGACCAGTTCCGTATCGCCGTTGTGCGGTGCGTACAGGCCGGCCGCCGGGGGTCAGCGTTTGACGCGTCCTCGGATGGCGAGGGCGGCGAAGCCGAGGAGGACGGGTTCGGTCAGGCGCGAGGCCATTTCGGTGTAGGTGCCGATGGTGGTGAGGTTCTGGCCGGAGGAGCGGAAGACGACGGAGTTCAGGACCACGCGCAGGCTTTTCTCGAACCGCTTCGTCGTGACGCGTTCGTGGAGAGGGCCTGTGGGGTTGACGGGGGTGGGGGTGTCGGTGGTGAGCCGGACGTGCCGGCCGGTGACCGTGCCGGTCGATTCCGGCTTCGGATCGCCTGCCGGCAGACCCCACACCATCATCGCCACCACCGTCGACGTCATCGCCAGCAGCAGCCAGGCCAGAGCACGGGAAGCACGCAGCCCGTACCCGGACAACGCCCAGTACGCGGTGAGCAGACCGCGCTCCGCCCGGTTGCGCCGGGTCCGGGGTCCCAGACGGCGCATCTCCATCTCCGCGTAGTAGAAGTCCGCTGCACCGGGTTCGTCCTTGCCGTCCTCGAAGGCCTTGCGGAGCTGGCGGTAGAGCGCGGCCAGGGCCGGTGGTCCCGGCGGGCACACTGCAGGGCCTGATGGCGGCGGAGCAGGGGTCCAGCCGGAGCGCAGCCGCGACCGGTGTTCGGGCAGGGCCCGCCAGTGGTGTTCCTCGGCGAGGGTGAGGCGGTCGGTCCACCGCGGCGGGATGCCCCGGCGTACGTCGGTTCCCGGCGGGGTGCGGGCGAAGACCGTTTCGCCCTCCAGGCGGAGCTGGTCGAGGTGGAATGCTCCGAAGAACCGGCATCCGCTCAGGTCGGTGTTCGTCAGGACGAGGTGGGCGGCGTCGACTCCGCTGATCGAGCTGATCCGGACACCGGGGCCGCGCCGCCCGGTGGGGCTGCTGGTCAACGCCGTCTCGGGAAGCGACGGCCCGGATCCCAACGTGAAGGGGGCGGTGTGGGCGGTGACCGCGATCGGCTGCGTGATCACCGCGTCCGTCAGGTCCACTGCGGCGTACCGCAACCGCAGGGTTGCCGTCGAATCCCAACGTGTCCGCTCACAGGCCACTTCCGCAGCCGCGGCCTCGATCGTCACGGGCGCCACGAACACGGCACCCGAAAGGATCAGACGCCCCGAAAGCACCAAGGGTCCCAACCGAGCAAGAGAAGAGAACGTGGCGCCGTACAGGGACACGTCGGCGGAGAACGCGGCGCCATAGAACCAGGCGTGGGCGGCGAACGTGGCGTTGTCGAACCGGGCGTGGGCGGCGAACGTGGCGTCGTAGAACCAGGCGTGGGCGGCGAACGTGGCGCCGACGAACCGGACGTCCGCGAGGAACCTCGCGCCGTGGAACTGGGCGTCGGCGGAGAACGTAGTGCTGGAGAAGTGGGTGTCTGCGCAGAACCTCACACCGTAGAACCGGGCGTCGGCAGAAAACGTGACCTCTGTGAACCAGGCGGAGGCGGAGAACGTCGCATCGGGGAAGTGAGCGTCGGCGGAGAACGTCGCGCCGCGGAAGTGAGCGTCGGCGGAGAACGTGGAGCCGTCGAACTGGGCTGGGCCGAGGCGGGGGTGGCCGGTGGTGGGGTCGTGGACGGCGTTGAGAAGTTCGTCCAGCAGGGGGCTGGTGAAGGTGGTGCCGCGGTGGTCGATGCTGTCGCCGGGAGACAGGCCTGCCAGATAGCGGGCGCGCCCGGCGGGAGTCAGGTGTGCCAGGCAAAGCGACTCCCCGGGTATCGGCCGGCCGCGGCAGCCGACCGGGTCGACCAGGGTCGCGGGGGGGGGGGGGGGGGGGGGGGGGGGGGGGGGGGGGGGGGGGGGGGGGGGGGGGGGGGGGGGGGGGGGGGGGGGGGGGGGGGGGGGGG
>NZ_JBVJWO010000068.1:0-12312 GCF_055602345.1 Streptomyces sp. NPDC037401
CCCCCCCCCCCCCCCCCCCCCCCCCCCCCCCCCCCCCCCCCCCCCCCCCCCCCCCCCCCCCCCCCCCCCCCCCCCCCCCCCCCCCCCCCCCACGCACACGGAGAGCGGACGGCGCTCGGTGCCCGATGCACACGGAGAGCGGACGATGGCCCCGACTGCGCCACTGAGCGTGTTTCCCCCCAACGCCCATGACACACACCGGCTCGCAGCCCCGTACGTCCCCGGACTGATCACCGTGATGGGCCGCGCACACCTCCCGGGCGGTGACGGTACGGACGCACCCGGCGAGGACACCTGGCGGTCCGTCATGTCACGCGGCGAACTGCGGCGCGCCGACGCCTTCCGCTTCGACGCGGACCGCCGGCAGTTCCAGTACACCCGGTGGATGCTGCGCACCGAGCTCTCCCGGATCGCCCCCGTCGCGCCGCAGGACTGGGAGTTCGTCCTCTCGCAGCACGGCAAGCCCGCGATCCATCCCCGGTTCGGGCTGGACGTCGAGTTCAGCCTGTCGCACTCGGGCGGCGTGTGCCTGATCGGCCTCTCCCACGGCCGGCCCGTCGGCCTCGACATCCAGATCTGCAACGCCCTGGACGACCCGGAGAACGTCAGGCGCCTCGTCACGAGGTGCCTCTCACCGGAGGAACGCACCGACGTGCAGCAGCTGGCCGGCCGGGAGCTGCGGGACGCCGTCGTACAACGCTGGACGCTGAAGGAGGCCTACGCCAAGGCAGTGGGCCTCGGCGTGCTCCTGCCGTTCGGCCAGATCGCCTTCCGCCCTGACGGCCACGGAGGGTTCGCGCTGCAGCCGACCGCGCACGTCCCCGACCCCGGCCGGTGGGAGTGCCACGCCCCACAGGCACCGACGGGCTTCCGCATCGGGGTGTGCGTGGCCCGCCACGACCCGGCTCCGGAGGATTCCGTCGGCGCCTCGTAGGCGAGGCGAACCGCGTCAGGGCCGGGCGGCGAGGGCTTCGACCTCGAACAGCACGTCGGGGGTGGCCAGGCTCGCGACACCGATGAGGGTGTGCGTGGGCGGTTTCGTACCCCAGCCCTCCTGCAGGGCCCCGGCGATCGGCCCGAGCTTGCTGACGTCATGGTTCACCACGTACGTCCTGAGCTGGACGACGTGGCTGAGGTCGAGCCCATGGGCGGCGAGAGCGACTTCGATGTTGCGGTACGTCTGCTTCACCTGCTCGGCGAAGTCGGCCGAGACGACCGCGCCGTCCGGGCCGGATCCGTACTGGCCCGCGATGAGCACCAGTTCCGCACCTGCGGGGATGGTGGCGGTGTGGCTGTAGCCGAACGGGACCGGGTCGTGCAGACCGTCCGGATTGACGATGGCGTGCGCCATGTGGATCACCTCTCGTGTGCGATGGTGCTGTGTGCTGCGTGCTGTGTGCTTGCTGGTAAGAAGCCTCGCAACGAATCACGACATCTTGTGTCGTGATTCCCGTAGGGTTTTCGCATGCGCGCCGATCGGTTGGTATCGCTGGTTCTGCTGCTGCGGCAGCACGGCCGGCTGTCCGCGGCCGCGCTGGCCCGGGAGCTCGAGGTGTCCACCCGTACCGTGCTGCGCGACATCGAGGCGCTGTCCGCAGCCGGCGTCCCGGTCTACGCCGAACGCGGCCGGCACGGCGGTTTCGCGCTGCTGCCCGGTTTCCAGACCGAGCTCACCGGACTGAACCACGACGAGGCCCTTGCCCTGCTGGTCGCCGGATCGCGGCGCGGCGCCCAGGCGTTCGGCCTCGGCTCGGCGCTCGCTTCGGCCATGCGCAAGGTGGTTGACGCGCTCCCCGAGAGCCATCGGGCCGCGGCGGCCGGCGCGGCCCGGCGATTGCTCATCGACCCGGAGACCGACCTCCTCTCGCGCCGGGTGGCTGCTGAGGAAGTGCCCGACACCGTGGTGGCCGAGGTCCGGCGGGCGGTTTTCGCCGGACACAAGCTGCGCATCCACTACGCGGCTGTGGACCAGAGCCCGACGTGGCGCACGGTGGACCCGATCGGCCTGGTCACCGTACGCGGCCAGGGCTACTTGCTGGCCACGAAGTCGGGCGCGGACCGCACCTACCGGCTGTCCCGGATGCTGGCCGCCGAGGAACTCGCCGAACCTGCCCAGCGACCGGACCGGGTCGATCTGGACCGGGCCTGGCAGGAGCGCAGCACGCAGTTCCGGACCGGCGGCGACCAAGTCACCGTGCTGGTGCGGGTGAACCCGGCGCGGCGACAGGACCTGGTGGGCACGGCGCTGGCCGTCCTCGCCGAAGAAGCCGAAGGAACCGAAGAAGCCGAAGGAACCGACGGATCCGATGCAGACGGCCGGCTGCGGCTGGAGGTGACCTTCCAGGACCCGGGACACGCGGAATGGGCACTGTGGCAGCTCGCCACGAACGCGGAAGTCCTGGCCCCGCAGTGGTTGCGCAACTCCCTGCGCGACCGCGCCGCCACGATCGCCGCCCGCTACGGATCGTCCCCCTGAGACGGGAAGGCGACGCGAGGCTCCATTCGGGTCGTAGCGGCCGCGGGTGCAGGTGAGGAGCGCGGCAAGAGGGAAGCGGTGCCTGTGATCGTGGCCCTGACCGGTTCGGCGGCGTTCAGCAAGACGGCTGACACCTGCACGCGAGCCAGTCTCCTTCCAGAGCCGTGCTCACCGCCAGGAGGCACCGTTGCCGGGAGAACCGACGGCCTCAGCCGAACTGCGATGGCAGTCCGTGAGCTTCCGTGGACGGACCTCGCGGGAGGGCTGCCGGGGTGCCCTCGGCCCTCGGTCAGTGGCTCTGGCACATCGAGCGCAGCCGGTCGGCCACGTCGTACACGTTCAGGCGCAGTGCTCGGATGTCGGTGATGAGGTCCCGCCACGGTTCGAATTCGGTGTCCACGTCTTTGCCGGAGGCCCTGATGTAGGCCACGGCAACGCCGTAGCCGAAATACTCGTTCCTGGCGGGCAGCGGGCGCAGCAGCACGATCTGCTCGAGCAGCGCTGCGGCCCGCCAGTACGCGTCGGGCTCGTCGTTCGCGAGCGCAGCCCGCAAGCGCGAGCTGGGCCCCGTGCTGGACAACATCACCGTCCCGGTGCGGTACGTGCAGACCGGCCCGACCAGCGGACTGACGATCAGCCAGGCAACGCTCCCGGCGACCGGGCGCGGCCCGCCGAGACCGTCGTCCTATTGTTGGCCGATGTGCGCACACCACATTGACCGCCCAGCTGATCTCGACGTGGTCCGGGAGTCCTATGACCGCGTGGCCGACAACTACGCCCACATGGTGGTGACGACGGGGATCGGCGACATCCGCTGCCACCCATGGCTCAAGGCATCGATCGACGCCTTCGCTGACACCGTGAGCGAACTCGGGCCCGTCCTCGACGTCGGCTGCGGGCCCGGAACGGTGACCGCCTACCTCACCGAACGCGGACTCGACGTGTCCGGAGTCGATCTCTCACCCCGCATGATCGAAAACGCGCGCCGTCTTCATCCGCAATGCCGCTTCAGCGTCGCCTCTGCCACCGACCTCGGCCTTGGCGAGGCGTCTCTCGGCGGCGTACTCGGGTGGTGGTCCCTGTTCAATCTCCCCCGCGATGTCCTTCCTCAGGTCCTCGCCCAGTTCACGCGCGCCCTGAAGCCAGGCGGACACTTCATCACCGCAACACACGTCGGCGACGAAGACGCGGTGCGCACCGAGGCCTACGGAGGCGTACCCGTCCGCTGGACGACGTACAAATGGCGGCCGGAACAGCTCGTGGACCTGATCGAGCAGGCCGGACTGCGCCCGGTCGCCGAACTTCGGCTCCCTGCAGACGAGCAGAGCGGGCCGGGTCTGGTCGTCATGGCCAAGCGTCCCGACTGAGGACCCGGCGCCGGGCCGACGAGTCCGCGGCCCAGGCAGACCACGACCGGGCCGCGCTGTAAGGAGCAGCGGCGGCCGCCGCGGTCGCCACAATCGCCTCCGAGGTCGGCCGGATCCTCGACACCGCTGCGGCAGAGGCGGGCGTGGCCCCGGAGGACGCTCATCGCCGTGGTACGGGTCGTGCCGCCCTCCCCCGATCTCTAGCCCTGCGGATGGGGAGCGGTCGTCAGCACGCTGACGAATAGCACACGGAACGGAGATGAGGCCCGGGAGTTCGGCGAGACTGTCGATCCGGAACGTCGGCAGCGTCCGGGCCTCGCCCGATCCGGCCGATCTCAGGTTGATCACTTGGTGACGTGGCCTCCGCCTCCGGATACCGACCCGCGTCGGGCCGGCGCGTATCGGCTACTCACGGGGAGGTGAGTACGTGCGCTCTGCCGCATGGCCAGGGCCGGCCGCGAGGCTTGGGTCATGCGCCAGACACGACTGAACCCCGCTCCCTGCCTGCTGTTCCTCATACCGGTTGCGGCATGGGCCGCCTGGCTGGGCTGGGACCAGCACCGTGACGTGCACCCCGACGGCTCGGTGAGCGGCCCGTACGAGGCCTGGCAGGTGATCGGGCTGGTGCTGACCCTGCTGGCACCGGTGTACTGGGCGTCCCGGCGCCAGGTCGCGGGCACCGTGCTCGGCACCACGGCCGGCCTGACCGTCGCCGCCTACTACGACTGGTCTGACGACGCCAGCGGCCTCTTCATGATCGGCGTGATCATGGTCATGATGGCAAGCCTCGTGTCGACCTACGCCCTGTCCGCACTGATCACCTCCGTCACGCGGCCCGGACGACGATCCGGCCAGGGGCCGGCCGGAGCCTGACACCGTACGCCGACCGGCGTGGCCCGGGCCTCGAGACCCTCGGCCCGCACCGGTGCCAGACCCGGTGAACCTGGTCCCGGCCGGGATGCGGACCTGCCGACCGGGCCGCATCTTGTAGGCATGGCCGTACGGAAGCCGAACGAGCCGCCACCGGGCTGGGGGCTGCGCCCGCCGACGTCGGACGGAGGCGGCGGCTGGGGCCGGCCCCCGTCGCAGGGACGCGGGAGGTCCAGTACGTGCCTGCTCGTGACGCTGGGCATCGTCGGCGGGATCGCACTGCTCGTGATCATCGGGATCATCCTGGTGCTGGGCTTGATCGACGACCCGCGCCGGACCGGCCCTGAAAGCGGGCCCAGGGGTGACGTGAAGATCACAGCGTGCCAAGTGGATCCGACAACGAACTGGCCGCATGCCGACCTGACCGTCACCAACCGCAGCAGCAAGCCCAGCAGCTACTTCATCCGCGTCGAGTTCACCACCGCCACCGGCACGCGCGTCGCGGAAGCGGTCGCCTCCATCAGCGTGCTCGCCCCGGACCGAGTGGCCAAGGATCGCGCGCAGAGTCTGAGTACGGTCGAGTCTCCGGTCACATGCAACGTGACCGACGTGACCAGGTTCGCCTCGTAGCGAGGGTCGCGAAGGCGGGCGCGAGCGCATACGGGCGGCGGAACCGCGTGGCCTTCGCGGGCAGCTCGGCCTCGGTGAGCGACCGAAGCGACCCAGTCCTCGAAGTGGTGGCGCGTTTGGCTCGGCGGGCCTCGTCCGACGCCCGCGGCCTGATCACACGTCACCCGATCCACAACTCTTGACAACTGCTCAGGTTCCTGACTGCAGTGGCACTGCACCACTCCCCCGAACGGCACCGCACCCCGAAGGGAGCGATCAGCGCATGCCCGATCCCGAGAGCGCGGGACACGACCACGACGTCGTCATCAGCGGAGCCGGCCTCGCCGGCAGTGCAGCGGCGATCTTGCTGGCTCGACGCGGTGTCCGCGTCGCACTGCTGGAACGCCGCGAGGGTGACCGGGCTGGGGTTGCCGTCGGTGTCCAGCAGGGGCTCGGTGATGCCGTCGTCGGTACGGCGCACGTAGTAGCGGCCCTTGGTGACCGCGGCCATCAGCGGGGTACGACGAAGGCGATGACGGCTGCGGCCACGGGCGAGTACGGCTGGAGGGTGTCGCCGAGGAGGTGGAAGTACATCGCGATCGACAGACCGGAGGCGGCGACGAAGGCCACGACGCCGACCGGATTGACCGCGTGGAGCATGCCCCGGCGGAACTCCGGCTGGAGCGGTGACAGCTTCAGCACGTACTTGTTGACGCCGATGTCCGCGGCCACGGTGACGACCCAGGCGATCGCACAGTTCGAGTAGAAGCCCAGGATGCTGTTGAGGAAGCCGAACATGTCGGCTTCCATCAGGGCGAGCGCGAAGGCTGGAGTCGATGGTCGACGGACGATCAAGCGATCGTGCAGCGAGCGGATCTCCTACCGCTGGTAGTGCCTCCATCCGCTCCGTTTGGCGGGTGCGGGTGGCGTCGCGGCGGGGGAGCCGCGGTCACAGTTGTGTGCGAATCAGGCCTGATGGCTCTTCGCCTTCTGCCGGGCGTAGTAAGCGCGGGCGCGGTTGCGGTCGCCGCAGTCCTTCGTGTTGCACCAGCGGCGGTTTCGTCGCGGTGACGTGTCGAGGTAGACCCAGCCGCACTTGGCGTCTTCGCATTGGTGGAGGCGGTCGAGCCCGTCGCGCTGGGTGAGAGCGACGAGCCCGCGGACGATGCGATTGCGGGGCAGGCAGAGGTCGAGGTCCCGGTCTTGCCATTGCCAGCGGTCGCCTGCGCGGACCAGGTCGGCTGCGGCGATCGCCGCCCGGTACATGCTCGCGAGGTCTGCGGCGGCCTCGGGGTCGTTGCCGAAGAGAGCCCCGTAGGCCCTCTCTCGCGCTTCGATGACCCGTTCCCGTTCCCGCTCGGCCCGGGCGCCGTCCCCGTCGGCGAGGTCGAGCAAGGCTGCGGCCTCATCCGCGCTGATCAGGTCGGATTCCATGCACCAGTCGACGACGTCGGAGAACGTTTTCAGGGCCTCAACGCGTTCGGGCCCGCCGAGCCGCCAGGCAACGGTGTTCACCAGGTCGAGCATGCGGTCACCCGCGATGTGGCCGAACCTCACCATCAGCTCCTCTCGCCGGCAAAGGCGCTCGCACCCACAAGACGGCTCTCACGGGCAAATGCATTATTGCATGTGAGGTGATCTTCTTGGCATCATTCCCAATCAGCCAATCACCCATGAGATCACCGCCAGGGAGCCCGCTCATGCCTGCCGCCACCCTCAGACCGTTCACCGCACTGTGGGCCTCCCAAGCGTCCTCGAACCTTGCCGACGGCGTACTGCAGGCAGCCGCACCGCTGCTCGTCGCCACACTGACGCGTGACCCGCTCGTGGTGGCGGGCATGACGGTGGCGCAGTTCCTGCCCTGGCTGCTCGCCACCCTTCCCGCCGGCGCAATGGCCGACCGCATGGACAGACGCCGGATACTCGTCCTCGGCAACTGGCTGCGCGCGGCGGGGTTCGCGCTGCTCGCCCTCGCCATGGCCAACGGGTGGCATCACGTCGTACTTCTCTACGCCGCGGTGTTCATTGCGGGCTGCGCCGAAACGATGGTCGACAACGCCGCCCTGGCCGTCCCGCCCCGCCTCCTGCCCCGCGAGAAGCTCGAGCGCGCCAACGGCAGGCTCTTCGCAACCCAGTCCGTCATCAACACGTTCATCGGTCCGCCTGCCGGCGCGGCGTTGTTCGCGCTGGCGGCATCGGCGGCCTTCTACACCGGCGCCGCCGCGTTCGCCCTCGCCGGCCTGGCAGCCCTGCTACTGCCCGCGCTGCGCCCCACCGGCAACGAACACGAACACCGCCGCTCGAACCCGACCACCATCACCCAGGACATCCGCTCCGGATGGACCCACTTCTGGCGCCACACCCTGCTCCGCCGAGTCGCGTTCATCTCGGCAGCAATCAACTTCTTCAGCGCGGCCACCGGCGGAGTCCTCGTCCTGCTGATCACCGGCCCGTACGAACTGCCCATGTCGAGTTACGGCCTGTTCGTCGCCGTTCCCGCCGCCGGCGCGATCGCCGGCTCACTGCTCGCCGAACACATCGTGCCCCGCATCGGCGGCGGCCCCACCACCTGGCTCGCCGCCCTCGCCCCGGCCGCCGGCTACGCCGTCCTCGGACTGGGCCGCAACACACCCCTGGCCCTGGCCGCCATGTTCGGCGCCGCTCTTGCCACCTCACTGAACCAGATCGTCGTCAGCACCCTGCGGCAGGCAGCAGTCCCCGACGAACTCCTCGGCCGCGTCACCGCCGCCTACCGCCTGATCGTCCTGGGCGTCTTCCCCCTCGGAGCCCTCGCCGGCGGCCTGATCGGACGCAGCCTGGGGATCCGCGCCACGTTCGTCGCCGCAGCCATCGGACTCACCCTCGCCGCGATCCCACTAGCCTCCCGGGTCACCACCCAAGGCCTCCGCGACGCGGAAACAACCCCCTCGCTCCCGCTCCCGGTTCAAACCGGTCCCACTGACACCGACAGCCAGGCCTGACCTGGAGCGGCGTCGGGCCACCCGGGCGGAGGCCCGGGACTTTGCGCGGTGGATGGCGACTCAGATCGGTCAACGGCGCACCCGATAGCGCAGGTGAAGCACCCGGTTGCCCTGAATCACCACGTCGGGGTCCTCCAACAGGTGCTGCGCGTGGACCGACCCGAAGTAGCGCTTGCCGGACCCGAACACGACGGGTACGACGTCCATGCGCACCTCGTCGATCAGGCCCGCGGCAAGCACCTGGCCACCGACGTCGCCGGCGGCGACCTCGACCGTGCGGTCACCCGCAAGCTCCTGCGCCTTGGCCACGGCTGCCTCGACGCCGTCGACGAAGTGAAACGGCGCCTCGGGGTCCCAGCCCTCGGGCATCGGCCGGTGCGACACGACGACCACGTGGTCGATCCCGCCCGGAGGCTTCCCGTCCCAGCCGTCCGTCAGGTCGAAGACGTGGCGGCCGACGATCGTGACTCCGATCTGGTCCCAGTACGGCCTGGTGTAGTCGTAGGACGTCTGCGACACCTTCAGCTCGCCGCTCTCGTCCAGCGGGACGTCACCGCTGGACAACCAGTCGAACAGTGGTCCGGGCTGGTCATTCTCGTCCGCGACGAAGCCGTCCACCGACACCGAGCTGTACATGACCACCTTGCCCACGGGCTCTCCTCTGCTCTGGGAAGCTTGGCCCCTGTCCTCCGAGCGCGAGCGCCCACCAGGGGACGGGTGGTCTCAGCGCCAGTCGTCGATCACATAGGCGTCGGGGTGGCTGTAACCGGGCTCGTTGGGCCGGTGCATCGTGACGCCCTGCATCCACGTGCGGAATCCGCAGTCGATCATGCGCCGATAGGCATCCGGGCGGCCCAGGTTCATCCCGGCGTCCAGCTGACTCAGCCCGCGCTCGGCCGCCAGTTGCTCACATGCGTCGAGCAGTCGCTCGAAGCGGTCGGCGGCCTCCGGGCCAGGGCGTACGGTGCCGAATTTGACGAAGCACACGTCCTCGCCGGCCTCCGATCCGGCTCCGCAGTGGCAGACGGCCAGGCCATCGAGCTCGGAGCCGCCGCCCTGGAGGAGGATGGTGTCGCCGAGTCCCTGCGTGTGCACGGCGACGATCTCGCGTTCCAGGTCCAGGCCCTCGTACACGGCTCCGGTCAGTGCGCGACAGGCACTGAGGCACGCGGGCTGCTCGGCGGCAGGCAGTTCGCTGTACACCACCCGGCCGGGGACCGCGGAGCTGCCCGCGACTTGCTTCTTCATGACGGCCGTGAGGAATCGGGGCCAGAAGCCGTACTTGCGGTAGAGCTCGAGGTGCTTGGGACTGTGCGAGAAGGTGAACAGGCCCAGGTGGCGGTTCCCCCAGGTGTCGAAGCAGTCCATGACCGGATCCATGAGGAGCTTGCCGACGCCCTGGTCCCACAGGTCCGGACGCACGGTCAACGGTCCGAAGAACCCGACGCTGCCCCAGTTGGCGGCGAAGTTCGATCCGGCCAGTTCACCCTCGATCGTCGCCGCGAAGGCCGCGTGCGGATCGGCCGCCCAGCGTGTGCGGACGTAATCGGCGGTCCCGAAGAACGTCTTCGGCTCGGGGAGCCCGAGGAACGTCCCGAAGGCGATCCGGAAGATCTCATCGGCCTGATCCAGGTCCGCCTCGGCCAACGGGCGGACCGACACCGGGCCCGCGTCGGTTTTCCGCTCCGCTGCCGGTGAGGTCATCGCTTTCTCCTTCTCGGACCCCCGTTTTCATCACACCACGAGCAGCACCGCATGGCGATGCGAAGGGCCCGCCGACAGCGGAGGCCGCTGACCAGGCCCGATTGCCTTGACTCCCCGCCCGTGAGCTCTCGAACCCGGAGGGTGATCCGGGTAGTGCGTTCCAGCGCTTTCGCCCGGTCCGCCTGCAGGGACGCCCGGGTGACTGCCGCGGCGGGTGCCCGACCTCTGAAGCCGGCGAAGGGGCGACGGCCGGGGCATCGCTTTGTATGCGTGCCGTGCCGGTAGGCGTACGGGAAGATCCTCGACCTGTCGAAGGGCTGCATCCTGGTGACCGGGATGGCATCCGCCTCGGCCCGGGCAGGAGCAGAGAGGTCGGGGAGGGTCCGCGCCCACTCTTCGTGGCGGCTGGAGAGCGAACTGGATGTGAGGGAGCCGGTCGTACTGACGGGGGCGTGAGGATGCACGCAGGCCCCGCCGGATCCGTGGATCCGGCGGGGCCTGCGCCTCCGGCGTGCGCTGCGTTCGCCGACTACTCGAACGTCACGGTGAAGCGCTTCGAGGGCCCGTTGGCCTCGTCCCGCTTCTGGACGTCGAGCAGGAGGTCACGGAGCTGCTCGAAGGGGATGTCGCCCAGGACGGCACGGCTGACCTCCGCGTCCTTCCAGACGACCTGCACGGGGCGTTCGACGTCCGTGGTCAGCCGGTCCCACAGGGCGTCCAGGTTCGACCCGTAGTACGGGCCGAAGTCGAGCGCCCGGTCCAGGACCCTGTGGACGTCCTTCTCGGTACGGATGTCCGCGCCTTCGATCACGACCCTCATGGGGCCTCACCTCCAGTTGGGCAGCAGGTAGAAGGTTTCGTAGTGGTCGAAGGTGACGTAAGCGAGGCCGTCGTTCGACCAGACGAGTCGGGTGCCCGGCTGCTTCGACCGCTTCATCTCATTGGTGAGGCCCAGGTCCGCTTCGAAGTACACGCGGCCAGGATAGTCGGGCAGCTGCCCCTTCTTGTTCTCCCAGATGTCGCCGCCTATCTGGGCGTCCTTCAAGTGGTTGCCGAGGGCCTTGCCCTCTTCCCAACCAGCGGCCTTGGCCTGGTCCTTCGTGACGTAGTGAGAGGGCAGCTTGCCGGTCTTCTGCAGGCTCTCGATCAGCGGGTTGGCCATCTCCGCGGTCTTGAGGGCCGCGCCGAACAGCTTGCAGGTGGAGTTGTGCGACAGGACCGGGGCGTTGCCCGCCAGCACGTAGTACGTGTGGATGTCGGCGACGGTGAGGTTGTACACGCGCATCTGCTGGGTCCAGGCGCGGACCGAGACGAGCTCCTTGAGGGCGCCGTCGGGGGTGCGCAGTGTGTCGCCGGCCTTGAGGTCGGCGGCGTCCACCCAGGCCTTCCGGTTGGCCGCCCAGAAGGGGTGGCCGTCGGTCGCGGTGACCGTGCCGGTGGCGTTGCCCGCGGCGCCGTCGGTGTCGACGGTCAGCGTGCGCAGGGACTTCTGCCCCTCGCCGGTGATCAGGCGGGTGACCGCGCGGGAGCCGGTCGTGCCGGTGGCCGGGTCGGTGGCCAGGACCCGGTCACCCTCGCGGACGTCCTTGATCTGCTTGTACGTTCCGTCGCCCATCAGGACCGGGGTGGCCGGCACGAAGCTGTTGCCGGGGTCCGGGCACGGCGGGTTCTTGCGGAACTTGTCCAGGATCTCCTGGCTCTTCTCCATGAACTTCTTCGCCGCGGCGGACTTGTCCAGGAAGTCGTTCAGACCGCCGACGATCTTGACGAGGGCCTTGGTGATGGCCGGGGTGGCCTTGATCACCTGGACGGCCTTGCCCCACGGGAGGGCGCCGACCACGGTCCAGAAGCAGGCTTCGAAGTCACCCTCGGTGAAGCACTTCTTGATGTCCTCGAAGAGGAGGTCGACGATGATCTCGCCGCCGTTCTCCATCAGGAAGTCGAGGACGTCCTTGTCGGCGAGGGCGCGGAGCTTCTCGAACTCCTCGGGGGAAATGCCGCCGGCCTTGAGGGCCTCGATCTCCCACGGGGTCAAACTCGGGGTGTTGCCCTTCTCCTGCGCCTCCTTGGCCGCGGCCTCGCGGGCCTTGCGGTCCTGCTCGCGCTGCCACTCCTCGGCCTTGGTCGCGGCCTCGTCGGCCTCACGCGCGTACGTGTTGGCGTTCTTGGCGGCGGCTTCGGCGGACTTGGCGTGGCCTTCGGCGGAGTCGGCGAACTTGCCGGCGTCCGCGGCGTCCTTCTCCGCCTGGGCGGCTGCGCCCCGGGCGACGCTGGCCTCGTTCTCGGCGAGGGTGGCGGCGCTGTT
>NZ_JBVJWO010000069.1:0-10792 GCF_055602345.1 Streptomyces sp. NPDC037401
ACCAGCATCGTGGCCAGGCCCGGCGCGAGCATGCCCGCGCCCTTGGCCATCCCGCCGACCGTCCAGCCCTCGCGCGTCACCACGGCCGTCTTGTGCACCGAGTCGGTGGTCTTGATGGCGATGGCCGCGTCCTCGCCGCCGGAGCCGGACAGCCGGGTGACGGCGGTCTCGACGCCGGCCAGGACCCGGTCCATGGGCAGCAGGACGCCGATGAGCCCGGTGGAACAGACCGCCACGTCCGCCGGTTCCAGGGCGAGCAGCTCGGCGGCCTTCGCGGCGGTGTCGTACGTGTCGTTGGTGCCCTGCGGGCCGGTGCAGGCGTTGGCCCCGCCGGAGTTGAGCACGACCGCGCGGATCCGGCCGTCCGCGAGCGCCTGCCGGGACCACTGGACGGGGGCGGCCTGCACCCGGTTGGAGGTGAATACGCCCGCGGCGGCGTGGCGCGGCCCGTTGTTGACGACGAGCGCCAGGTCCGGGTTGCCGTTCTGCTTGATTCCTGCGGCGATGCCCGCCGCCGTGAAGCCTCGTGCTGCGGTGGCACTCAAGGTGCGACTCCGATCGTGGAGAGCCCCAGTTCCTCGTCGAGGCCCAGGGCGATGTTCATGCTCTGGACGGCCCCTCCGGCGGTGCCCTTGGTGAGGTTGTCGAGGGCGCTGATCGCGATGATCCGGCCGGCGGCCGCGTCGTACGCGACCTGCACCTGCACGGCGTTGGAACCGTGGACCGAGCCGGTCGCCGGCCACTGGCCTTCGGGCAGCAGGTGCACGAACGGCTCGTCGGCGTACGCCTTCTCGTACGCGGCGCGCACGGACTGCGCGGTGGTGCCGGGGACGGCCTTGGCGGAGCAGGTGGCGAGGATGCCGCGGGGCATCGGCGCCAGCGTCGGGGTGAAGGACACCGACACCCGGCGGCCGGCCGCGGCGGACAGGTTCTGGATCATCTCGGGGGTGTGGCGGTGCACGCCGCCGACGCCGTACGGGCTCATGGAGCCCATCACCTCCGAGCCGAGCAGGTGCGGCTTGGCGGCCTTGCCCGCACCCGAGGTGCCGGATGCGGCGACGACGACGGCCTCCGGTTCGGCCAGGCCTTCCGCGTACGCCGGGAACAGCGCGAGCGAGACGGCGGTGGGGTAGCAGCCCGGCACCGCGATGCGCTTGGACCCCGCCAGCCCGGCGCGGGCACCCGGCAGTTCGGGCAGGCCGTAGGGCCAGGTGCCCGCGTGCGGGGAGCCGTAGAACGCCTCCCAGTCGGCGGCGTTCCGGAGCCGGAAGTCCGCGCCGCAGTCGATGACGAGCACGTCGTCGCCCAGCTGCTCCGCGACGGCGGCGGACTGGCCGTGCGGCAGGGCGAGGAAGACCACGTCGTGCCGCCGGCCCTGCCCCCTGAGGACGTCGGCAGTGGTGGGCTGGACCTCCCGCCCGGCCAGCGGGGTCAGGTGCGGCTGCAGAGTGCCGAGACGCTGTCCCGCGTTGGAGTGCCCGGTCAGGGCACCGATCTCCACGTCGGGGTGGGCCAGGAGCAGGCGCAGGAGCTCACCTCCCGCGTACCCGCTCGCTCCCGCCACGGCTGCTCGCACTGTCATAAACCCTCCTGCTTGACGGACATGTCGTTCTCCCGCGATCCGGGCTCTGCCGTGGATCGCGTTCGCCTCGTACAGGGCAGCCTCACAACGGCTGCGTGCCGTCCGGGAGGGTGCGTTCTGGTGACCTGGCTCAGCGCTTGCGCGCGGGGGTCTCGCAGTACTCGGCGCTCAGGATGGCGAGGAGGTCGTCCGCTCGCCAGTCGCTGTTGTAGTTGAACGTGAGCTGGTGGCGGCCGTCGTCGGTGAGGGCGACCAGGGAGAGCCACCCGACGGTGCCCCCGTCGCGGTACCAGACGGTGGTGCCGCAGCCCAGCGTCAGCCGCTCGATGCCGAGCCCGTAGGCCGAGATCGGGAAGTCGGGGTTGACGACGGTCGTCTTCAGCGCCGTCATCTGCGCCGGCGGCAGCAGCTTCCCGGTGATCAGGGCCGCGTAGAAGCGGTTCAGGTCTCTCGCGCTGGAGATGATGTCGCCGTTGCCCCAGTTCTGCGAACCGTTGACCTCGGTGACGTCGTCGATCCGGTCCGGCTGCGTGCGGAAGAAGAGCTTCGAGTAGCCGCGGCCGCTCGGCTGGGGCAGCTGGGTGCTGGTCCCGGGGTGGGTCGTCGACTTGAGCCCGAGGCGGTCGATGATGCGCTTGCGCACCTCGGTCTCGTACGGGCGGCCGGCGACCTTCTGGAGGACCAGCGCGGCCAGGACGTCGTTGGTGTTGGAGAACCCGTGCCGGGTGCCGGGCGCGAACGCCGGCGGGTGGGCGAGGGCCACCTTCACGCGCTTCTCGGGCGCCAGGGTCTCGTACCGGTGCTGGAGGTAGCCCTCGCCCAGGACGTACGTGTCGACGTACTCGGTGTCGGCGAAGAAGTCGGGCAGGCCGCTGGTGTGGTTGAGCAGCTGCCGCACGGTGATCGCGCTGCCGTCGTTGCCGTTGCCCGTCACGAGGCCGGGCAGGTGGCGCTCCACGGTGTCGTCGAGGCTGAGCTTCCTCTCCGCCTCCATCTGGAGGAGGACCGTCGCGACGAAGGTGCTGGTGATGTGCCCGGTGCGGAACCGGTCGTTCTTGCCGCGCAGCGCGCCCGTCTCGCGGTTGCCGATGCCCGCCGCTGTCTTCCAGATGCCGTTGTCGTCCCGCGCCTCGGCGGTGATGCCGGTGACACCGGCCGCGACGGCCGCGTCGATGGCGCGCTGCGTCGCCGCGTGGGCGGACGGGGGAGCCGTCTCCCACGAGGCCTGGGCGGGAGCCGTCAGAGCCGTCGCCGTGATCGCCAGTGCCGCCAGGCCTATGGCGCCGCGCCGTGCTCTCTTCCGTGCCGTCATTCTCTGCTCCTGAAGTCGTCTGTGGTCGGCTGGTGTCGTACGTGGGCGGTCCGCCGGGAAGGGGGAGTGCCAGGCTCCGTGAACGCGCCCGGCGGACGGTGGAGCGGGACTCGAGGTGCCGGCGGGCGCACCGGCCGGGGCGGCCGGAGCTCACCGCTCCGGTGGGGGCGCCGCCCGGGGGTCACGCCTGACGGGCCTCGAGTCCGCCGGCGCAGCGCAGCCGGTGTCCGGCGCAGCGGAGCGCGGCCGGCGCGCGGGTGTCCGCGTGGTGGCCGGGCACGCTCCGTGCGAGCCGGGGCCGCTTCGTCTCGTCGCCGGTGGAGTGGACGCCGGCCGTCTGCGGCCGCATCCGGTCCCGCACGTCCTCGGCGGCGGCCGGTCCGCGGTCGCGCATGTCTGCAGCAATGCTCATGACGTGCAAGTACACATACGGCTCCCCTCCGTGGCCGTATCGAACCGGGGAACGAAAATACCGTCATACCGGCTCATTTTCGACATTCAGGCGGCCGATCGATTCGCACGGACGGGACCGGAAACGGCCCGCGCCGCACCAGGGGACGGGGCGCGACTGCGGGAGTCCGTCGCCACAGGAATCGAGACGCGGACTCAAGTTGACCATGGCATCGCGGGAAATCCAGTCCGGCGGCCCCGGAAAAGGGATGCGCGGGAAAGGGGGACACGGCACACGGCTGCACCGCCCGGGTGCCCGCTGTCCCGTCGGCGGGACAGCGGGCACCCGGGCGGTGCAGCCGTTCGAACGGCGCTCAGGCGCCGCTCCAGCCCGCCCCACGAGAGTTCTCGCCGGTTATGTACACCCTTCCGATGGAGGCATGATGGCGCGTCAGGCCGGTCTTACCCCGGAGCCGCATGGCGGTCCGGAAGCCGCTCTTCCGCAGCCGCCGACCCGGCAGCCGCGCGCTGCGGGGGCCGCTCCGCGCCGGGGCCAGGTACTGACGACCAAGGTCGGACTGCAGATGCCGACCGGGATGGCCTACGACGAGTGGGAGCGGGCCGGACGCCAGCTCGCCGACATCCTCGACTCGTCCTCCTGGTGGCTCGGGGACTGGCTGCGGTACGGGAAGGACCACTACACCGACCGGTACCAGCGCGGGATCCGCGCCGTCGGCCTCTCGTACCAGACCCTGCGCAACTACGCCTGGGTCGCACGGCGCTTCGAGCACGGCCGGCGCCGGCCGGCCCTGAGCTTCCAGCACCACGCCGAGCTGGCCTCCATGCCGGTCGAGGAACAGGACGTCTGGCTCGACCGCGCCGAGCAGCGGAAGTGGACCACCAAGCAGCTGCGCAGCGCCATCCGCGCCACGCGCCAGGGGGTGGAGCAGCCGCGCACTCCCGCCGCCGACCCGAGCCGCCGCCTCGAGGTCCCCGGCAGCCGTCTCCAGTGGTGGCACAAGGCCGCGGAGCAGCTGGGCGTCGACTTCGAGC
Source organism: Streptomyces sp. NPDC037401 (assembly GCF_055602345.1). Classification (NCBI taxonomy): domain Bacteria; kingdom Bacillati; phylum Actinomycetota; class Actinomycetes; order Kitasatosporales; family Streptomycetaceae; genus Streptomyces; species Streptomyces sp. NPDC037401. The sequence continues at coordinate 4,338 of NZ_JBVJWO010000069.1, forward strand.
AGTGGGTGACGACCACCCTGGACAGCGCGGCCGCCAGCGCCCTGGAGGACCTCGGCACGCCGGAGGAACCGGAGGAGGTCCCCGGGCTCAAGGCCGTCAAGGGCCTGGCCGCGCCGGCCGGGGGCGCCCCCGGCGAGAACGCGCTGCCCGAGGGCCCGGCCGAGCGGACCCTGCCGGTGGCCATCAGCGCCTGAGCCCCCGGCGCCGGGGGCTCCGGCACGTCACGGCAGCATGCTCATCAGCCCTGCCGTCTCGCGCTTGTACCTGCACGCGCTCTGTCCGAACGACTCCTTCACCCGGTCGCGCACGTCGACCGGCTGCTCCTGGCTGAGCTTGAACATGCCCTCGGCCCCGGTCACGGTGAGCCGGAGGGCTCCCACGCCCGGCGCGATCTTGCGGAAGTAGTCGAGCGACTCGGTCATGTCCCAGCCGTTGCCGAACGCCCCTTCGAAGGCGCGCACGGTGGACTCCACCACGCCCAGCGTCTCCTCCATCGAGTCGATCTTCTCCACCACGCCCCGGACGTGCACCGCGGTGAAGTTCCATGTCGGCGCGGCCGGACTCACGTCGTAGACCGTGGGCGACACGTAGGAGTGCGGACCGGTGAACGTCAGCAGCAGGACGCTGCCCTCCTGCAGTGCCTTCCAGTGCGGATTCGCCCGGTTCATGTGGGCGAGGAGCGTGGCTCCCGGCAGCTCGCCGGTCCAGTTGCCGGACGTCTCGGGATCGAAGATGACCGGCAGGTGCGTGGCGAACGGACCGTCCTGGGGACATCCGTTGGCCACCGCGAGCGCCAGTGGATTCCCGCGGATCAGATCCGCCATCCACGAGCTGTCCGGTTCACGGTAGAAGTCGGGCACGAACATCCGGATTCACCCTTTCGGCATTGACTCAGGGCATGGCTATGCCTATGGCCCGGGACATGACTCATGAATTGCTCCGGGCACATACGCCGTCGGCGGCGCCACACGGAGGCTCTGAAAGTCCCTGCCGAACGTACCGGCGTCCCGTCGACGGGACAACGATTTCGATTCCAGAGGGTCTCGAGAGGCTCTCCAATGACCTTCACGGCGCTTTCGAGTTGCTTTGGAGCGCTTTTCGGGGCAAGACTGCAGCACGGTCTCTCGGGCCACCGGCCGAGTTTTCCAGACGCTATCGGGAGAATTTTCTATGGGCATAACGGGTAGGAACCAAGAGATCTACGACGTGGTCGGCATCGGGTTCGGCCCGTCCAACATGTCGCTCGCGATCGCCTTGGACGAGCACGGGGCGAGCACGCCGGAGAATCCGGTGAAGTCCCACTTCTTCGAGCGGCAGCCGACGTTCGGCTGGCACCGGAACATGCTGCTGCCGTCGACCACCATGCAGATTTCGTTCCTCAAGGACCTGGCGACCTTCCGGAACCCGCTGTCCAGGTTCGGCTTCATCTCGTACCTGCACGCCTCGAACCGGCTGGTGCAGTTCGTGAACAACCAGGACTTCTTCCCCACCCGGCAGGAGTTCCACCAGTACCTGGAGTGGGCGGCCGCCGGCCTCGGCGACCAGGTCACCTACGGCGCCGAGGTCACCTCGATCCGGCCCGTCAGCGAGTCCGGGGCCGGCGCTCCCGACCTCCTCGAGGTCGAGGTGCGCGGCAGCGACGGCGCCATCAGCGTCGTCACCGCGCGCAACGTGGCCATCTCGACGGGCCTGGTGCCGCGCCTGCCGGAGGGCATGGAGGCCGACGAGCGGGTGTGGCACAGCTCGGAGTTCCTGAGCAAGTACAACGCCCAGGCTCCGGAGGACCTCAAGAACGTGATGGTGGTCGGCGCCGGACAGAGCGCGGCCGAGATCACCCGGTTCTTCCACGACTCGCTGCCGCACGCCCAGGTCTCCGCGGTGATCCCGTCGTACGGCTACACCGTGGCCGACGACACCCCCTTCGCCAACCAGGTGTTCGACCCCACCGCGGTCGACGAGTACTACTTCGGCACCGACCGGGCCCGGGACTCGTTCTGGCGCTACCACCGCAACACCAACTACTCGGTGGTCGACAGCGACGTCATCCGGGACCTGTACCGGCGTACGTACGACGAGGAGGTGCGCGGCAGCCGGCGGCTGCACTTCCGCAACCTCACCCGGGTCGAAGAGGTCAAGCGCGCCGGGAGCGAGACGCGGGTGGTCCTGCGCACGCTGCTCGACGACCGGACGGAGGAGGTGGCCGTCGACGCCCTGGTGTTCGCCACCGGGTACGACGGTGTGGACCCGGCCCGCCTGCTCGGCGAGTTCGACCGCAACTTCGCGCGCGACGCGGCGGGCAAGCACCGGGTGGAGCGCGACTACCGCCTGGTCAACGCGACGGACATGACCTGCGGGGTCTACGTCCAGGGCGGCACCGAGCACAGCCACGGCCTGTCGTCGGCCCTGCTGTCGAACATCGCGGTGCGCAGCGGGGAGATCGCCGATTCGATCGTGCTGCGGCGCACCGAGCGGGAGCTGGACCGCGCCTCCCTCGTGGAGGGGGCGTCCTCGGTCGCCTGAGGCGACGGCCCCGGAACTGCCAGGGGGGTGGGCCCCGGTGCTGTGGCTTCAGCACCGGGGGCCCACCCCCCTGGCCGTTCCGGGGCCGCGCCCGGTCACGTCACGCGGCGTCGGCGGCGACCGTGCGGACGGCCGCCGCGTCCCGCAGGCTCTTCGGCCGCAGGTCGGTCCAGTGCTCCTCGACGTACGAGAGGCACGCCTCGCGGCTGTCCTCGCCGAACACGATGTGCCAGCCGTCGGGAGCGCCGGTGAACGACGGCCAGAGCGAGTGCTGCTGCTCGTCGTTCACCAGAACGTAGAACTGCCCGTCGGCGTCGTCGAACGGGTTGCTGCTCATCAATCCACTCCAATTCGAGCCGTCCACGATTCACTTTCGAGCGGAGAGTGAACCATCATCCATCAGTGGATGAGTCTGGCGAGATCGCCAGGCCAGATCATGGCACCTTTCAGGAACGCCGTGGAGGCCTGCGGTGCATTGCCCGTGATATCCGCCGCACACTGTCCTGCCGACGGGACGCGCCGCGACAGCGGGGCATACTCGAGCAGGAAAAGAAGTTGCCTTTCAAGCGAGTAGACGGAAAATCGACTTCCGTTTTCCCGCGTCCGCGCGCGATGATTTCGGCGCAAGCACAGCTCGGGCCGACAGGGTATTCACCCTCCCAAGGGCCCGCATCACAGCCAAGTGCTTTCGTGCCGTGTTCAAGCGCTTGTCCGCCGGTCACCGGGGCCCTGCCCGCGGCCGGGGTCCTCCACAGAAGGAGTCGTGCCTGTGAGCGCCAACTGGCTGGCCCGCCACCAGGGCGGGACGGTCGTCATCAAGCTGGGCGGACACGCCATGGTCGACGAGGAACTCACTGCGGCCTTCGCCAGCGACGTCGTCTTCCTGCGCAACGCCGGGCTGCGGCCCGTGGTGGTGCACGGAGGAGGTCCCCAGATCGATGCCGAGCTCGCGCGGCGCGGTCTGGAGCGCGAGTTCAGAGCCGGGCTCCGCGTCACCTCGCCGCCCGCGATGGACGTGGTGCGGATGGTCCTCGCAGGCCAGGTGCAGCGCGAGCTGGTCGGGCTGATCAACCGCTTCAGCCCGCTGGCCGTCGGCATGACCGGCGAGGACGCGGACACGCTCACCGCCGTGCGGCACGTGCCGCGGATCGGCGGGGAGCCGGTGGACGTCGGCCGGGTCGGCGACATCACCGGCGTGGACACCGGCGCCCTGGACAGCCTGCTGGCGGCCGGCCGGATCCCGGTGGTCTCGCCGATCGCCCGCAGCGCCGAGGACGGCCTGGTCTACAACGTCAACGCGGACACCGTGGCGGCGGCACTCGCGACCGCGCTGGACGCCGAGGCGCTGGTCATGCTGACGGACGTCCCGGGTCTGTACGCGAACTGGCCGCACAGCGACGAGGTCGTCGAACGGCTCACGGCCGGCGAGCTGGAGAGGCTGCTGCCGGAGCTGAGCGACGGCATGCTGCCCAAGATGACCGGCTGCCTGCATGCGGTGCGGGGCGGCGTGGGCGCCGTCCGGGTGATCGACGGCCGCACCCCGCACGCGGTCCTGCTCGAGCTGTTCACCGACGACGGGGCCGGCACGGTGATCGTCCCGGACCCGGACCCGGCCGGCGCACCGCTCGAGGACGGCCGCCCCGCACGCCGCGGGCTCACGGCGGTCCCGCCCGCCCCCGGCCTGCGGATCGTGCCGCCGTACGAGGAGCCGGTGCCGGCCGGCCCTGCCGGGTCCGGCGGTCCCGGGTCCTGGCCCGCGCCCCGCAACGATCCGCCCGACGGTCTCATCCGGCTGCGGTTCGCCGATGCGGTCGCGCTCGAACGCGCCGGCGCCGCCTTCGGCGCCGGATCGGGCCCGGGCCTCGGCGACGCGTGGAGCGACCCCGGGACGCTCACCCTCCAGATCCCCGGCGGCGCCTGCGTCGAGACCCTGCGGTCCGTGCTCGCGGTCCTCGACGGGGCAGCGCTCACCTCCGAGTCGCTCACCGTGCACACCCACGAACTCGACGACGTCTTCGCCGCGTTCACCGGCCCGCCCTGAGCACAGGGCGGGACCGGCGCCGCTCAGGCCCGGTCGTCCGGGGTCCGTTCGGGCTTCGCGTAGAGGATGTCGCGGGCCTGCTCCGCGGCACGGGTGATGCTCTCGGAGACGAAGTCGAGGAAGCGGGCGATGTTCTCGAGGCGGGCGGCGGCCGCGGAGTCGCGGCCGAGGATGCCGACGCCCTGGCGCGCGGTTTCGACGAGCTGGGCGGTGGAGCGGGCGCTGGCCAGCATCGACTGGTACCAGACGTCGTTGTCGACGACGTAGCGCTCGCGGCGGCGTTCGTCGCGCTCCCGGCGGACCAGGCCCTGGCTCTCCAGGAACGCGACCGCCTTGGAGATGGACGCCGGACTGACCTCGAGGCGCTGGACCAGTTCGGACGCGGTGAGGCTGCCGGATTCGGCGGTGAAGAGGCTGGCCAGCACCCGGGCCATCATCTTGGGCAGGCCCGTCGCCATGAGGACGGTGGTGAACGTCTCCTCGTACTCGCGCACCGCCTCGGCGTCGCGCCCGTGGGCCTGCGGGGCCTTCGGGTCGCGGGGCGCGGCCTGCCGGCGGCGGTGGGCACGGTGTTCGGTGGCGCGGTGGGCGAGGTCGGCCCGGTAGGCGGTGGGGCCGCCGTTGCGCATCACCTCGCGCGTGATCGTCGAGGTCGGACGGTCGACGCGTCTGGCGATCTCCGCGTAGGCGAGGCCGTCGGCCAGCCCCAGGGCGATCTGCTGACGTTCCTGCTGGGTGAGTCTGCCTCCCGGCATCGCGGTCTCCTTCGTGGTGTGCGTGTCCCCAGCATAGCGTTCACCCTCATTTCATTGCAACGGTCAACCCTCGTCCTGTTGCATTAAATGCGATGCCATTGCAACGTTTTTACCGCCCTGACCTGCGATGATGATAATTCTGCGCAACGATGCAGTTGCCGGATCTTTGAATGCAACGTAGCGTTTGCGTCATCAGAAACGGCGGGCCCCAAGAAGCCCGCCGATCCGGAGAAGGAGAGAACCATGCAGAAGTTCGACACCCCCGCCACCATCTCGGCCCTCGTCGACATCCCCGCGGGACGCATCCTGTTCATCGCCGCCGACCGGTCCGACACGACGGTCGAGATCCTGCCCGCGGACCCCTCCAAGAGCCGCGACGTGACGGCGGCGAAGGAGACCACCGCCGAGTACGCCGACGGCGTCCTGCGGATCACGGCCGCCCCGGCGAAGAACCAGTACTTCGGCTCCTCGGGCTCCGTCGAGGTCAGCGTCCAGCTGCCCGCCGGCTCCCGCGTCGAGGCGAAGGCGGCCGGCGCCGAGCTCCGGGGTGTCGGACGGCTCGGCGACGTCACCTTCGAGAGCGCGCAGGGCCCGGTCAAGCTCGACGAGGCCGCGAGCGTCCGCCTCACCGTCCAGGACGGCGACCTCTCGGTCGGCCACCTCGGCGGCTCCGCCGAGATCAGCACCCAGCGGGGCGACATCAGCATCGCCGAGGCCGTGAGCGGGACGGTCACCCTGAGCACCCAGAAGGGCAACATCTCGGTGGGCGCCGCCCGCGGGGTCTCCGCCGCCCTGGACGCCGGCACCAGCTACGGCCGCGTCCAGAACTCGCTCAACAACGCCGCCGGCACGCCCGGTCTGAACATCCGCGCGACCACCGCCTACGGCGACATCGCCGCCAACAGCCTCTAGTCCGCAGCTTCCGAAGGAGCACTCCCCATGACCAACCTGGCCATCGCGGCACACGGGCTGCGCAAGTCGTACGGCGACAAGAGCGTGCTCGACGGCGTCGACCTGATCGTCCCGGAGGGAACGATCTTCTCCCTCCTCGGTCCGAACGGCGCCGGCAAGACCACCGCCGTCAAGATCCTCTCCACCCTCATCGGCGCCGATGCCGGCACCGTGCACGTCGGTGGCCA
>NZ_JBVJWO010000070.1:0-10523 GCF_055602345.1 Streptomyces sp. NPDC037401
CACTGGTACTAAGCCACCAGCGGACAGCAGACGCACGAAATCGCCCGGCCGGGACCTACCGGCCGGGCGATCGTGCGTATACGGCCGCCTCGCTCACCGGAAGTCCTCCCCGGCCGAGGCGGACCGGCGGCGACGGCGCGTCACAGTGCCCGGGGCAGGCCGATCAGAGGGGTGCGGACCAGTCCGTCGCTGCCGTGGCCGGCGGTCGCGGGCGAGATCGGCCGGCCCGTGCGGTGACCGGGCGGACAGGCCGCCGTCCGTGCGCCGCACAGCCGGGTCACCGCTGCCCGGAGAAGTCGGCCACCCGCACCGCGTCGGAGCCGTCCACGGCGATCCCCCAGGGCAGGGTCAGGCTGCCCGTGATGAATGGTTGTGCCGCGGTGGCGCCGTCCGGAGGGATCGGGGTCACCGGGGCACCGGCCGTCGGAGGCCGGCAGGCCGGGCCGACCGCATCGGCCAGTTCCCCGGCGGTGCCGTCCTCGCAGGGCAGGGGACCACGCCGCTGTTGGACACCCACTGGTTGCCGGCGCTGTCGGCGGCGATCCCGAGCGGGCGCCGCAGCCCGCCGCCGGTCACCGTCCGCTCCAGCGTTCCGTCGGGGGCGAACACGGCCACGCCGTCGCTGCCGTCGTGAGCGGACGGCCCCGCCCCTCCGCCGCTTCCGTTCTAGTGGTCGTCGAGGAGTGCGCAGGCGAAGTCCTCCTGGACCGTACGGAGCCGCGCGAGCAGAGCGGGTTTGTTGCTCTTGCTGGTCTGGGTGTTGATGGAGAACGTGAGGGAACGGGTGCCGTCGGGGGTGGTGGCGGCGAGCTGGGTGTAGCCGGGGAAGTTTCCGGTGTGGCCGTGGAGCACGCCGCAGCGGGTGGTGTACTGGAAGATCGCGAGCCCGGCGGCATTGGTGCCGGGGCCGGCCGGCTCGGAGGAGTCGCCGGGGCGGAAGGTGAGCTGCTCCTTGCGGGTCTTCGCCGAGAGCAGCGTGGGACCGCCGTACGCGCGGATGAAGGCGCCCAGTTCCCTGGGGGTGGAGACGATGCCGCCGGAGGCCCAGACTCCTGAGGCGCCGATGGCCTCGCTGATGTCCTCGGGCTCGGCGGGCGGGGTGACGTCGTAGCCGTGGAGGAACGGGCGCGGGAGGCGGTAGTCCAGGGGCAGACTGGTCTGGCGCAGCCGGAGGGGGCGGTACACGAGGTCCTTGAGGAGGTCTTCGTAACGGCGGCCGGTGGCGGCTTCGGCCATGAGGGCGACGGCGATGTTGTCGGAGTTGGAGTACTCGTACAGGGTCCCCGGGCTGAAGAGCAGCGGCTCGTCCGCGACGAAGTCGAGGAGCGTGCGCGGGTCGAAGACGTGGCGGGGGTCGGCCTGGAGAATGCTCAGGAACTCCGGGTCGGCCGAGAAATCGGGCAGGCCGCTGGTGTGCTGGAGGAGCTGACGCAGGGTCACTGCATGCCAGGCGGCGGGTTGTGCGGGCAGCAGGTCGCCGATGGTGTCGTCGAGGGAGAGGTGCCCCTGGTCGACGAGCCGGAGTGCCACGGCCCCGCTGAACGCCTTCGCGATGCTGGCGATGCGCATGTGGTCGTCGAGGTGCGGTCGGCGCCCGGTGGCGATGTCGCCGACACCGGCGGTGTACACCTGCGTCCGGTCGCCCCGGGTGAGCACGGCGATCACCCCGGGCGGGCCGTCGTCCTGGGCGACGAGCCGTTCGATCTGCCGCTGAAGGCGCTGGTCGTGGTACGGGCGTTCGCCTGCTGGGCCGGGGTCCGATCCGGCCGCCTGCGCGGGCGGGAGGAGCGCGCCGAGCGCGGCGGCGGAGAGGGCGGCGACGGACAGTCCGGCGCGGAAGCGGCGTACGGAGGCGCGGGTGGGCACGGGTGTCTCCCGGTGTGCGACGGGGCGGCTGACGGCCGATGAGGACCGCCGGTACTGCCTGCCTAGCAGCCGGGCGGGTGTTCCGGGCCCGCGGCGCGCGTGGCGGGGGCCGGTCGGCCGACACGAAGGTCCCCCCGCGCCGGGCGTGTCGCACGTCGCGTGCCGGTGCCGGACCGAGCCGCTTCGCGACAGGCATGACGATCCGCGGTTCTACGTCGAGGGATCGACCGTGGACCAGGACGAATGGACCGAAGGTTACGTGACGGACTGACGGTCGTCGGTTCGGTGGCTACCAGTAGGTGGCCACTCTGATCGATAATGGCCGACGACCTCCCTGCACGGTGAGAGGAACCCTTGATGACCACGCCGCGGGACTTGTTGATCGTTGCCATGGACACGGGGTCCGGCCACCCCGTCGAACAGGGCGACCTGTCGCTCGCGCTCGCCGCGGCGGAGGTGATCGACTTCCTTGCCGCCGGGGCCGTCAGGCTGGACGGGGATCACATCGTGCCAGGTGATCAGCCGGCACCGGCTGATCACCTGCTGGCCGAGGCAGCCGCGTCGTTCGTCCGGGAGGCGCCGTACGAGTCGGTCGTCGACTGGCTGTGGCGCAGGGGCAGCGGGCTGTCTGCCGCGTACCAGGCCGCTCTTGAGGCCGAGGGGCAGCTCGTCCGGCAGCGCCGGCGCGGGATCTCCTTCCGGGCCGGTCGGCTGGTGCCGGCCGATTCGCCCGCGCGCAGCCAGGCCGTGGACCGCTCGACATCGGATGAGCCCGTCCTCGCCACTCTCGCGGAGGCCGTGGGCGCCCGCACGGCGCGGACCGGAGACTCCGCGGACGCCACCGATGCCACCGACGTCACCGACGACGACGTTGCGGAAGTGCTCGTCGCCCTCAGGGACGCGCTGGTGGAACTTGCGGCCGTACGGCAACGCCGGTCCATCGAGGGCGCGGCCTTCGACAACATCTGGCGAGGCGGCGTCTGATGACGGCGGTGTAGCGCCCGCCGGCGACCTGCGATCGGACCACTCAGTCGTAGCGGACGCAGATCGACACCGAGGGGAGTCGGGCACGGGCGCCCGGGTGGCCCTGGGAGCTCGGCGGCGGTCAGGCCCGCTGAGACTCGTGGCGGGCCGTGTGTGCCGTCGGCGGGTCCTCGGCGAAGAGGGCGAGCAGGCCGGCGATGTCGCGGCCTGCTTCGGCGGGGTGGCGGAACTTCGCCCCGGGGGTGATCCGGTAGTGGTTGCGGCGTCCTCGGCGTACCCGGGTGAGGTATCCCCCCTGTTCCAGGTCCGCGACGATCGACTGGACCGTCCGCTCGGTCAGCACACACGTCTCGGCGACCTCCCGCAGGCGTGCCCCGGGGTCTCGGGCGAGGACGAGGAGAACGCGGGCATGGCTGGTCAGGAACGTCCACGGTGCTTTGGGAGCTGCTGCATCGCCCATGACTCCAGAATGCCCCGATTTTGTATATACGTCCTGTCTTTCGCGTAATTCTTGACGTAGGTCGGCCAGGTGTCGACGATGCTGGTGGAAGGAGAAGCAGCCCCAGAACGAGCGGGGAGGCAGCCATGACAGCGATCGTGTACGACGACCGCCCCGGCACCCAGGAAACAGACGCCCTCGAGGTCGGGGTGACCCCAGGGCCCTCCGGGACCGTTCACGTCTGCGTGAGCGGCGAGATCGACCTCGACAACGCCGCGGCCCTGCGCGAAGACCTCCTGGCCGCCCTCGTCTCCCACCGCGGCACCCTCCTCCTCGACCTGGAACGGGTCACCTTCTGCGACTGCGCCGGCCTCAACGCGCTCCTGGCCGCCCGTCTCGCCGCGCTGCGGGCCGGCCGCCGCCTTCGCGTCACCGCCGCCGGCCGCCCCGTCGAGCGGCTCCTCCAAGTGTCCGACACCCGCGACCTCTTCAGGTGACCCAGGGCGGCCCTGAGGCTCCGGCCGGTACCGGCCGCGTGGCGGAGGTTCACAGCCGCCAGTACGTCCCCCCACGGGAATCGACGTGCACCAGGTGGCGGCCGACCCGCACCACGTGGTGGTCCGCACCGCACCAGGAGCCGCTCTCTCCGTCACCGCTCGGTAGCGGGGTCCAGATCTCCAGGAAGGTGCTCCCGTCCGGATTGGTGCCCCGTTCGACGAGGTCCGCGCCTTCCTGCCGGAAGGTGCCCGTGTCCTCGCCGGGCTCTCCCGTGAGGTGGTGGAAGTGCACGCGGGAGCCGTCGAAGGACGTGCGTCCGGCGAATCCCCGGCTGTCGGCGAAGTACGGTCCGGTCTGCAGCCACACCACTTCGCGGTCTTCCACCAGGGGTCCGCCGTTCCGGCTGATCCCGCGCCTCAGCCAAGCACCCCGCCCGGGCACCGGGACACCCGGCCCGCCCGGTGCCGGAGCACCCCCGGGGGCATCCGCCGGCTCACTCATCGGTGGCGTCGTCCACGGCCACCAGCGAGAGCGGGATGTTCCCGCGTACGGCCTGCGAGTAGGGGCAGACCGCGTCCGCCCGGTGCAGCAGGGGCAGCAGGTCCGCTGTCTTCCATCCCGGCAGGGAGACGGTGAGGGTCACCGCGAGACCGTAGCCCGCGGGCGTGTCCGTGGTGCCCAGCTGCACGTCGCAGGCGACGCGCGCCGCCGAGGCGTCCGCTCCGAACTCGTCGGCGACCTCGGCGAGCGCGGAGGTGAAGCAGGCGGCGAACCCGGCCGCGAACAGCTGCTCGGGGTTGGTGGTTCCCGGCACCTTCTTGCGCGGCGGAGCCAGGCGGACGTCCAGCCGCCCGTCGTCGGTGAGGACCGATCCGGTACGGCCCCCGCTGGCGTGTGCGGTCGTCCGGTAGAGGGTGTGGGTGAGTGGCACGGTCATGGTGTTCGGCCCCTTTGTCCGACGAGGGAACGCTGCCCGGGTCCGGACAGCGCTGTGGCGCCTGCCGGTGAACAGGGGGCGCCTGGCGCGTCGTCGTGCGTAACCGGGTACGGCGCATCTCGTCCGGGGCCTCGGGGTCGGGCCGGGGACCAATCTAGCAACGAGCGCCGGCCGGCCGGACCGCGCCTGCCGGTGACCCTCCTCACCTGCCCGCACGGGCCGGCCGGCCGCCTGGCACCGGCAGGCGTCTCTGATTCGGCCGTGGTCCGGCAGTAGCGATACGGCGCGGGGCCGGCGAGGGCGCCGATCCGCAGGCACCGGCGCAGCCGGCCGCTGCCGTGCTCCGGTCCTCTCGGTCAAGTCGACTCTTCCGTAGGCCGGAGGAGGCGTCCGGAGTATGGCCGGACACGAGGCCGGGCGCCGTCCTCGACCCGGGCGGAGACACCGCCGCAGGCCCGTGTGCCGCCGGGCGTCAACGGCGGTGTCCAGGTGCGAAAGGCGTGTGAATAGGGTGACCCCATGTCTGACACATTGAGCTCCGCAAGAGCCGCTGCCGCACTCCGTACGTCGGCACGTATCTCCGCCGAGTTGCTGGTGGTTGTCGTCATGGCGGCGGCGGCGCTGTGGATCCTGGGCCGGATGTGGTCGGTCGTCTGGCCGCTCATTGTCGCCCTCCTCCTCACCACCCTGACCTGGCCCCTGGCCGCATTCCTGCGCCGGCGGGGGTGGCGGCCCGCTCTGGCGGCCTCCGTGGTGATGGTGCTGTTCCTCCTGGTGGCCGCGGGCATCGCGGCGCTGATCGCCGTGCCCGTGGCCTCCCAGTCGGGTGAACTGGTCGAGGGCGTGTCCGAGGGCATCCAACGGCTGCGCGAGTGGGCGGCCGGGCCGCCGCTGAACATCGGCGACGACCAGATCACCGGTGCCTTCGACACGGCGATGGACCGCCTCCAGAACAGCGTCGGCAGTGCGGTCTCCACCGTCGTCACGGGGGTGAGCACCGTCTTCAACGGCCTGCTGACCGCCGTCCTGGCGCTCTTCCTGATGTTCTTCTTCCTCAAGGACGGCCCCCGCTTCCTGCCGTGGCTCACCCGCCAGCTCCCCGGCCGCCTCGCCACACACATCCCCGTCGTCGCCGCGCGCGGCTGGCAGACCCTGGGCTCGTTCGTCCGGTCGCAGGCCTTCGTCGGCCTCCTCGACGCCGTGTTCATCGGCCTGGGCCTGTGGATCGTGGGCGTACCGCTGGTGCTGCCGCTGGCAGTTCTGACCTTCGTCTCGGCGTTCGTGCCGATCGTGGGAGCCCTGTTCGCCGGTCTGGTGGCTGTGCTCATCGGGCTGGTCTCGAACGGCCTGACGGACGCGCTGATCGTGCTGGCGATCATCGTCGCGGTGCAGCAGCTCGAAGGCAACGTGTTCCAGCCCATGATCCAGAGCCGCGGTCTCGGTCTCCACGCTGCGGTGATCCTGCTGGCAGTCACGCTGGGCGGCAGCCTGGCCGGCGTCGTGGGCAGCCTGTTGGCCGTACCGGCCGCCGCACTCGTCGCCGTCGCCTGGAACTACCTGCGCGACCAGCTCAGCGAACCACCGCACGAGCCGGACGCCGACGAACGGCAGCCCGTCGCTCCTGCCGCATCGTAGGCACCCCGCCCGCCGGCCCCGTCCCTGCCCCCGGCCACTGCACGGGGGGCAGTCGGCGGGGAGGCGTCGGGAATCCGGTTCCCTCCGGCCTGAGTTGATGGCGGGCTCTCACCAGGCCCGGAACGGGGCGCCGCCGCGGTGTCAGGCCGGCGGAACCAGCAGGGCCGTGGCCGAACGGGCCCGCTCCAGGGCCGACGAGCGGGCCGTTCCGTGCTGGGCGAGCACCACGCGGGTGCTCAGCCCGTCCAGGAGGGCGAGCAACTCGGAGGCTCGCGCGGGGACGTCCAGGCCGGCCGCGAACCGGCCCTGCTCGACACCCTTGGCCAGCAGCGACTCCAGATCCGCCTGCCAGCCCTCGTCGATCTCCTCCTGGGCGGCCCGCAGCTGGTCGTTCGAGGGGGTACGGGCCCACAGCTCGATCCACAGTGTCCAGCGCGGGTCGCGCGGACCCAGGGGCAGGTACAGCTCCAGGAACATGTCGAGCTTGCGGGGGGCGGCGACCCTTCGGGCGAGCAGCTGCCGGCGCTCCACGGCGAGCCGGTCCTCGCTCCAGCGCAGGGCCGCCTGCAAGAGCTGGTCCTTGCTGCCGAAGTAATACAGGATGTGGCCGCCGCTGGTGCCGAGCCGTGTGGCCAGCGCGGACATGGTGAGGGACGCCAGTCCGTCCTCGGCGATCGCCGCCATGGCCTCTTCCAGCATCCGCTCCTGGGCGATCTGCCCGTCGCGCCGCCGTGCCGCTCCCGCCACCCGTTCCGCCTTCCCGGTCTTCCCGGTCTGTCTTTCCCGGTCTTCCCGGTCTTCCCGGTCGAACTTTATCCCGGGCAGGGTCTTGACGGGGCCCTCTTCCACCCCGCATCTTGAATGCCATTCAAGAAGTTTGAATGGCATTCAAGATCAAGGTGCGTGAGCGATGAGTGACGAGATATTCAGAGTCGAGACGCGCGGCATCGACCCGATTCCGGACAGTGAGCGCCACGGCAGCGCCAAGGACCTCTTCTGGCTCTGGTTCGGCTCCAACCTCACCTTCACCTACGTGATCAACGGCGCCCTCGCCGTGGCCTTCGGCCTCTCCTTCTGGCAGGCCACCGCCGTGGTCGTGCTCAGCGGGCTCTCCTTCTTCGCGGTGAGCGCCGCCGGGCTCAGCGGTATCCGCACGGGCACCGCCACCCTGGTGATCTCCCGCGCCGTGTTCGGCGTCCGCGGCAACCTCCCCGCCGGGTTCCTGAACTGGCTGGTGGGCATCGGCTACACCATCCTCAACACAGTCGTCGGCACTCTCGCCCTGGAGGTCTTCCTCGACGAACTGGGGCTGCTGCACGGCACGGCCGGCCGGGCGACCGCCCTCTTCGTCACCCTCACGCTGACCTTCGTGATCGCCATGTGGGGCCACGCCACCGTCCAGTTCGCCGAGCGCTGGATGGCATACGTGCTCGCCGCCGGGTTCGCCGCCCTGCTCGCCTTCCTGCTGCCCGGCGCCGACACCTCCGCCCCCGCGACCGCGGCACCCGGCCTGTCCGGCTGGAGCCTCGCCTTCGTGATCATGCTCGCCGGGCCGTTCTCGTACCTGCCGATGCCCGCCGACTACACCCGCTACCTGCCCCGCACCACCTCACTGAAGTCGATCACCTGGTCGGGGGCGCTGGGCGGGTTCCTCTCCTCGGTGGCCCTCGGCGTCGGAGGTGTGGCCGCCGCCACCCAGACCGACATGACCGACGCCGTCGCCGGCGCCGAGAGCTTGCTGCCCGGCTGGTTCCAGCCCGTGTTCCTCGCCCTCGTGCTCGGCGGCTCCGTCACCAACTCGATCATCACGCTCTACTCGTCCAGCCTCAACCTCCAGGTCCTCGGCATCCCCTGGAGCCGGGCCCAGGCCATCGTCGTCAGCGCCGGCATCACCGGCCTCGGCTCGCTCGGTGCGCTGTTCCTCACGGACTTCACCAGCGCCCTGACCTCCTTCCTCTCCCTCCTGATCATCGTGTTCGCCCCCTGGGGAGGGGTCTTCCTGTCCGACATGCTGCTGCGACGCTGCCGCTACGACGAACACGCCCTGCACGCCGCCGGTCCCGAGGGCGGCTACTGGTACCGCTCCGGCTACCACCCGGCCGGCCTCGCGGCCCTCCTCGCCGGCGTCACCTTCTCCGCCCTGACCTGCGACTCCGCCCTGTGGACCGGACCGCTCGTCGCCCCGCTCGGCGGCGCCGACCTCACCCTGCTGGGCGCCGTCGTCTCCGGACTCGCCTACTGGGCGCTGCACCGCCGGACCCCGGTGCGGGTGCCGGTCGCCCGCTGACGGCCGCGCCCTGACCGGCCGCCCGCCGACCGGCCGTACCCCTCACCGGCACCCTCGCCCCGAACCGCTCTCCACCACCACAGGAGCACCACCCATGAACCACCCCGCCGACCTGCTGCTCACCGGGGCCCGCATCCACACCGTGGACCCCGGCCTGCCCGAGGCCGAAGCCCTCGCCGTGCACGACGGGCGGATCGTCTGGGTCGGCGCCGACGCCGACGCCGAGGCCTGGGCCGGAGCCGGCACCGAGCGGATCGACGCGGGCGGCAAGCTGGTGCTCCCCGGCTTCATCGACGCCCACAACCACGTCCGGCTCGGTTCCGACGACGACTGCGTCCAACTGGCCGGCGTACGCACCCTGGACGCCGTCCTCGACCGCATCGGCGCCTGGCGGGAGGCCCACCCGGACGCCGGATGGATCGAGGCCGAGGCCTTCGACTACTCCGCCATCCCGGGCGGCCGGATGCCCCGGGCCGCCGACCTGGACCCGGTCACCGGCGACACCCCCGCGATCGTGCTCTCGTACGACGTGCACACGGCCTGGCTGAACACCGCGGCCATGCGCCGCCTCGGCGTCACCCGGGACCGCACCGACCTCCCCTTCGGTACCGCCGCCACCGACCCGGAGACCGGCGAACCCACAGGATTCGTCAAGGACTTCGCGATCAAGGGACTCTCCCGCGACGGACACCGCGCCCTGCGCGACCTGGGCGTTCCGTGGGCCTCGCCCGACCGCCAGTACGGCCGGCTCGCCAAGAGCCTCGACGACGCCATCGGCTTCGGCATCACCACCGTCGTGGAGCCGCAGAACTCCCTCGACGACCTGGAGCTGTACGAACGGGCCCGGGCCGAAGGCCGGCTGCGCTCGCGCATCGTCGCCGCGCTGTTCCACCCGCGGGGCACGACGGGCGAGGAGCTCGACGCCTTCGCGGCGGCCGCCCGCAGGCATGCGGGGGACCGGCTGCGGGTGGGGCCGCTCAAGCTGTACATCGACGACGTGGTCGAGCCGCGCACCGCCGCCCTGCTGGAGCCGTACACCGGCTGCGGCACGCACCGCGGCGAGACCTTCTACCCGGCCGAGGAGTTCGCGGAGCTGCTGGCCGGGCTGGACGCGCGGGGCTTCCAGTGCTTCGTCCACGCCACCGGCGACCGCGGTATCCGCACCGTCCTGGACGCGGTGGAGCACGCCCGTACGGTCAACGGCCCGCGCGACGCCCGCCACCAGGTCGTCCACGTGGAGTGCCTGGACCCCCAGGACGTGCCGCGCTTCGCGGAGCTGGGCGTCGTCGCCTGCATGCAGCCGAGGCACTGCGCCCCGGAGATCGCGGGCCCCGGCCAGGACTGGGCGGAGAACGTCGGCGAGGACCGCTGGCACAAGGCCTGGCCGATGCGGAGCCTGCACGAGGCGGGCGCGGTGCTGGCGTTCTCCAGCGACTGGAACGTGGCCGAGATGGACCCGATGGTCGGCATCTACACGGCGGTCACCCGCCGCCCGCTGGACGGCGGAGACCCGTGGCAGCCGGGCGAGACGGTCGACGTGAGGACGGCGGTGTACGGCTACACGATGGGCTCGGCCTACGCCA
The DNA here is from genome assembly GCF_055602345.1 of Streptomyces sp. NPDC037401. Classification (NCBI taxonomy): domain Bacteria; kingdom Bacillati; phylum Actinomycetota; class Actinomycetes; order Kitasatosporales; family Streptomycetaceae; genus Streptomyces; species Streptomyces sp. NPDC037401. Next base: position 10,230 of record NZ_JBVJWO010000070.1, read on the forward strand.
ACTTCCTTGAGGACGACCGTGGTTCGCTGACCGTGGGCAAGGCCGCCGACTTCGTGGTCCTGTCGCGGGACATCCTCGCCATCGCCCCCGAGGAGATTTTGGGCACGGTCGCCGAGACGGTGGTGGTGGCGGGCGAGGTGGTCCACCGGACCGCGGCCTGAGAGGGACCGGGGGGGGGGGCGGGCCCGCCGGGGGGGGGGGGGGGGAGGGTGTGTCCGCCGCCCTCCCCCACAACGAAGAGGGGGGGGTTGTTCGTCGTCCGCGGCCGGCGGGTTCGCGTCAGCCCCCGGCCGT
>NZ_JBVJWO010000071.1:0-9865 GCF_055602345.1 Streptomyces sp. NPDC037401
GTTGCACGAGTTCCCACTCGGCATCGGACAGTTCATGGCGACGTATCACGACACCATGATCCACAACCCAAGATCACTTTGACGACAGCCCCTAGCCCCGACGCCCGCCGCCGACTGCCCCGACGACCTCCTCACCGCCGCCGAAGCCGCTCCCCTCCTCGGATACACCTCCACCGCCAGCTTCACCAGCGCCCTCGCACAGAAACGCTTCCCCGAACTCCTCGAGCCGGACGCACTCATCACCGGCGCCCGCGGGCGCCCCCGCCGCGCATGGAAACGTCACCGCATCACCGCCGCCACCAAGCGCCCCGGGCACACGGCGGTGTAGCCCGTTGAGGCGGTGCGTGCCGCCCCGGCGGTCACCCGTGCGGCGAAGGGGCCTGAGCGCGCTGCGTTCCGGCCGGCGAGCCGGAGGAACAGGGCCAAAGCAGGGTTGGCGAGGCTCTTGGCCAGCCACACTCACCACGTGTGGGTGGGGGTCAGCGACCGCGGGGCGGTCTAGCGTCGGTTTCTGCGCCTGCGGATGGTGGTGGCGCGTCCGGAGCACCAGCGGGAGCAGTACACGCGGGGGCGGCGGGCGGAGTCGGGCAGCGGCTGTGCGCAGACCGGGCAGTGGCCGACCGCGATGACGGGGGCCAGGCGCTCAAGGAGGTCGTGCGCCTGGTCCTCTTCCTCTTGCCCGTACGGGATCGCGTCGGCCTGGCAGCCGGCGAGGAGTTCGGCGACGACGGTGCGCAGGGCGGGCAGGTCGCGGCGGCAGGTGCCGAGGAGGTTGAGGTACTCCTCCACGGGCCAGCTGGCGAGGACGCCGGAGCGGGTGAGGTAGAGGCTCAGGGTGTCGATCCGGTAGCGGTCGGCGGTGTCGAGGAGCAGGTAGCCGAGCAGCTGGTTTGCGGTGTGCTGGGACAGGCCCCGGACGAAGGGGTGCTTGGTGCTCTTGAAGTCGAGCAGCAGGCCGTCGACCACGAGGTCAGCGTCGGCGGTGATGTTGACGCCCGGGAACGTGGGCCCGCCAGTGCAGTGCTGGGCCTGGGTGCGGGCGCGCAGCGTCTCCAGGGGGCCGGTGGTGGCCAGGTAGAGCTGGTGGACGACGTCGTCGACCATGTCCTGGTTGGGCAGCTGCAGGAGCCGGTCGAGGGTGAAGCCGGCGGGGTCCTCCAGCGCGGTGAGGTAGAGCTGGGTGTAGGTGAATCCGTATGGGTTGCGGGCCATCACCTGGTACCAGGCGGCGGCGAGCAGCATGCGGGCCAGGTCCTCCTCCTCGTCATGGGCGCGGTCCATCGGCAACTCACGGTTGTCGAGGTCGAGGCGGTGCACGGTCTCGACCAGGCGTGCGGCGAGCTCGGTGCCGACCGCGCGCATCCGTAGTCCCGTGCCCCGGCCGATGCCGCCGGTGAGGTCGATGCCGGCCTCCGTGGCCAGGTCCACGGGCGCGGCCGTCGTGAAGGCGAGGCGTAGCCGCTGGTCGATCGCGGTGCCGACGTTGCCGGCCTCCGTGCCGACGCCGGGGCCTGGCAGCAGAAGGTTGTCGGTTTGGTGCTGGGCACGGAAGGACTCGCGCAGCGGCCGCGGGCCGGCTGACAGTTCGCGGTCCAGGAACCGGCGCAGCGGAGTACGGGGGCTGTGGAGTCCGGTGGTGAGGGTCATCCGAAGGTCACCGCCTTGAAGAGGCACCGCCCTCAGGCGGTGGAATCGTCACGGCCGGACGCTACGGACGGGCGCTGACAACGTGTCACCCACATGAGGGAGGCGCCTGTCACCCTCACGGAATCGTTCCCTCGAGCGGGTGACGGAAGCCGGTGCAGCAGGAGAGTGGACCCATAGCCCGAGGGCCCGGAGACGCCAAGCGCGTCCCCGGGGCCTCCTCTACTTCACGTACGCACCCGTTCCACGACGCCCTGAACGCCGCCGGGGTGGTTCGCTACAGGGCGTCGGCGAGTTCTTCGATCCTGTCGGCCAGGTGCTGGGCGGGGCGCAGGACCCGGCTGTGGCCGGATTCCTCGATGGCGTCGACCTTGAGCCGGCGTACGGCCGCGCGCAGGGCTTCGTGTCGGCCGGGTGAGCGGCGAGCGGGTGTACGCGGGAGGACGGGGCCTTCCGCGGTGGCCGCCTGCAGGGCCCAGTGGTCGGCGTCGCGAAGCTCGCCACGGGCCAAGTGGTAGAGATGCAGGCACTGGGCGGCAATGGCGTTGTCCGCGCCGGCGGCAAACCCCCACCAGAACCTCGCACCTTCCCGCTCATACGCCAAGAGCCGGCACACACCGCCGCCGCAGCGACCGCAGGTTCTCCGGCACGTCAGCTGCGGTACCTGGGCCCGGCTCTCCACCGAACCGCCTCGCGCCCGCACACCCGCAGCCTGACCCGCCGCTGTCCCGAAGACCCCTGGGGCGGAGACCCTGAGATCGCCTTCGACTCCGGCCGTGTTCGATGTGAGACCCGATCCGGAGATCTCCGCCTGTCGGAGGGAAGGGAGCCGCCGGAGAATCGCCCAGGCAGCTACCCGCCATCCGCGCGATCGCCGGAAAGCACCACCGCATCCCCGACGAGGACGCTGTCGTCGTCCCAGCGCTCACGAATGCGAGGGCCTGCGTCGCGCAGCGGGACGAGGAAGTCCGCGTCGTTCTCCGCGAGCGCCGCTGCGGCGCGAGCCCAGCTGCAAGAGCGACGAGCCATCTTCACGAAGCTCGCTTGGTCCGTCCTCGCGAGCTGGTCCGGCTCGGGAACCTCCCCAGCGGACACGCCTGGGCTAACCCCGCGAGGGGTTAGCCCAGGTTTGTGGGCTCTGCCCCGCCGCTTAGACTTCGGCAGCTGCTTGCCGCGGGGTGCGTGACCGTGCCGACGAGTCGGCCGGGCAGGCCGTTAACGCGTGCGGCAGTGGCGGGGCATAGCAGGATTCTTCGTCCTTGATCAGAGGACGTCGTCGCCTTCGACGATGGCGAACGCTGCACCCGTGTTCTCGCGCAGGGCGATGCTTCCGTCGGTGCTGTGGACGATCATGTCGGCCTTCCCGTCGACGGTGATGCCGTTGACGGCGTCGGCGAAGTAGAGCCGGCCCTGGCCGGCGTGGCCGAGGAAGTTCGCCCAGCCACTGCTCCATGTCACGCTGCTGCCGAAGCCGCTGCCCAGGTTCGGACGCACCGCAACCGAGCCGTCACCAGCGTGAACGATCATGTCGGCCTTGTTGTCCGCATTGACGTCAGCGAAGTAAAGCCGGCCCTGGCCTTCCTGGCCGGTGAAGTTCGCCCAGCCACTGCTCCAGCGGACTCCTTCTGCGAACAGGTACTTCGGCTGGCCGGGCTGGAAGGCCATTGGGCCCTTGTAGGCACGGCGGACGGTGACGTCGCCGTTGAGGTTCTGGATGATTATGTCAGCCAGGCCGTCGCCCGTGGCGTCAGCCATCTGCACGAACTCGCGCTCTGACTTGAGCCACACCCGGGCAGAGGCGTCCGCGGCGTTGACGGACTGCGCACTGGTTCGCGTTTCCGTGGCGCCGCCCATGCAGCCGCCCTGCCAGGACTTGCTGTTGATACCAACCAGCTCGGCCTTGCCGTCCGTGACGCGGAGGAGCGGACCGCCAGCGTCGCCCGCGCACACCGCCGCGCCACTTTGGCCGGTGACGGCCACAGCATCGGCCTGCACAGCGTCCACCTTGAATGCGCTGCTGTGGATCTTCGACGGCATCCACTGGGTCTTGGTCTGCCCGAAGCCTGCGATCTTCAGAGTCTCGCCTGCAGTGGCGGCGGTGGCGGCCAGCGGCACGGGTGTGATTCCGAATGCAGGCTTCTGAAGTCGGGCCAGCACGAGGTCGCGGCCCTGGTAGGGGACGAGTTCAGTGACTTCGGTTACCAGGCCGCCGGAAGAGAGGAGGTTGTTCCGTCCGATGGTGACGATCGTCTTCTCGGACGGCTTGCCGGGGTCAAGCTGGTCAAGTCCCCGGGTGAAACATGAGGAAGCGGTGAGCACCCACCGGGGGCTGACCAAGGCGCCGGAGCAGCCCCGCATGGCGAGCTCGCTGTTCCCTATGGCGAGTTTGGCGGTGAACGCCAGGGACATGTCACCGGATGGGGCTACGGGAGCTGCGTTGGGGCCGGTAGTGCGGATTTCGATCATGCTGCTGCGCTGGCCACCAGCCTGACCCTCGCCAACACTCGCGTAGCCGTCTTTGGCGAGGGTGACGGTCTTGGAGGTGCCATCTGCCGCAGTGAGCTCGGCACTCAACGGCTGGTCGCCGGCGTCGATGGCGAAGACTCGGTCGAGCTTGAGGGTAAGCACCCCGGTGCCGGCGTGGGACTCGAAGCAGTAGGTGCCCTGACGGTTGACGCTCTCGTCCGCTACGGCCATCACCCGGATTTGCTCGTCGGCCGGGTTGCATTCGGCGAGGGTGATATTGCCGTCGCCTCGGAGGAGCTTGATTCCCCTCTCCGCGAGGATCTGAGCGGCGTTCGGGTAGGAGCCGCCCTCGAAGGCGAACGGCATGTCCGCCGGGGCGGGGTCGGCTGCGGCGGCGGAACCCGACATGGGCGCCGTGAGGGCAGCTGCTGCCATGGTCGCGATGGCCATTCTGGTGGCACGGGAGTGCACCTGTTGTATTCCTTCCGAAGGCAGTCTGGCAGGACTGCGAGAACGCAGGTCTCTGCGGCATTGCCGGGAGGCCTGACTCAGATCAGGAAAAAGATTCCCCGCTGGATCCCCCCTGTCAAACGGCGATGGCGTGACAATGATCACGGCATTTTGCGTACAACCTTTTACCCTGCAGAGGCACCTCAAAACAACTTCAACGACTCCCTCAGATTCCCTCTTGACAGGGCTTCAGGTCCGTGTTCTATCCTCGCTGGATGCCTGGTCAGCGACATGGGGCCGCAGTTGACAACCGCATGGAATATCGCGATGAATATCTCTTCGTTGATTGCGGGATTGTCGATTTGATGCCGCTGCTCCTCGGTTTTTCGAGGGGTTTCTTCAAGCGTGTTGGCCGCGTTTTTTCGTGGCCCCGACGACGAGATGAGCTGACCTTGAGGCGAAGAGATCGCCGAACAAAATCTTCGCGGGCGCTGGTCGGAGCTGGCCCTGCGCTCGGCAGTGCTGGTCTGATGCTGGCACTGGTTGCGGGGCTGCTGGGTGCAGCCCCCTTGGCTGCCGCTGACGAAGTGCCGGCAGCCCTGGCCGACGGCGTCCCCGCCACACCGCGAGGCCGCGTGGTCGACCTGTGGAAGTCCGGCGGTCCCGGCACCAAGGCTGCCGCCGAGGTCGCGCTGACCGGATCCGACGCCGAAGTTCAGCGCTTCCTCAGCCAGGTGGCGCCGGAGGTCACTCACCAGGACGACCGTGTGGCGACCGCCCAGATCGCCAGCGTGGGCGGACAAAATCTGATCGCAGCCGCGCGCGCCGCTCTCGGGGGCACTCCTCAGGAACTACGCGCCTTCCTCACCACCGGCTGGAAGAATCCTCTGGAGCAGGACCAGCGCGTCCGGCTCGCCCAGATCATCGACACGGCCGGTCCGCTGGTGAAGGAAGCGGGCCGGAAGGCCCTCGAGGGGTCCGCTGCAGACGTCCGGAAGTTCCTCGACAAGGGCCGCTACGACTGGCAGGAGCAGGACGAACGCGTTCGGCTGGCCCAGATCCTCAGCGTCGGTGGCCTCAACGTCCGGACTGCGGGGCGGATCGCACTCAATGGTTCCGCCGCCGACATTCGAGAGTTCCTTCTCGTCGGTCAGTACGTGGCACGAAACCGCGACCGAGAGCATGCCACGGTCGCCGAACTGGCCGCACTCGCCAAGGAAGCCGGGCGTCAGGCCAAGCAGGAGACTGCAGCAGCCAAGGCAGACGCCGAGCTCGCGGTCGAGACCTCCAAGCTTGCCAAGGAAGCCGCCGCGAAGGCGGCGGCTGAGACGGCGGACGCACGCGAGAACTCCCAGCTCGCCGCCGCCGCCGCATCCCGGGCCGCCTCGGCTGCCAGCCAGGCCTCGCAGGCCGCGGAAACCGCGGTCGGTGCGGCCCGCAAGGCCAACACCTCCGCCCGTGTCGCGGCCAACGCAGCCGCTAACGCTGCAGCCGCCGCAGCCAGCGCCTCCCAGGCCGCCTCCCGGGCCCGGGGCGCCGCGGCGAACGCTGCAACCGACGCCGCACAAGCCTCAGCAGCCCGTCAGGCCGCCGAAACCGCCCGCGCTGCAGCAAAGGGCGCCGAGGACGCCGCCGACGCCGCATGGGAAGCCGGCAACGCAGCCAATGCCGCGGGCCAGGCAGCAGCTGCCGCCGCCAGCGCGGGCACGAACGCGGCCGCCGCCGCCAACTCCGCCGACGAGGCCAGCCGCTACGCCGATGCCGCCGGCGCCCACTCGGGTGAAGCCTCTTCCGCTGCCTCCCGTACCCGCAAGCAGGCTGCCGAGGCCTCGCGCGCCGCGACCGCGGCCAAGGATCTCGCTGGCGAGGCATCCAGCGCAGCGTTCGAAGCACGCGACGCCGCACGCGAGTCAGCCACCCATGCACGCGAAGCCGCCACTGCAGCCGACGACGCAGCCGAACACGCCGGTGATTCCGCTACGGCAGCAGCCAATTCCACCGCCCATGCCAACGCCGCCACCGCCGCTGCGAACATCGCCACGGCCGCCGTGGCCAAGGCCGAGAAGACCTACGAGCTCGCCCGCAAGGTCGAGACTGAGGAACTGAACACCCGTACCAACGCCGCAGTCGAACGAGCCGCCTTCCTCAAGGCAGCCGAGGACGCAGACACCAAGAAGCGGGACGACCTGGACCAGCAGGTCGCGGACCTGGAATCGGCCCAGCGGCAGTTGGCGGCGGAATCACTGCAGCCAGCCGCAAGCACGGCAGTCATCGTCTCCAGGGCACGCCCCCTCGCTATCCAGACGATGAAGATCGGAGGACCCTGGGCCCGCAACGCAGCTCAGGTCGCCCTCGCCCAAAGCGACGAGCAGATGGCCGAGTACGCCCGTACCGGCTGGTCGAAGGCCATCCAAGAAGACGCCCGCACCGACGTCGAGCGGCTTGCCCTGGACTCTCCGTCCAGGAAGATCCGCACGGGAGCCGAGCAGGCGCTCCAGGCAGGCGGGGCTGCTACGCACGCCTACCTCCTCACTGGCCAGTACGAGGCCGCAGCCGAAGACATGCGCGTGCACATCGCCCGCGTCATCAACGCCGGTGGCCCCGTCGTCCAGGAGCGGGGCCGAGCCGCCCTCCTCGCCAACACGACTGGTTCCTACCGCGCGTTCATCACGCAAGGCGAACGCCTCGCGCGGCAGGAAGACGAGCGCGTCCGCGCAGCCCAGCTCCGCGACACCGCCCAGCAGGGTGAAGAAGTCGTCGCATCGGCCCGTGTCGCGCTCGCAGGCCCCTCCGCCCTCCTGCACTCGTTCATCCAGAGCGGCCAGTACAAGGCCCAGCGCCAGGACCAGCTTGCGGCAGTCCACCGCGCCCGTGTCCAGGAACTGATCTCCGAAGGACGCGCCGCTGCTTCGACAGCCCAGAAGGACGCCGCCCTCGCACGCAAGGTCGCTGCCCTCGCACGCAAGGCCGCCGCCGAAGCAGACGAGGCCGCTCGCCAAGCCGAGGAATCGGCCGAGCAGGCCAGCAAGCACGCAGCTGACGCAGCCGACTCCGCTGCTGCGGCCAAAACGTCAGCCGACAAGGCTGCTGCAGCGGCAAGGACTGCAGAGCAGGCCCGAAAGGACGCCCAGCACGCCGTCGAGCGTGCCGTCCGCTCCGCGACCGCTGCCCAGGGCTCGGCTACGTATGCACGCTACGAGGCAGGCGCGGCCTGGGCAGCCGCCGACCAGGCCCGCGGCAGCGCTCTGGCTGCCGGCAAAGACCAGGAGGCCGCTCAAGCCGCGGCGACGGAGGCATGGACCGTCTCCGTCACGAAGTACCGCGAGGAGGAGGAGGCCTTCCGCCAGATCGAGAACGAGTGGCGGGAAGCCCTGCTTGAAGAGGGCGACGTACCCGAAGCCGCCCCCGACGAGGGCTGGGTCCCCGACTGGCTACAGGAAAAGGGCAATACGGTCGGCATCTACGCCACCGAGATCCTCACCAACACCGACATCCTGACGGGCGGCTTCGAGACCGCACTGAGCATCTACGCCATGGCCGCGGGAACCGGCGGCATAGCCGGAGGCGGAGCCCTGTGCGTCACAGGCGTCGGATGCTTCGCCGGCGCACCCGCGATCGTCGCCAGCAGCGGACTCATCGTGGGCGGCGCCTACGGAGCAGCCGACGGCATCTCCCGCATCGACGAAGGCCTCAGCGTCGCCCTGCGCAACGCACGCGACAAAGCGAACGCCGCACAGAAGGTACAGACCGGTCCCGCTCCGACCCCTAAGGATCTGCCCGCCTTCCCCGGGGCGAAGCGCGCCAAGCCCAAGACACCCGTGCAGGGCGGCGGCGGGCTGCGCGCCCGCTGGAAGGACGCCAAGGGGAAGATCTACGAGCACGACCGCCAGCACGACACGATCGAGATGTACGACAAGAACGGCAAGCACATCGGAGAGTTCGACTACCGGACCGGGGAGCAGACCAAGCCCCGCAACTCCAGCAGGGAGGTCGAGAAATGATCTACTGGATCGCCCAGTACCCCAAAGACGAAGACTTCACCGATGACAGGTGGGACATCTCTCATGTAGGCGAGCAGACCCTGTCCGAGGTGTTCGACATCTCCAACCCCGACCACCTCGGTGACACCTACCTGGTGACCCATGACCACGCCGCCAAGCTGGCGCCCCTCACCGGACTGACGTTCAACTTCGACTCCTACGAGTACTACCTGGAGCCAACGGCAGACTGACCGAGCCCTGACTACGACCGTACGGCGACTGACCCTGGGCGAGCCCCCTGTCGGGCGCTCGCCCAGGGTCAGTCCCTGCCCGGCGACCAGGTACTCGGCAGCGGACCCCACCGCGAGCGTCCGCACTCACCAGCACCGGCCCAAAGTCAGTCCTCCCTGTCGGGTGCAGGACCGGCAACAACGCGCCGGCCTCCCTTCCCACCCTCACGCGACGGCGGGAGGGAGTGCCCGGACCGGGCGCCGGACAGGCCGGCGGCGTAAGCCAGGCGATCGATCACCTCGGCGGCGGCCTCGGCCGTCATCCGCCCGGCCGGGTCGCCGATCGTCCGGCCGCCCCAGGTGATCGGCGGGGCGAGGCGGTCCCAGCGGTCGACCCGGACGAAGAGGGGGCCGCCGCCGCGACGTCCCGCCTCGTCGAGGGCGGCGAGGTAGGTGCGCAGGGCGCGGACCGGGCAGGTGGCGGGGTCGGTGCCGCACAGAATGACGTTGGTGGTATGCCTGCGGACCTTCGTCCGGTGCACGGTAGAGCCGGGCGTGGGGCAGCCAGTCGACGACGACCTGGGCGTCGTCGTTGAGGTAGACCATGACGCCGCCCTGCTCCGCTGGGGCGGTGCCACGTGCAAGCCAGCGGTGGTGAGGTCGAGCCGTATCTGTTCGAGGAAGACCTCGGGGGGGCGATCGGTGGGAGTTCGCCGGCCAGGCGGAGGAGGGCGGCCCCCTTCTCCTCCTGGCGCTGGTACTCGTCTTCGGCCCGGCGGTTCGCTGCGCAGTTCGGCGTCGCTCTTGGGGTCCCGGAACGGGTAGTTGATGCTTGCCATGAAAGGCTGATGGTCGCGGTGGTTTCGACCACTGCGGAGGTCTCATTCAGTCTCCAGGGCACCCAAAAGCAGAATTGGTCAGCCCTGATGAAGCTCATGAAAGACCGCGGGAGGTTCTGATGTTCGAAGAGGAGCAGGATCCGGAAGTCCTGGAACGGCAGCTAAGACCTGTCCCGTAACTGGGCGCCCCCCTTGTCGATCCCGGAGCGGACCCTGTCAGTGGCTGGTGACAGGATCGAGGGGTGCTGATCAAGGG
>NZ_JBVJWO010000072.1:0-9022 GCF_055602345.1 Streptomyces sp. NPDC037401
GCACGGGCGGTCTCACGAGCCCGCAGGGCGTCGTTGTAGACCACCCGCGAGCACCCGAACGCCCTTGCCAGCGCGGAACGCTGAGGACCGTTCGGATACAGGCGGAAGGAGTACCGGAGCTGCATACCGGTCACCGTACTACAGTTGGTTTATGGCCGAGTATCAGAACATTCGTACTGGCAGGCACTGCGCTTTCGTCCTCCACGCTCACTTGGTTTTCGTGACGAAGTACCGGCATAACGTCTTCAAGGACGCGCACCTGACGCGCATGGAAGAGATCATGCGGGCCGTGTGCGAGGACTTCGAGTGTGAACTGGTGGAGTTCAACGGCGAGAACAACCACGTGCATCTGCTGGTGAACTTCCCGCCGAAGGTGGCCCTGTCCAAGCTGGTCAACAGTCTCAAGGGCGTGTCCTCGCGCCGGCTCCGCCAGGAATACCCGGAACTGGTCCGGCACTACTGGCGGGCACAGCGTCTGTGGTCCGGCTCGTACTTCGCCGGGTCAGCCGGCGGGGCCCCGCTCTCGATCGTCCGCCAGTACATCGAACAGCAGAACCGCCCGCTCTGACCTGCGGGTCAGAGCACTTCTCAGAATCGCTTCACCACCGGGCTAAAGCCCGATGCACTGCGATTAGTTCCGGTAGCCGGGTCGAAGCCACCCACGCACCTGCGCGGCCGCCTGCCTCACCCTCGCCGAACCCGTGTGGTCCCGCTTCCCTGGCCCGTGGGTGGACGGCGCGGACCGCCGCCCGCCGGGATGTGCCGGCCGGCACCTTGGTACGCCTTGTCCGCCCAGCACTTCAGTCCCGCGGCGGCAAGCGCATCGACGATTCCGTGGCTTCGGGCGGCGGTCAGGTCGTGGGTGGCTCCGGGAAGCGCCGGGGACGCCAAAAGCAGTCGGCCGAACGGGTCTGCGAGGACCTGCACGTTCATGCCGTGCCGCTTGTGCTTGCCCGAGTAGTACGGCGTGTCGGCGACGATCCGGTCGATCGGCAACAGCGAGCCGTCCAGGATAACGAACGCCTTCGCCCGGGCATCTCCATCGCCTCGGCCAGGGCCGGTGCGAGAGCGGCCAAGACTCGATGGCCTCGCGTATGTACCGGTAGACAGTCGCGACGCCGATTCCGAACCCGGCGGCAAGTTGAGCGTAGGTGTCGCCGCACCGCAGGTGGGCCAAAGCGAGCAGGGCCTGACGGCCGACGGGCAGTCGTCGTCGGCGGGGGTGGCGGGCGCGTAGCCGGGCGGCGTCAGGCGAGGTTCTTCTCCAGCGCTGCCACGTACTGCTTGACGGCGTGGTCGCGCACGGCGTCGGCAGCCGGTGCGAGGAGGTCCGCGGTCATGCCCTTGGCCCGGTCGGTGAGTGCACCGAGCACGGGCATGGAGGTGCGGATGCGGCCGGTGGAGTCGATGTAGCGCAGGGTGTTGACGTGGGTGTACGCGGGCTCGGGCGGGAGCTGGGGGACGATGTCGTTGTTGTTGACGAAGCGGTGCAGCCGGTCCTTGAAGCCCTTGTTGCAGGCCGCGGCCAGCAGCCGGTCGCAGGTGCGGGGCTGGCCGAAGGTGTAGATGCCGTCCGCCTGCAGGCGGGGCTCCTCCAGGTAGAGACGGCATCCGGCGAGCATCGCCAGGGCGCCGCCGAGGCTGTGCCCGGTGAACCACACGCTCTGGTCGTGGTCGCGCAGCTCGGTGAGGGTGTCGCGGACGGAGGGGAAGACGGAGTCCAGGGCTTCACCGAAGCCGTAGTGGATGTAGCCCGTCTTGGCGGGGCCCGGCCAGGGCGGGGTGGTGGCGTCGGAGAGCCAGTCGCGGATCTGGGCCGGTTCCGTGCCCCGGAATCCTGTGATGATCATGCGGTCGCTGGCGATGGTGTACGCCTGGGTGTCCTGGAGCGGGAAGGGCGGCGTGAAGCGGGTGTGGTGGTGGCGCACCCGGTCGAAACCCCACTCCCGGGCCTTCTGCTCGATGGCGTCCTCGTCCTTGTAGGCCAGCTCGGCGGCCCGGACCATCCCATAGGCGAGCTCAACGCTGTATCCGCGGGCGTTGTGGTCGATCGTCGACGGTGCAGACATGAGCGGCATCCCTTTCCACCAGATGCGCCGCCATTTCCGGGCTGCGGGCGCTGGCTGCGGGCTGCAGGCTGCGGAAGGGCGACTCCCGACAGGTCCGTCGTATCGGTCCTGACTGCTGTGCGATGGGCGACGCGCGTGATCTTCACTCTTGCGCAGCAGCTCACTCACCCACTCCGCGATTCGCCACGGCACGCGAGGGCCTCTCCTCCGGGCCCCGACGCCTCGGTGCCGTCGGATCCTTGAGGTCGGCACGGACCGTTGAAGGGCTGAACCATCCGCAAAACGCGGGAGCGGGCGGTTCCCGTCCGATTGAATGAATGCCGTGCCACGTACTCTGGGTTTCACCGAGAAGGACCTCCGCCGACTGGCGGGGGCACGCTCCTTCGAGCGGGGGCTCGGCTATCTGTCCGCGGTCTCACGGCTGGAGGTCGGGGACGAAGCGATCACCGCCACCGTCGACGGAAGCCACGCCTACGAGGTGGAGCTGACCGAGGACGAGGACCGCGGGCTCACCGGCTGGTGCGACTGTCCGTACGGTCAGGAAGGCAATTTCTGCAAGCACTGTGTGGCGGTGGGCCTGGCCGTCCTGGGGCAGGCCGATTCCGTACCGCAGCAGCGGTCGGCGGCTGCCGCGCGCAGCCGCCTGCTGGATGCCTGGCTGGAGTCCCGCACCCGGGAGGAACTGCTCGCCCTGGTCCGGGAACAGCTCGCCGATGACCGTGCCGCGCGGCGGCGCCTCGAATTGCGTGCGGCCGCCGCGGGAGACGACACGGGCATCGTCCGGGAGCGCATTCTCAGCCTCCTCGACACCAGCCCCTTCGCCCGTTACGGCTACGTCGAGTACGCCGACGCCCGCGTCTACGCCCGGCAGGCGGCAGAGGCGGTCACGGCACTGCGAGCGCTGACGGCGAACGGCCGGTCGGCGGACGCGGTGGAGGTGGCACGCGAGGCTCTCCGGATTCTGGGCCGCACGTACGGGGAGATCGACGACTCGGACGGCCTGATCGGGGACGTCGCCGCCCGGCTGGCAGAAGCCCATCTGGCGGCCTGCCGGGCTGCCCGGCCCGACCCGGTGGAGACCGCCGAGTGGCTGGTGCGCTGCCTGCTGGACGAGACGAACGACGTCGCCGGCATCGACCTCTTCGACTACCGGGAGGTACTCGGTGACCCGGGCCTGGCCCGGGCCCGCGCCTTGGCAGTCGCCGCCCGGCAGGCCAAACCGAAGGGATGGGCGGAGAAGTACCTCATGGAACGCCTCCTGAAGGCCGACCGCGACAGCGTGGACGCACTGGTCGCGCTCCATGCGTCGGACCTCGCCCCGAACGGCCACACCCACCTGGTGATCGCCGGAGAGCTGGAGACGGCAGGCCGTGCGGGCGAGGCCTTGGAGTGGGCGGAGCGCGGACTGCGGGAGTCCGTCTCGGATTGGGGGCCGGACGACGATCTGGTCGCGTTCGTCTGCGCGCGCTATGAGCGGGCCGGCCGACCGGCCGACGCGGTCGCGGTCCGCCGGAACGTGTTGCGCGCCCGTCCCTCGCTGGCCGCCTATCGCCATCTGCGTACGACGGCCCGCGCGGCCGGAATCTGGGAGGGAGCCGAACGCGCGGGCGCCCTCGAGGTACTGAAGGCCGTATCCCGGCCCGGGGAGGGTCGCCGGCAGGACGGCTCTCTGCTGGTCGACGCGCTCATCGACGACGACGAGCTCCAGCCCGCCTGGCAGGCCGCCACCGACGGCTACGCCGACGAGCGGCAGTGGCTCGCCCTGGCAGACGGGATCCGCGACCAGCGCCCGGCCGACGCCCTGACCGTTTACCTCCGCTGGATCGAGCCCCTGCGCAAGCAGACCGGTGACAGTGCGTACGAACGTCTCGCACGGCTACTGCTCAGCGCACGCGCCTGTCATCGCACAATGGGTACGGAAGCCGAGTTCGCCACCTACCTGGCCGCCCTGCGCGCCGACCAGAAACGCAAGCGGAAGCTCATGGCCGTTCTCGACCGGCACGGGCTACCGTGAAGGAAGAGTGAGTTCGCCTCCGCGGTGGAAGCTCTCCCGCTCCTCTACGACGTACGGCGCCATGACCTCACGCCGCCGTTTCTCCGCGTCCGAGGACCGCCACGCGTCACACGCTTGCCGGGAGTCCCAGAGTGACACGCCGGTGATCTCCTCACCGTCCTCGGACCAGTACGCGTAGGCGCGGCGCAGGCCGTCCGGGAGGGAACCCGGGCGCCACGCCCGCTCGAACTCCTCCAGGGTGCCCGGCTTGATGCGGCGCGTCGTCACCCAGACGAAGTGATCCTCCATACCGGCCTCCTCACGAGCAGGAATCAGCGCTCCCCCTCTCTCGACCACCGTAGGTCCATGGGGCCCTTTCCGCCTGGGCACCGCTCAAGCGCTCGCTTCCCCGCTACAGCGAGACCGCCGTCAGGACCAGGCCGTGGGAGACCAGCCAGCGGCCCGTGAGCGTCCTCGGTGCCCTGCCGGCCGGGCCGGGCCGGCGCAGAACGCGCGCACGGAAGACCGGCCGTTCCGGGTCGAACTCCACCTCGGCGTCTTCGAAGCCGAGGCGGTCCCCCGTCATGGAGCACCAGCTTTTGAAGACCGACTCCTTGGCGCTGAACAGCAGGCGGTCCCAGTGCACTCCGGGGTGCGATCCGTCCATCACGGCGAGGCGGGCGCGCTCGCGGGTGAGCGTCACCGCCTCCAACACCCCTTCGGGCAGGGAGTGGTGGGGCTCGGCATCGATTCCGAGAGACCTGACGTCGTCGCGGTGGGCCACCGCGGCAGCGCGGTAGCCGTCGCAGTGTGTCAGCGAGCCCACCACCCCGTGCGGCCATCGCGGCGCACCGTGCCCGTCCGGCGGCAGGGGCAGGGCCGGCCTGCCCAGGGCGGCCAATGCCGCGCGGGCGCAGCGCCGACCCGCGGCGAACTCCCGCCTGCGCGCCTCCACCGCATGTGCGACCGCGTACGTCTCCTCGGGGAACAGGCGGGCGTCCGCGGGGTCTCCGAACGCCTCCGCCGTGGATGTGCTCGCCGGCACCAGGCCGGATATCAACGTCGCGGCCATCCCGCCCCTCCTTTCAGGAGAATGCACAAATCCTTTGCGCGACCGGTGGATTAGGATCCGACGGCAACAGTACAAGGTGATTCCGAGTCGAGTGACAACAGGAGCCATGATGAGCCGATTCGTTCCCGTGACCCCCGGCGACGTCAGGTACGAGGACTTACGCAGGGGCGAGAACCTCCGCTTCGTGGGAGAACCGGACGAGATTCACCTGGTGGGGTCCGCCGCCGAGATCGAAGAAGTCCTTTCCGAATCCGTTCGGGCGGGCAAGCGGGTCGCGGTGCGCAGCGGCGGTCACTGTTACGAGGACTTCGTGGCCCATCCCGATGTCCGTGTGGTCATAGACATGTCGCCGATGTCGGCCGTGGGATTCGACGAAGAGCGCGGCGCGTTCGTCGTGGAGGCCGGCGCCACGCTGGGTGCGGTCTACAAGACGCTGTTCCGGGTCTGGGGCGTCACGGTTCCCGGCGGGGCGTGCCCGGAGGTCGGCGCCGGCGGGCACATCCTCGGTGGGGGGTACGGACCGCTCTCCCGGCTGCACGGTTCGGTCGTCGACTACCTCGACGCCGTGGAGGTGGTCGTCGTCGACGCATCGGGTGCCGCACGGACCGTGGTCGCGACCCGGGACCCGGCCGATCCGAACCACGACCTGTGGTGGGCCCACACGGGCGGCGGCGGAGGCAACTTCGGCGTGGTCGTCAGGTACTGGCTGCGGTCCGCCGGCCTCCCGGGCGGAGCGACCCGGCCGGAGCCCGGCCGGCTGCTGCCGCAACCGCCGTCCGAGGTGCTCCTCAACACGACGGTGTGGCCGTGGGCGAGCCTGGACGAGACCGCGTTCGCCAGGCTCGTGCGGAACCACGGCAGGTGGTTCGAGCGGCACAGCGGCCCCGATTCCCCCTGGTGCGACCTGTACAGCGTGCTCGCCCTGACCCGTCGGCAGGCCGGCGCCATCGCGATGACCACGCAGCTCGACGCCACCGCCCGGGACGCGGAGGGCCGGCTGCGGGCGTACCTGGCGGCCGTGTCCGAGGGGGTGGGAGTGCAGCCGCACAGCGAGACCCGGCGGCTGCCGTGGCTGCACTCGACGCGCTGGCCCGGGATCGCCGGCGACGGCGACATGACCGGACGGGCGAAGATCAAGGCGGCTTACGCCCGCCGCGGCTTCGACGACCGGCAGATCGGCGCCCTCCACGCCCGCCTGACGAGCACCGACTACGACAACCCGGCCGGGGTCGTCGCGCTCATCGCGTACGGCGGAAGGGTCAACGCCGTCCCGGCCGACCGGACCGCCGTGGCCCAGCGGGACTCGATCCTCAAGATCGTGTACGTGACGACCTGGCAGGAGCCCTCCGAGGACCCCGTTCACCTGCAGTGGGTGCGCGAGCTGTACCGGGACGTGTACGCCGACACCGGTGGCGTACCGGTACCCGGCGGTGCGGCCGACGGAGCGTACCTGAACTATCCGGACTCCGACCTCGCGGACGGCCGGTGGAACACCTCCGGGGTGCCGTGGTCCGAGCTGTACTACAAGGGCGCGTACCCGCGGCTCCAGGCGGTCAAGCGGCGGTGGGATCCACGCAATGTGTTCCACCACCGACTGTCCGTGGAACTGCCTCCGTCCTGAGGTGACGGCGGGAGTACGGGTCCCCGGCAGGAGTACGGGTCCCCCGGCCGGGACCGGGCCGGGGCCCCGGGACCCCGGGACCCGTATTCCCGCACCCTGCCGCCCCTGCCCCTCACACCTACGCCGCCCAGTAGGGGATCAATAGGGGTGTAGGGGGTCGCGATCCCGCGATTAGAGTCGGCGACTGCATTGCGTTGTATCGCAATTGGTGTGCCTTCACGTACAGGGGGATCAGGTCGCATGTCTCAGTCCCGCGGCAGTTTCACTGGGGCCGGAATTCCGGATGACGCAATTGCCATTGTGGGGATTTCGTGTCGACTCCCGCAGGCTCCCGACAAGAATTCCTTCTGGAACCTGCTCCGGGACGGCCGCGATGCGGTCGGCGAGGTGCCGGCGAGCCGCTGGAACACCGAGGAGCTGCCTCCCACGGTCCGGCACGGCGCTTTTCTCGACGGCGTGGACCGCTTCGACCCGGCCTTCTTCGGCATATCCCCGCGTGAAGCTTCGATGATGGATCCCCAGCAGCGACTCGTGCTGGAGCTCTCCTGGGAAGCGTTCGAAGACGCCGGCATGCCCCTGCGGGACGCGCGCGGCAGCCGTACCGGAGTCTTCTTCGGTGCGATCGCGAACGACTACGCGGTGCTGCTGAACCGGCAGGGGCACCCGGCCCTCACGCAGCACTCGCTCACCGGCACGCAGCGCGGCATCATCGCGAACCGCGTGTCGTACACCCTCGGGCTGCACGGCCCCAGCCTCACCGTGGACACCGCGCAGTCCTCCGCCCTGGTCGCCGTCCACCAGGCGTACGAGAGCCTGCGTTCGGGTGCCTGCGAACTGGCCCTGGCGGGGGGCGTGAACCTGAACATCGCGCCCGAAAGCGCCCTCGCCGCGGACCGGTTCGGCGGCCTCTCCCCGGACGGACGCTGCTACACCTTCGACGCACGGGCCAACGGATACGTCCGCGGCGAGGGGGGCGGCGCCGTGCTGCTCAAGCCCTTGTCCCGGGCGCTCGCCGACGGCGACCCCGTCTACTGCGTGATCCGCGGCGGCGCGGTCAACAACGACGGTGCGACCGACGGGCTCACGGTGCCGAGCGCGGCGGCACAGCGTGAGGTGCTGCAACTCGCCTACGAACGGGCGGGTGTCGACGCCGCGGACGTCCAGTACGTGGAGCTGCACGGCACCGGCACCGCCCTCGGCGACCCCATCGAAGCCTCGGCCCTGGGGGCGGTCTTCGGCGCGAGCGCCGACAGGCGGCTGCCGCTCGCGGTCGGCTCGGCCAAGACCAACGTGGGCCACCTGGAGGGCGCCGCGGGCATCGTCGGGCTGATCAAGACTGCGTTGTCCCTCCGCATGGGCGAGATCCCGGCCAGTCTCAACTACGAGACGCCGAACCCGCGCATCCCGTTGGACGAACTCAACCTGCGGGTGCAGCAGTCACTGACGGACTGGCCCGAACCCGGTGCGCCGATCGCCGGCGTCAGCTCGTTCGGGATGGGCGGCACCAACTGCCACGTGGTCCTGCAGGGGGTGCCGCTGCCGGTGCAGTCGGCCGACGCGACCGCGACCGGCACCACGACTGACAACGTGACCGGCACCGCGACTGACACCGCGACCGGCGTGATTCCGTGGCTGGTTTCCGGCCGGGGCGAGGACGCGCTGCGGGCGCAGGCCGAACGCATGCATGCGTTCGTGTCCGAACGCCCGGAGCAGGATGCGCACGCCGTGGCCCTGTCCTCGGCACTGTCACGCGACGCTTTCGAGGACCGTGCGGTCGTGCTCGGCACGGACCGGGAGAGCCTGCTGCGTGGCCTCGGGGCGCTGGCTACGGGGGAGCCTGCGGCCGGGGTCGTACGCACTCGGGGTGCGGCGCCGGCAGCAGCAGCTCCGGTGTCGGCGTTCTTGTTCTCCGGTCAGGGGAGTCAGCGGGCGGGAATGGGACGGGAGCTCTACGCGTCGTTCCCGGTCTTCGCCGAAGCGCTGGACGAGGTGTGCACACACTTCGACCGGCTACTGGAACACCCCCTGCGCGAGGTGATGTTCGCGGACAGTGAGCCCGAGCCGGAACCCGAATCCGGGTCCGGATCGGGGTCTGGGCCGGGTGTGGGGCTGCTGAACCAGACCGCCTACACGCAGCCCGCCCTGTTCGCCATCGAAGTCGCCCTCTTCCGGCTCCTCGCATCCTGGAACATCCACCCCGACATCGTCACCGGACACTCCATCGGCGAACTCGCCGCCGCCCACGTCGCCGGCCTCTGGTCACTCCC
>NZ_JBVJWO010000073.1:0-7847 GCF_055602345.1 Streptomyces sp. NPDC037401
CGAGGTCCGCATCACCGCCGACCTGGCCGCCGGCAGCGAGTCCGCCGTGATCTGGGCCAACGACCTCACCGCCGAGTACGTCCACGAGAACAGCGAGTACGCCTCATGAGCGCTTCTCCGTCTCTTCAACCCGCCCTCCGGTCACCGGGCCACTCCCGGTCCGGCGAGCACGCGGCCCTGCCCAAGGTCCACGCCCTCATCGAGGCGCTGCCCTGGATCGCGCGCCACCAGGGCAAGACCGTCGTCATCAAATTCGGCGGCAACGCCATGGTCGACGACGACCTGAAGGCGGCCTTCGCCCAGGACGTCCTCTTCCTGCGGCACGCCGGCCTGCACCCCGTCGTCGTGCACGGCGGCGGCCCGCAGATCAGCGCGCAGCTGCGACGCCTCGGCCTGGAGTCCCGCTTCGAGGCCGGCCTGCGGGTCACCTCCGACGAGACCATGGACGTCGTACGCATGGTCCTCGCCGGACAGGTCCAGCGCGAGCTCGTCGGGCTGCTCAACGAGCACGGCCCGCACGCGGTCGGCATGACGGGTGAGGACGCCCGCCTGATGACCGCGACCAAGCAGTACGCGGAGGTCGACGGCAAGCCCGTGGACATCGGCCGCGTCGGCGAGGTCGCCCAGGTCGACGCCGGGGTCGTGCAGGGCCTCATCGAGGACGGGCGGATCCCCGTCATCTCCTCCATCGCCCGGCCCGAGGACGGCAAGGACGCCGCCGAGGGCGGTGTGTTCAACGTCAACGCCGACACCGCCGCCGCCGCCCTCGCCGCCGCGCTCGGCGCCGAGGCGCTGCTGATCCTGACCGACGTCGAGGGCCTCTACGCGGACTGGCCGCACAGCGTCGACGTGATCCCCCGGCTGACTGCCGGCGAACTGGCCGCGCTGCTGCCCGGGCTGGCCTCCGGGATGATCCCCAAGATGGAGGGCTGCCTCCACGCCGTGACCAACGGCGTCCGCACCGCCCGCGTCGTCGACGGCCGGGTCAAGCACTCCATCCTGCTGCAGATCTTCACCGACGAAGGAGCCGGCACGGTGGTCGTGCCGGACGACGACGTCACCTTCGAGAGGGAAACGGCATGAGCGACGGCGCGGACACCACCGGGGCCGGCAACACGGCGCTGACCCGCCGCTGGCAGGGCGTCATGACGGACAACTTCGGCACCCCCCGGCTGCCGCTGGTCCGGGGCGAGGGCGCCCGCGTCTGGGACGCGGAGGGCAACGAGTACCTCGACTTCCTCGGCGGCATCGCGGTCAACTCGCTCGGCCACGCCCATCCCGCGATCGTACGGGCCGTCTCCGAGCAGGTCGCCTCGCTCGGGCACGTCTCCAACTTCTTCGTCGCCGAACCGACCGTGCGCCTCGCCGAGCGCCTGCTGGAACTCGCCGGGCGCCGGGGCCGGGTCTACTTCTCCAACTCCGGCGCCGAGGCCAACGAGGCCGCCTTCAAGATCGGCAGGCTCACCGGCCGCCCGCACATGGTGTCGGCCACCGGCGGCTTCCACGGCCGCACCATGGGCGCCCTGGCCCTCACCGGCCAGCCCGCCAAGCAGCGTGCCTTCCACCCGCTGCCGGGCGGCGTCAGCCACGTGCCGTACGGCGACGCCGGCGCCCTGCGCGCCGCCGTCACCCCGCAGACCGCGCTGGTGATGCTGGAGCCCGTGCAGGGCGAGAACGGCGTCGTCGTGCCTCCGCCCGGCTACCTGCAGGCCGCCCGCGAGATCACCGCGGCCACCGGCACCCTCCTCGTCCTGGACGAGATCCAGACCGGCATCGGGCGCACGGGCCACTGGTTCGCGGCCCAGGCCGAAGGCGTCGAGGCGGACGTCGTCACGCTCGCCAAGGGCCTGGGCGGCGGACTGCCCATCGGTGCGACGCTCGCCTTCGGCGCGGCCGCGGAGCTGCTCACGCCCGGCACGCACGGCTCCACCTTCAGCGGGAACCCCGTGGTGTGCGCGGGCGCCCTCGCCGTCCTGGACACCATCGAGCACACGGGCCTCCTCGACCAGGTGACCTGGACGGGGGAGCGGCTGCGGCGCGGCCTGGAGTCCCTGGGCCACCCGCTGGTGCGCGAGGTCCGCGGAGCCGGACTGCTGCTGGGCGTCGTACTCGACACGGACGTCGCGGCGCGCGTGCAGCAGGCGGCCCAGGACCAGGGCCTCCTGGTGAACGCGGTGACGCCGGACGTCATCCGGCTCGCCCCGCCCCTGATCGTGTCGGACCGCGAGGTGGACACGTTCCTCGAGCGCTTCCGGGCGGCCCTGTCGGAGGTCCTCGAGCGGGAACTGGTGGCGGCCTGACCCCTCACGCCGGGGCGAGCCCCGCCCCGGCCGGCACCCGCTGCGCGCTCGCCGTCAGCTCGTTGAAGCGGCGCAACAGCTGGTTCTGCTCCTGCTGCAGCAGTTCGATGCGGCGGTGCAGGCGGGCGATCTCCTCGCAGAGGGGGAGCACCACGTCGTCGGCGGCCGGCTGCGCCCCCGGGGGCGCAGCCCCGGCCGGGGGCGGGCCGGCCGCACGCAGGCCCGCCGCCGCGGCGAGGGACGGGTCGTGGTGGAGGATCGCCTCCATCAGGCTGCGCAGGGCGGGGCCCGGCTCGACGCCGAGTTCGTGCACCATGCGGTTGCGCGCCCGCTCGTACACGCCGAGCGCCTCCGCCTGCCGGCCGCAGCGGTAGAACGCCACCATCAGCAGGTCGTAGAACCGCTCCCGCATGGGGTGGTCGGTGGTGAGCTCCACCAGCTCGCCGGTGATCTCGCAGTGGCGCCCGGTGCGCAGGTACGCGTCGTACATCATCTCCAGCGCGGCCAGCCGGTGCTCCTCGAGCTGGGCCGCCTTGCCCGCGCAGATGTCGCCGAGCACGCTGCCCTCCAGCGCCGGTCCGCGCCACAGCGACAGCGCCCGGCGCAGCAGCTCACCCGCCTGCCCCGGGTCGGAGGGCAGGATCCGCCGCGCCTCGTCGGTCAGGTGCTGGAAGCGCGCGGCGTCCGTCTCGACGGGCGCGAGCTGCAGGGTGTAGCCGCGCGAGGTGGTCACGATCGACGGGTGCTGCACGGGCTGCGCGTGCTTGGCACGCCGCTCGGCGGACTGGCTCTCCAGACCGGACAGCAGCCGGCGCAGCCGGGCCACGTGGACCTGCAGCGCGTTGTCGGCGTTGGCGGGCGGGTGCTCGCCCCACAGCTCGTCGATGAGCCGCTGCACGGAGACGCTGTGTCCGGCCTTCACCACCAGGGCCCCCAGCAGTGCACGCTGCTTGGCGCCCGTGGGAAGGAGCCTCAGACCGGTCTGCTCGTCCTGGACTTCGACGAGACCGAGGATGCGGAACTGCATCTCTTCCCCTCACACAGGCTGGCATCTCAGTCGGTTGCCGGCAGGCGCCGGGCGGCCGTGCGCCGGCGTTCGCGCCGTGCGCCGGCGTTCGCCGGGCGTTCAGGAGGCGCGCGGCGCGACCGCCGCGTCGAGCGCCGTGGTCGCGTCCCGTTCGATCTGCCGCAGCACCGGCCCGGGGTCGTCGTGGAAGTAGAAGTGACCGCCGTCGAACTCCCGCAGGCCCAGGAAGTGCTCGCTGTGCTCTTCCCAGCCGGCCATCCGCTGCGGCGAGGCGGCGTGGTCCTCGCGGCCCGCGAAGGCGGACAGCGCCACGGGCAGCGGACCGGTGCCGGGAGCGGGCCGCCAGTTCTCCACCAGGCGCAGGTCGGCCCGGATGATCGGGTCGAACACCGCCCACAGGTCGGGGTCGTCGAAGGTCCCGTCGGGCGTGCCGCCGAGCTCCTGCAGCCGCGTCCGCAGCTGTGCGTCGGGCAACTCGTGGTACAGGCTCCCCGGTCCCGCCAGGTGGGGTGCCGGCCGTGCGGAGACACCGACCCACACCGGCAGCGGCAGGCCCCGGTCGACGGCCCGCCGGGTGATCTCGTACGCCACGAGGGCGCCCATGCTGTGCCCGAAGAGGGCGTAGGGGCAGGTCAGATCGGACTCGATGCTGCGCAGCAGGAAGTCGGCGAGACGGCCGGCGTCCGAGATCTGCGGCAGGTCGAGCAGGAGGCCGTGGCCCGGGGCGTCCAGCAGCCGCACGTCCCAGGTGTCCGGCAGTCCGGCCGGCCAGTGGCGGTACAGCAGGTGTGAGCCCCCCGCGTGGTGCAGGACGAACAGGCGCAAGGCAGGTGGTGTGCCGTACATCTCTCTCCCTCGGATCGGGGCCGCCCATCCTCGGACCATAGAACGCCGTCCGGCCGTCCGGGCGCGGGCACCAGGGGGACTCCACCGCCGGTGCGGCGGTTCTCGAGCGGCTCTCCACCGCCCGCGGCAGAGCCCGGCTCGAGGGTTCCCGGAGAGCGGAATCACCTGGTCCGCTCGGGTGCGCGTACCTGCCCGGGGCCGGTGAACGCGGCGTCCGGCACTTCGAGTGGATCTTGACCGTGTCTCAAAAGGGCCGTGGTTACAGTGGGCGGCGAGTCGGCCACCAGCACCGCGGTCAGCCAAGTCCGTACGGCACTGCGGCCCGGCCCAGAAGGCCAGGGTCCCGCACCACCGCTCGAACCGGAGCGGAAGGCGGACGGGCCGATCGGCTGCCGCACGTTCTCATCCCAGGAACGCGAGGCAGCCGATCTCCCGGGAACCCAGTGGGGTACGGAGGATCCCGGTGCCGGGCGACTACCCATCCCGCGCCACCCCATGACAGTTAAGGACGGTGCCCACGTGAGCACGAACCCCTTCGACGACCAGGACGGCCGCTTCTTCGTTGTGGTCAACGACGAGGAGCAGCACTCCCTGTGGCCGGAGTTCGCCGAGGTGCCCGCCGGCTGGCGGGTGGTCTTCGGTGAGGCGGCCAGGGCCGAGTGCCTCGCGTACGTCGAGCAGAACTGGACCGACCTGCGCCCCAAGAGCCTGCGAGAGGCCATGGCGGCGGGCTGAAAGCCGCCCGGACGCTCGTCGAGTTGATGCGGCGGAGCCCGCGGTGCCGAGCCTCGCGGGCCCGCCCGGGCGCTCGGTCGAGTGATCGGTTTAGCAGGCAAGCACTCTGAGTTGGGGGATGAAGATTGTGAGCGGCGCTGTGAGGACCGCGAGCAGTTACAAGGCGGGGACGCCGGGCGGCAGTAGTGCGCCCGGACGGCACGACGTGGTCCTGTCCTTCGTGGGGCCGCAGGCCAAGGTGCAGAAGTCGGGGATGGTCCTCCCGGAGAACCTGCCCGAGCGGTCCTGGGAGCAGATCGGGACCAACCTGCGCGAGCTCGTGAACTCCTCGGTGTGGTGGCTCGCCGACTGGGTCAACTACGGGGAGTCCACCTACGGCTGGCGGCGGTACAAGGAGGCGATCGAGCGCACCGGGCTCGATTACCAGACCCTGCGCAACTACGCCTGGGTGGCGCGGCGGTTCGAGCACGACCGCCGGCGGGACGGCCTCAGCTTCGCCCACCACGCCGAGGTGGCCCGCCTGGCGCCGCCCGAGCAGGACTACTGGCTGCGCAAGGCCGAGCAGCAGAAGTGGTCGCGCAACGAACTCCGCAGGTCGGTCCGCGCCAGCCTGGCCGTGCAGAGCGACACGGCCGAGCTCCCCCGGGGCGGCGGCGAGGATGGCCGGGACGTACCCCGGCTGGCCGGGTCCGCGGCCGCCGAGAAGCGCCGGCAGAAGGTCACCACGCTGACCATCGAGCTGTCCGCCGGCCAGCTGGAGCAGCTGTCGAAGGCGGCTGCCGCGCACGGTCTGCCCGTCGACAAGTGGGTGACCCAGGTGCTGGAAACCGCCGATCGGAAGACCGCCTAGCGGCGCGTCGCCGAACGTGCCGGCCAGACCGCCGGCTCCCTTTCCCCGTGTTGCGCCGGCGGCCCCGTCCGACCGGACACCTCTCACATCGGAGTCAGTTGATGATCCTTCAGGGTAAGCGGGTTGCCCTGCCCCCGGCGCCCGTCGTTCACAAGCGGTTCGAGGCGCACGCGCAGGCCACCCCCGACGCCGTCGCCGTCTTCTGGGCCGGCCGGCAGCTGACGTACGCCGAGCTGGACGTTCAGGCGAACCGTTTCGCCCACTTCCTCGCCGAGCGCGGGCACGGCCGGGGCGCGAAGGTCGGCGTCTGCCTCGACTACTCGATCGACATGCTCGTCGCCATCCTCGGCACGCTGAAGGCGGGCGCGGCCTACGTGCCGTTCGACCCGGCCTACCCGGCGGCGCGGCTGCAGCTGCTGCTGGGCCAGGTGCCCGACCTCGCCCTGATCGTGGCCTCCCCGGCGACGGCCGGGATGGTCGAGTCGGCGGACGCCGACGTCGTCGACCTCGAGCAGCTGGCCGGCCACCTGGCAGGTCTCCCGGCGACCGCCCCCGACGTCACCGTCACCGGGGACGACGTGTGCTACGCGGTCTTCACCTCCGGGTCGACCGGCACGCCGAAGCTGACCGCGGTGCGGCACGAGGGCTGGTTCAACCTGATGAACTGGCTGACGCTCGAGTACGGCCTGACCAGCGAGTCGAACCACCTGGTCGTCAGCGCGTTCGGCTTCGACCTCTCCCAGCGCAGCCTGATGACGCCGCTGTTCTGCGGCGCCACCCAGAACCTGATGGCGAGCCGCAACTTCGACGCCATGATGGCCTACCGCATGCTGAGCGAGCGCGGCATCCGCGTCGTGCACTGCGCCTCCAGCACGCTGTACCTGCTGGTGGACTGGGAGGCCGCACGCGGCGGCGACGCGCTCACCCGGCTCGACTACGTGCTCTTCGGCGGCGAGGCGCTGAAGGCCGAACGGCTCACGGCCTGGGCGCAGCGCGAGGGCAACACCTGCACCCTCCTGCACCAGTACGGCGTCGCCGAGTGCACGGACGTCGCGACCTCGTACGACCTCGGTGCGTACCGGCCCGGCGAACAGGACGTCCCGCCGGTCGGCAGGCCGGCCTACAACACCGACATCCACCTCCTCGACGAGGACCTGCGCGGTGTCGCGCCGGGGGAGCAGGGCGAGATCTTCATCTCCGGCTCCAGCGTCGGCGCGGGCTACCTCAACAACGGCCCCGAGAACGCCAAGTTCACGACGATCGAGGTCGACGGAGAGCCGCGCAGGGCGTACCGCACCGGCGACCGGGGCCGGGTGACCGACGCCGGCGAGCTCATCGTCCTCGGACGGATCGACTCCCAGGTGAAGGTGCGCGGCATGCGCATCGACCCCACCGACATCGAGCGCGCGCTCGCCCGGCTGGCCGGCGTCCGCGAGGCCGCCGTGGCCATCGCGTACACCGACGCCGGCGAGGCCGAGCTGATCGCGTTCACCGTCCCGGCCGGGGACGACCTCGCCGGGGACGACCTGCGCAGCGGGCTCCTGGAGACGCTGCCGCGGAACATGGTGCCGGCCAGGTTCGTGAACGTCCCGCGGCTCCCGCTGAGCCCGCACGGGAAGGTCGACCGCGTCGCGCTGGTCGATGCATTCCGGAACCAGTCCGCCGGCATCGCTGCATAGCCAGGCCGAACCTGACGACAACCGAGAGAGCTGTGATGATTGCCGATAACGTGCGCGCCATTTGGTGCCGGGAACTCGAGTGCGATGAGATTTCGGTCGACGACGATTTCTTCGCCCTGGGCGGCCAGTCCCTGATCATGGTGAGGATCCAGGGTGCCTTCATCGAGGAGCTGGGCGTCGAGGTCCCGATGGACCAGATGTTCCTGAACCCGACGGTGGCGTCGATCTCGGCGTACATCGAGTCCCTGGGCGCGGCGGCCTGACCGCCGTCCGACCTGGCTGACGGCCTGCCGTGTCTCGCCGGCGAGACACGGCACGGCGCCGGCGCGTCCGCCCCCCCCCCAGTCCGCGTGTCCCCCACAAACGGGTGGGCGCAAGCGCAGACCGGACTCTCCATACTATTGTTTCCC
>NZ_JBVJWO010000074.1:0-5289 GCF_055602345.1 Streptomyces sp. NPDC037401
CTCCTGCCAGCCCTCATAAGCCACCCGGTCCGCTCCTTCTCCTCTCCCCCCCCCCCCCCCCCCCCCCCGGGGCGGGGAGCGGCGGTAGGGGTGAGGTCGTCATGTCAGTCGAGACGACCAGCGCGCACCGCACGGTTGCCCTCTGTCCCTGCACGGTCCCGCTGGTCTTCGGCTCTGTGATGGGCCGGGTTGAGGTGTGCGGGGAGGGCGGCGCCCCGGCCATTGGCGGGGGTGCCGCCCTCCTGGAGCAAGCTGGTGTTCAGTGGACGCTGTGCAAGTGGCCTCGGGTGGCCTTGCGGGGCTGCACGGCTTTCTTGCGGGCCCTTTCCTTGTGGTAGAGGTCGAGGCGTCGTTCGTGTTCGTCCTCGAAGTGGCCGACGTCGAGCCGGTCTTCGGCGGGAAGCGCTGCGAGGGCTGCCTGGCGGTCCTGGGGGGTGGGATAGGCGGCAAGCATGGGCTGGAGCTGGAGCTGGAGCTGGAGCTGGAGCTGGAGCTGGAGCTGGAGCTGGAGCTGGAGGCGGCCGCGGCCGACGGCGTAGACGAGGCGGGCCGCGATGAGGTTGGGTGCGATCTCTCGGCTACGTGACAGTGGTGTGCGAGACAGCGAGGGCTTGTGCGTTGGTGCTGGTCGGAGTCTGTTTTCGGGGCAGGTCTCACTGTCATGGGGTGGTATTCGTGCAGGTGGCGCACTGACACAGAACCGCGAGATCGCATGAGCAATGCTCAAGACCTGTGGATCGGGCTCGGGTTGGACGCGAAGTGCGTACCTTCCCGAGTGATTGATTGATGGTCACCGAGTAGGCCCGCGGGTCGGGAAGGCACGCCTGTGCTCAGCGTAGTGAACGACGACGGTTCCACCACCACCGGCTCCTTGATCGACGACATCGTCCGCGAGGGCGCCCGCCGCATGCTGGCCGTCGCCCTTGAAGCGGAGGTGGACCAGTACATAGCCGAGCTCGCCGGCCAGAAGGACGAGCGGGGCCGCCGCCTGGTGGTCCGCAACGGTCACCACCGTCCGCGTCAGGTCACCACGGCCGTCGGCGCGATCGAGGTGACCGCGCCACGGGTGAACGACAAGCGCGTCGACACCGAGACCGGTGAGCGTCAGCGGTTCTCCTCCAAGATCCTTGCGCCGTGGTGCCGCAAGTCCCCGAAGGTCTCCGAGGTCCTCCCGCTGCTCTACCTGCACGGCCTGTCCGGCGGGGACTTCGTGCCCGCGCTGGAGCAGTTCCTCGGCTCAGCCGCCGGGCTTTCCGGGCCGGTCGTCAACCGTCTGACTAAGCGGTGGCAGGCCGACCACACTGCCTTCCAGGCCCGTGACCTGCACGGATCCGACTACGTCTACGTGTGGGCCGATGGCGTCCACCCCAAGGTCCGCCTCGGACAGGCCCACTCCTGCGTCCTGGTCCTCATGGGCGTCCGGGCCGACGGGCGCAAGGAGCTCATCGCGCTCGCCGAGGGCCTGCGCGAGTCCACCGAGTCCTGGGCCGACCTGCTGCGCGACTGCCGACGGCGCGGCATGCGCGATCCCGCGCTGGTGGCCGGGGACGGTGCGATTGGCCTGTGGAACGGGCTTGCCGAGGTCTTCCCCGCCGCCCGCCACCAGCGGTGCTGGGTCCACAAGACCCGCAATGTCATGAACGCGCTGCCGAAGTCCGCGCAGCCCGGAGCGAAGAAGGCCCTGCAGGAGATCTACAACGCCGAGGACCGCGAGCACGCCGCCAAGGGCGTGAAGGACTTCGCCAGGACCTACGGCGCGAAGTGGCCCAAGGCTGCCAAGAAGATCACCGACGACGAGGACGAACTCCTCGCCTTCTACGACTTCCCGGCTGAGCACTGGTTCCACTTGCGCACAACAAATCCCATCGAATCGACCTTCAGCACCGTCAAGCTCCGGACCAAGGTCACCCGCGGCGCCGGCAGCGCGGCCGCCGCGCTGGCGATGGTCTTCAAACTCGCCGAGTCCGCCCAGGAACGCTGGCGCGCGATCACCGCACCCCACCTCGTCGCCCGCGTCCGCGCCGGTGACCGCTTCGGGAACGGCCACCTCGTCGAACGCCCCGAGGCCGACGCCGCATGACCACGGTGCCAGAATGTGTTGATGACCAGCGTAAAAGAAGTAGTCCACCAGTTCCTTCTGCAGGTGCGGTCGGGGCTGCACCCCGACCGGGCCGACCGCTACATGGCCGACCGGGTCCGGGCCCACCAGGTCGTCTCGGAAGCACCGGTGGTCGTGGAGCGAACCCCGCAGCAGTACGCCGAGCACGTTCAGGAGATGCTTGACGCCTATGGCGCCTTCACGCTGAGCGTGGACGAACTCCTTGCTGACGGTGATCGGGTCTACGCCCGCTGGATCCAGGTCGGGCAACACATCGGAGCGATCGACCAGTACCCGCCCACCGGCACGCAAATCACCGCGGTGACCAGTGCGGTCTATCGCGTCGTGGACGGCCTGATCGTCGAGTACTGGATCCAGATCGACCGGCAGGGCATCACCACTCAGCTAGAACAAGCCGCTGCCGAGCACTGACCCAAGACTCGATCCACAGATCTTGACAATTGCTCAGATCGCGGGACTCGCCGTTCTTGAAGAGCGCGCTCGGTGGCTGCTACAGGAGGCCGCCGGCAAGGGGGAGTGGTGCGACGGCGGAGCGGCCGGCGGGGAGGAAATGGCCGGTGGCGTGGTGGGCGCCCGTGGCGTTGCCGAGGAGTTGGCCGCCGACGCCGAGGCCCAGGCCGTGCAGGATGTGGTTGAGATTGATCCCGAGGATCCCGTCAGCCGGAACGGCGCTGCTGTGGCTGTTGGGCGTCGCGGCCTCGGCGTGGGCGGCTCCCGACATGGTCAGGACGGCTCCGGAAAGGGTGAGGGCGACAAGTACGCGCTCGGTGTTGTTCATACAGGAATGAACGATCTTGGACCGTGCTGGTCACCACCCCTGCCGAGCGCTGGGCTTGCCCGGTCAGGCAGCCGTGTCCTGTGCGGGGGCTAGGCGGCTGTGACGGTGCCGAGCAGGCCCTGAAGGATCGCGTCGCGCAGCAGATGCCGGAAGTTCATGGGGTGGTATTCGTGCAGGTGGCACTCACACGAAACCGAGAGATCGCATACGGGGAGGGAGTGACCTCCCTCGTGGAACCGGGCGCGGTACGACTGGAACTGACTGGCTGAAACCTGACCCATCGAGGCGCCCGCCCCGGGGATCCACACCCCGGGGCGCGTTCCGCGCTCCGGCTCCGTGTTAGGGCCTGTGTGAAGTCGTGATCAGTTGGTGGTCTTGAGTAGGTCGTCGATCCAGATCATTGCGGCGCGGAGGTGGATGCCGGCGAGGTAGCTCTCGGGTGACTTGTCGTATCGGGTGGCGATGCCTCGCCAGGCTTTGAGCTTGTTGATCAGGCGTTCTACGGTGTTCCGCTCTTTGTAGAGGTCAGCGTCGTGGGTGACGGGTCGACCGCCTCTCGCGCCCTTCTTCTTCTGGTTGGCGGTCTGGTCCCGCTTTTCCGGGATGACGGTCTTGATACCGCGTTTGCGCAGGTAGGAGCGGTTTCCGGGGGACGAGTAGGCCTTATCCGCGGCGACCGCGCCGGGCCTGCTGCGGGGACGGCCGACGGGCACGCGGACTCTCACCCGCGCGAGCACAGGGATGAACTGGGGGCTGTCCCCGGCCTGCCCGGCGGTCAGGACCAGCGCGAGCGGACGACACCGGCGGTCCGCGGCGAGATGAATCTTGCTCGTGAGCCCACCCCGGGACCTGCCGAGCAGGGCTTCCTTCAGACGGAGCCGGTGTCTGCGCCGGAAGCACCGACGCTCGGCCTGTCCGTTCTGTTCCTCCGTGCCGCCCCCTTTTGCCGGGCTGTCTCCTGCTCCTGCGCGGCTTCCTCCAGGGCGTCCATGAGGTGCTTGCTTACGCGCAGGCTGGCGGCGTCGTGGTGGGCGCGGACCGTGGTGGAGTCCACGCTGACCAGCGACAAGTCTGCCTGTCCGGCGCGGGCTCCCTCAGCGATCAGACCTTCCAGCAGAGCAGAGAACACGCCAGCGTTCCGCCAGACCCTGAAACGCCCATAGACGGTGGCCCAGGGCCCGAACTCGGCAGGCATCTCCCGCCACTGCCCACTGGAGCGGAACCGCCAGATCACACCCTCGAACTGCTCCTGCAGCCGCTCCGGGTACGGACCGTACCTACCAATCGGCAGGTACGGCTCGATGAACTTCCACTGGGCATGGGTGAGTTGCCTACGCGTCACCACCCCAGTCCTACCGGGTTCCACCCTGCGAAGAGGGCAGAAGCCAGGAACTGATCACGACTTCACACAGGCCCTAGGGGATCAATCCCTTCCCATTTTTCATCCGGATCTCATAATGAAGCATGCCAGCGGCCCCAGTAGAAACCTGTTCATCTGATAGCCGCCCCCGCCCCGCCGGTAGGGCCCGTCAGTGCGCCCGAACTACCGAGGTTCAGGGCACTGAGGTTAGGAACATTCCTCTGAATGTCTCCGATATCGAGGCTCTTGAGGTCAGAGACGCTGCCGAGGGTGACGGTGGGGCTGCCCTTGGGTTGGGGGCTTCCCATGGGGTTGTTGTTCTCGAGGAACTTGTTGGCGACGTTGAGGACGGTCTTATCGAGGTTCGTGGCGTCGGCTCCCTGCGCTGGAAGCCCGTAGTTCTCGGGGTGCTCCGTAACAGCGCCCCTCACCTTGGTGTAAAGCTGTTCCTCCGTAGGAACTTGGGAGATCATCGACCCCCCGATGTCCTGGATCAGGTCCGTCCCCCTCGGCTCGTCGGCATGGGCGGGGGCAGCGATAGAAATGGCGGCGGCGGCAAGCGCGGCAGCACCGATGATCTTCTTCATAACCAAAGAAACGACAGGCCTGAGGTGAGGACACGACCGCTCCCGTGCCTCCGGAACTTTCCTGACCTGCGACGCCTGGCGTGGCACCTCTCGTGATCCCACACAGCGCATCTCTACTGCCGCCCATCAGACGCGCGAGACCGTCACGCCCTACTACTGCTAGCCGGGTCCGCGGAGCGGGCCCTGATCCTGGAGGCGAAGCCGGAAGGCTGGGTGGGGGAGCGAAGCGGACCCACCCAGCGGAGCAAAGGCCCGGCCCCCGTGAAACGGGGTCACCCAGGCCTGCGGAGCAGGCCGTTCGGGATTGAGCGAAGCGAGACCCGAACCAGTCCGGAGCGAAGCACAGGACTCCGGCCGAAGGCCGGCACCAGCCCGGCGAAGCCGGGCAGCTCCTGGAGCGAAGCGGAAGGAGCCAGGCCCGAAGGGCTCCCACGCCCGGAGCGAA
>NZ_JBVJWO010000075.1:0-4785 GCF_055602345.1 Streptomyces sp. NPDC037401
CACCGCATTCCTCGAACTCGCCCTCCAAGCCGCCCACCACACCAACTGCACCACCATCGAAGAACTCACCCTCCAAACACCCCTGACCCTCCCCGAGCGCCATGGAGTGCGCATTCAGATCAGCCTCGGGGCCGCTGATGAGTCCGGTCGGCGCGAGCTGAACCTGTACTCGCGGCTCCAGGACGCCGCAGACGACGAGCCGTGGACCCGGCACGCGACCGGCACGCTCGCCCCCGCCGGCGCCTCGCAGCCCGGCACCCGGCCCGCGTTCGACCTGACCGCCTGGCCGCCCGCAGGCGCCGAGCCGGTCCTGATCGAGGACGCGTACGAACGGCTGGCCGGTCTCGGCGTCGAGTACGGTCCCGCCTTCCAGGGGCTGCGGGCCGCCTGGCGGCGCGGTGACGAGGTGTTCGCCGAGGTCGCACTGCCCGAGGAGACCGCCTCGGACGCCACCGCGTACGGGATCCACCCGGCGCTGCTGGACGCGGCACTCCAGCCGCTGGGCCTGGGCACCCTCCCGGCCGGATCCGAGCATGGACCGGCACAGGTCCGGCGCCCGTTCGCCTGGAACGACGTGCGCCTGCATGCTCACGGTCCTGACGCGCTGCGCGTACGACTCGCTCCGGCCGGTGAGGACTCCGTGTCCGTCACCGTGGCGGACGTGACGGGTCAGCCGGTGGCCGATGTCGGCTCCCTGGCCCTGCGGGAGGTCGGTACGGAGCAGCTCGCGGGGACGCGGGAAGGAGGCGGCGACTCGCTGTTCCGGGTGGAATGGGTGCCGGTCACGCCGGCTCCGGCGGCGGCGCCGACCGGACGGTGGGCGCTCCTGGGCGGCGGTGACAGCCGTCACCGGAACCTGGACGTGTACGAGGACCTCGGCGCCCTGCAGGCCGGGGGCGCACCTACCGCAGCTGCCTCGTCTCCCTCATCTGTCTCATCCGCTCCGGAGCTCGTCTTCGTCCGCTTCCCGAAGCCCGCTGACGGCACCGCGCCGGAAGCGCACCTCCCCGACGCGGTACGCGCTGCCGCTCGCCGGGCCCTGGAGCTCGTACAGGCGTGGCTGGCCGACGAGCGGTTCACCGACTCCCGGCTGGTGATCCTTGCCGGGCAGGACCTCGCCGGTGCTCCGGTGTGGGGCCTGGTCAGGTCGGCGCAGGTCGAGAACCCCGGCCGGTTCGTCCTCGTGGAGACCACGGAGACGGAGGACTGCGCGCAGGGCGGTGCCGAGCCCGACTGGGACGCGCTGGCGGCCGCCGTGTCAACGGACGAACCGCAGTTGCGGCTGCACGGCACCGAGATCAGCGCGCCGCGACTGGCCCGTGCCGCCCGGCCCGCCACCCCGGGCACGGCGTTCGATCCCGACGGAACCGTTCTCCTGACGGGCGCCTCCGGCGGGCTGGCGCGGCTGCTCGCCCGCCACCTGGTGGCCGAGCGCGGGGCCCGCCACCTGTTGCTCACGAGTCGCCGGGGCGCCGCGGCCGAGGGCATGCCCGAGCTGGTGGCCGAGCTGACCGGGCTCGGTGCGGCCGTCGAGGTGGCCGCGTGCGACGTCACCGACCGGGCCTCGCTGGCCGAGCTGCTGGCCGCCGTCCCGGCGGACCGTCCGCTCACCGCCGTGGTGCACACGGCGGCCGTACTGGACGACGGGGTGGTCGAGGCGCTGACACCGGAACGGATCGACCGCGTCCTGCGGCCGAAGGTCGACGGTGCGCTGAACCTGCACGCGCTCACCGAGCACCTGGACCTGTCCGCGTTCGTGCTCTTCTCCTCGCTCTCCGGCACCCTCGGGGGTGCGGGGCTCGCGAGCTACTCCGCGGCCAACGCCTTCCTCGACGCCCTGGCCCGCCACCGCCACGACCGCGGCCTGCCCGCAGTGTCGCTGGCCTGGGGCCTGTGGGAGCAGCGCAGCGGCATGGCGGGCCGGCTGAGCGACGTGGACCTGGCGCGGATGTCCCGCGTCGGTGCGGTCCCGATGACGTCGGACGAGGGCCTGGCCCTCTTCGATGCCGCCACGGCTCTGGGCGAGGCCGTGGCCGTGCCGGCCCGCCTCGACCTGGCGGAGCTGCGCTCCCAGGCGGCGGCCGGGGTCATGCCGGCCCTGTTCCGCGGCGTGGTGCGCGTACCGGCCGTCCGGCGTACGGCGGCCGCCTCCGCTTCCAGTGCCCACGGTGGGCCGGGCGCTTCCGGGCCCGCCGACCGGCTGGCGGGGCTGTCCCGGGCCGATCAGGAGCGGGTGCTGCTGGACCTGGTGCGCGAGCAGGTCACCGAGGTGCTCGGGCACGCCTCGCCGGGGGAGGTCCGGGCGAACCGGGCCTTCAAGGACCTCGGCTTCGACTCGCTGACCTCCGTCGAACTGCGCAACCGGCTCCGGACGGCCACCGGTCTGCGGCTGACCGCGACCCTGGTCTTCGACTACCCGACCCCGGCCGCGCTCGCGCAGCGGCTGCTGGACGAACTGGTGCCCGACGTGCAGGAGGCCGGGCAGCCCCTCCTGGCGGAGCTGGACCGGCTGGAAGCCGCGTTCATCGCGTCCGCCCCCGACGACGACGTCCGGGTCAAGGTCGCAGCACGCCTGCAGGCCCTGCTCTGGAAGTGGGATGACGCCCACGGCGGGCGCAGCGCCCCCGGTGCCGGGGGTGACGCCGAAGGGCGGGCGGTAGACGAGGAGTTCGACCCCGTCAGCGACGACGAGATGTTCGACCTCATCGACAAGGAGCTCGGACAGTTCTGACCTCCCGGCCGTCGTGCGCGCCCCCCTTCCAGCCGCGCGCACGACCCCGTCGCCCGCCCTGCCCGCTTCGCATCCGCTCCGCTCCCCCCCCATGACCACTGGCTTTTCTAGGACGTGACTCGATGTCAAAGCCCACACGCACTTCCGACAGCCCGCAGAACCTGACCGAGGACAAGCTCCGCGACTACCTGAAGCGCGTCGTCAACGATCTGCGCCAGACCCGCCGCCAGCTCAACGAGGCAGAGGCAAAGGACCACGAGCCCATTGCCATCGTCGGCATGAGCTGCCGTTTCCCCGGCGACGTCCACGCGCCGGAGGACCTGTGGCGGCTGGTCGCCGAGGGGCGCGACGTCATCTCCGCCTTCCCCGACAACCGCGGCTGGGACGTGGAGGCGCTGTACGACCCGGACCCGGACCGCTCCGGCACCTCGTACGTCCGCGAGGGCGGGTTCCTGCACGATGCGGCCGACTTCGACCCGGCGTTCTTCGGGATCTCACCGCGTGAGGCCCTCGCGATGGACCCGCAGCAGCGCCTGCTGCTGGAGACCTCCTGGGAGGCCTTCGAACGCGCCGGCATCAACCCCCAGTCGCTGCGCGGCAGCAAGACGGGCGTGTTCGTCGGCAGCAACTACCAGGACTACGCGACCCGGCTGCCCGAGGTTCCGGCCGAGGTCGAAGGGCACCTGGGCATCGGCAACACCCCCAGCGTGGTGTCCGGACGCGTGGCGTACACCCTGGGCCTGGAGGGCCCGGCAGTCACGATCGACACGGCCTGCTCGTCCTCGCTGGTCGCCCTCCATCTGGCCTGCCACGCACTGCGGCAGGGCGACTGCACGATGGCTCTGGCGGGTGGCATCTCCGTCATGTCCTCCCCCGCCTCCTTCGTCGAGTTCAGCCGGCAGCGCGGGCTCTCGCCGGACGCCCGGGTGAAGGCGTTCGCGTCGGGCGCGGACGGTACGGCCCTGTCCGAGGGCATCGGCCTGCTGCTGGTGGAGCGGCTGTCGGACGCGCGCCGGAACGGCCACCGCGTACTGGCCGTGGTCCGCGGCAGCGCGATCAACCAGGACGGGGCGAGCAACGGTCTCACGGCGCCCAACGGTCCCTCGCAGGAGCGGGTGATCCGCCAGGCTCTGACCGATGCCCGCCTGACGGCTGATCAGGTGGACGTGGTGGAGGCGCACGGCACCGGCACGAAACTGGGCGACCCGATCGAGGCACAGGCACTGCTGGCCACGTACGGCCAGGACCGGCCTGCCGACCGGCCGCTGTGGCTCGGCTCGGTGAAGTCCAACATCGGCCACACCCAGGCCGCCGCCGGTGCCGCCTCGATCATCAAGATGGTTCTTGCCCTGCACAACGACGTGCTGCCGCGCACGCTGCACGTGGACGAGCCGTCTTCCCGGATCGACTGGGAGTCCGGTGCGGTCTCGCTGCTGACGGACGAGGTGCCGTGGCCGGCGCTGGACCGGCCGCGCCGCGTCGGCATCTCTTCGTTCGGGATCAGCGGCACCAACGCCCATGCCGTGTTGGAAGAGGCTCCGCCGTTCGAGGAATTCGAGCAGCCGCAGGCCCCGTCGACGGATCCGCACGACGCGACGGGTACCCCGGGCGCCGCGGCGGGTGTGGTGCCGTGGGTGGTGTCCGCGCGGAGCGCGGAGGCCCTGCGGGCACAGGCCCGACAGCTGGTGGCGTACGCCGAGGGGCTGCCGGATCTGGACGTCGCCGGGGTTGCGCACGCGCTGGCCACGACCCGGGCCGCGTTCGAACACCGGGCGGTGGTCCTGGGCGGCAGCCGTCGCGAACTCCTGAAGGCACTCGGTGCCGTCGCCCAGGGCGAGCCTTCGGCTCAGGTCGTCCAGGGCATTGCCGGGGACGAGGTGGGCAAGACGGTCTTCGTCTTCCCCGGGCAGGGCACCCAATGGGCCGGCATGGGCGCCGACCTCCTCGACACCTCACCCCCCTTCGCCGCATCCATCGAACAGTGCGAACAGGCCCTCGCCCCTTACGTGGACTGGTCGCTCACCGAAGTCCTGCGCTCACGAGCCGAACTCGAC
>NZ_JBVJWO010000076.1:0-4197 GCF_055602345.1 Streptomyces sp. NPDC037401
GTGTGGACCGCGTCGAGGGTGGCCACGCTGACCGGCCGGAAGTTCCACATCGCCTACAGCGTCTCGGGTGCCACCCGGTTGATGCACCGGCTCGGTTTCTCCCCGCAGGTGCCCGCGCGGCGGGTCGCCGAACGCGACGAGCAGGCCGTCACCGTGTGGCGGGGGCGACCTGGGCGGAGGTAAAAGGGCCCGGGCGGCCTGCGGGGGCTACGTCGCTGCGAGGACGAAGCCGGCTTCACCCGCAGGCCGCCCCGGGGACGGACCTGGGGCCGGCGGGGGATCACCCCGGTCGTGACGGTCAGCGGACGACGCTCGGGACGGCTGTCGGTGGCTGGGCTGATCGCGATGCGGCCGGGTTCCAGGACCCGGCTGTGTCACCGTCTGTGGACCCATCCCGCGGGCCAGGGAACACGTCGCAGCATGAGCGAGCGGGACTTCGTCGCGCTCGTCGACGGCGTTCATCACCTGGTCAGAGCGCCGATCGTGCTGGTCTGGGAGCGGCGCAACACCCACGTCTCCCGCAAGATGCGTGACCGTGTCGCCGAACGCGATTGGCTGACGGTCTTCCTGCTGCCCGCCTACTCACCCGACCTGAATCCCGTCGAGGGCGTGGGCACACGTCAAACGCAGCCCCGCCAACCTCGCCGTCATGGCCCTCGACCGCCTCGAAGCACTCGTCCGCAACCGCCTCAAACGCCTTCAATACCGACCCGACACCCCCAACGGCTTCATAGCCGGCACCGGCCTCACCCTCGACACCCAAGCCTCACCTTGAAACGCCGAAGTCAGTAGACGACGCCCTGGCATTTGAGCATTGGAGTTGTCCATCCGGGCCACCTATCGCGCTCGGTCACAATGACCACCCCCGAAACCCCCGCCAGACCCCAGCCAGCCACCTGGGCGCCCATCCAAACCGGCCCCTGCGCGCGCTGCCACGCCCCCACATGCCGATACAGGGTCGGTGCCTCGCCCCTGTGCGCGTCGTGCAAGGCCGCACGTCAGGTGCAGTACGGGAGCTGAACCGTGTCCGTCCTGCCGCCCGACCTGCCTCGCCTGCGGACGCTGGTCACCTACCTGCGCGGTGAACTCGGCCGGGCTGAATAGGCGCTTGCCACGGCCGAGGAGCGCGAGGCCCTCGCCGCGTCGAGGCGGCCGCCGAAGGAGCCGCCCGCGTGGCTGGTCGAGCGCGGGATCGGAGGCGGCCGGCTTCCGGCCCGCGTACACACCGGGGACTGCTGGGACACCGGCAACCGCTGCGCCCCGCCGACCCCGAGCAGATACGGCAGATGCTGGCCGAGGGCGTGCCCGCCTGCATCCACTGCCGGCCCGACACCGCCCTCGGAGTGCTGGAGTGACCGGGCACCGGCAGGGTGAGGGGATGAGCCCTGCTCGTGTAGTCGTCTATCCGCCGGACGCCCAGGGCGGGCGCCGGGTGCGCTGCGACGGCGAGATCCTCGGCCGCGCCCTCGGCCCGGCAGGGCGCGGGCCGCTCCGGCCGCGCGCCGGACAGGGGGCTCGCCCCTAAGATCATCCGATGGAAATCGAACTGATCTACAGCATGATCGCGCTGCAGGAAGCGGCCGACGAAGCAGAGGCGAACGTGAGGCGCCTCCAGGAGGAATACGGGCAGTCGACCCTGACCTGGACCGACGAGCAGCACATAACCTGGCGGGACGCGTGGGAAGCGTGGCGTGAGGCCGGGGAGGTGGTGGAGGCCGAGGTGGTCGGCCTCGCGGAGGACACCGGGCAGGACCCTGACGAGCTCTATGCCGCGCTGAAGAAGGCCGCCCGCGACCCCGAGTCACCGGCCGACGGCGAGTCCTGACGCGGTTCCGCCCGGACGGGCGCCGTCCCTGGTGTCCCGAGGCGCCCGGCGGCTCCTCCCGCGGAGAGGACCGGGACGTGAGCGCAGCAGTGCGGGCCGCCACCCGGTAAGGGGGGCGGCCCGATAACCGCACCGGGCGCGGGTCAGACGGTGGCACCGCCACCGCCGCGCGCTCGAAGGTGTTCATGCCCGGTCAATGCCGGTACCGCCGGGGCGACACGGCCCAGGCACGAAACCGCCACCGAAGGGGGACGGCCTCCCTCAGGTGTCCGGCCGGCCGGCCGTCGGCCGGTCGGCCGGCATGCACCGCCGCGATCCAGGCGAGGACGTCCGCCGACAGACGGAGCGGGTTGAACCTGAGCGGGTGCCGAAGCGCCCCGGGCAGGCGCCTGGCAGAGCGCCGGCCCGGGGTGGTGTTCAGCAGGTTTTACAGTCGTAGCGGGTGGTGTTTTCGGCGGGGTGAACGGGTTCAGGCACGGATTCCGTGAAGTGGATCGTGCTGCCGTGCGCCGGTGACGCTCCGTCATCCTGGGTGTCATTCTTCGGTCGTGTGAGACCTTGCTGGAGTTGGTGTTCCCGCACCTGGTGACGGTGCTGGTGGAACGCGTGGTGGTGGAGAGCGGCGTGCTGCGGATCGCGGCGAGCACGAAGGACGGGACGGTAGCCGCGTGTCCGGGGTGCGGGGCATCGTCGATGCGGGTGCACAGCCGCTACGGACGCAGGATCGCCGATGTTCCGGTCGGCACCCAGCCG
This sequence comes from Streptomyces sp. NPDC037401, assembly GCF_055602345.1. NCBI lineage: Bacteria > Bacillati > Actinomycetota > Actinomycetes > Kitasatosporales > Streptomycetaceae > Streptomyces > Streptomyces sp. NPDC037401. The sequence continues at coordinate 2,579 of NZ_JBVJWO010000076.1, forward strand.
GTACTCATCGAGTTGTCGGTGCGTCGGCTGTTCTGCGACAACAGCGGTGTCCACGGACAGTGGGACGTCCGGGTGAGCGGACAACTGAGGTCCTTGCTGGCGGACAGTTGATCTCCCTGTCCGGTATGACAATTCACCGCCCGTGCGGCTCAACGCTCGGGTAGCTGGCGTGGGGGTATCGGGCGGACGACGCCTGGCAGGAGGTTGAGAAGCAGGTTGTCACGGTGCCCGCTTCTTCATCCATGACGTGTCCTCGCCGCTGTGCCCGAGAGATCCAGCCTCCCAAGCACGCGCATCGCGGCGAGCATCCCGAACATCCCGCCACATGGCTGTTCCGCCGCGGATGCGACTCCTGCGTCGTCGTGCTCTCCAGTCGATCCAGGAGGCGAGCGCGAGAATCAATATGAGAGGCACCAGGAAGAACCACATGACCTAAATGGTGCCGTGGCTCAGCAACGCTGGCTAGGTGCGGACCGGGAGACAACGCGGGAACTCGATTGCCGTGACCGGACCTTGACACGCCCAGTCGGGAGCCTCCTGCGCCTTTCAGGTGCAGATACAGGCTTGAGGGAGCTTCCTGACGGCTGACGGTCGATCCCTCACGACGGCGCCAGCGGGACGACGCCCTGGCCGGTGGTGGCCCGGGTCAGTCGGAGGCTGGAGCCTTCGGTGAGGAGGATGTGGGCGTGGTGCAGGAGCCGGTCGACGGCGGCGGTGGCCAGGGTCTCGGGCATGATCGAGTCGAATCCTGAGGGGTGCAGGTTCGAGGTGACGATCACGGACCGGCGTTCGTAGGCGGCGTCGATGACGCGGTAGAACGCTTCGGCGGCGGCCTGCCCGGAGGGCAGCGTGCCGATGTCGTCGATGATGATGAGCTCGCACCGGGTGATCTTCGCGACGGCCTTGGAGACGGTGTTGTCGACGGTCGCCCGCCCCAGGTGGGCGGTGAGCGATTCGAGGGTGAACCAGGAGACCTTCATCCCCTCGTCGATCGCCTTGTTCGCCAGGGCCTCGGCGAGGTGGCTTTTCCCCGTGCCCGAGGGCCCGGCGACAGCCAGATTCTCCGCGCGGCCGATCCATTCCAGGGTCATCAGGGCCTGCTGGGTCGGGGCCGGGATGGAGGAGTCGGCCTCGCGCCAGGAGTCGAACGTCTTCCCGGACGGGAGCTGGGCCTGCTGGCGGTGGTTGCGGCGGGTCGCCTCGTCCCGGCCCTTGATCTCTTCCTCCAGTAGGATCCGGACCACTTCGGCCGGGTCCCAGCGTTGCGAGCGTGCTGTTGCGAGGACCTCGGGGGCCGCCCGGCGCAAGTACGGAAACCGCATCCGCTTCAGGACGGTCTCCAGTTCGATGGGGATCGGCGGCGGAGTCGGCGACGGCGGGACCGGTGACGGGGCCGGAACCACTTCGGGCGGATCGGCAAAGGCGGTGGTGGTCATCAGCAACTGCCTTTCCGTCTCGGACTGTTCGGGCTTGCCGGTCCCGGGGGGGGGGGGGGGGGGGGGGGGGGGGGGGGGGGGGGGGGGGGGGGGGGGGGGGGGAGGGGGGGAGGGGGGGGGGGGGAGGGGGGGGGGGGGGGGGGGGGTCGAGGGGGGGGGGGGGGGGGGATACCCGCAGCGCGC
>NZ_JBVJWO010000077.1:0-3900 GCF_055602345.1 Streptomyces sp. NPDC037401
GTCGAGTTCGGCTCGTGAGCGCAGGATTTCGGTGAGCGACCAGTCCACGTAAGGGGCGAGGGCCTGTTCGCACTGTTCGATGGATGCGGCGAAGGCAGGTTCGGTGTCGAGGAGGTCGGCGCCCATGCCGGCCCATTGGGTGCCCTGTCCGGGGAAGACGAAGACGGTTTTGCCGGCTGGTTTGGTGTGGCCTTGGACGAGGTGGGTGTGGGGTTGGCCGGTGGCGAGGGCGTCGAGGGCTGTGGTGAGGGTGTCGGTGTTGGTGGTTTCGGTGAGGAGGACGGCGCGGTGTTCGAACTGGGCTCGTCCGTTGATCAGGGTGCCGGCGACCGCAGCGGTGTCCACGGTCTGGGTGCGGTCGACGTAGGCCCGCAGCTGTCGTGCCTGCGCCCGCAGGGCTTCCGGAGTCCTGGCGGACACCAGCCACGGCACGACCCCGTCCACCCGCGATGCGTCCGGTTCCGGCCCGGCTGCTTCTTCCGGCGCTTGCTCCAGCACCGCATGTGTGTTCGTACCGCTGATGCCGAACGAGGAGACGCCCGCCCGCCGCGGCTGCCCCGTGACGGGCCAGGCCGTCTCCTCCGTCAGCAGGGCCACGGCTCCGGCCGACCAGTCCACCCACGGAGTCGGTTCGTTGACGTGCAGCGTCTGCGGCAGGATCCCGTGCTGGAGGGCCATGACCATCTTGATGAGGCCCGCGACACCGGAAGCGGCCTGGGTGTGGCCGATGTTGGACTTCACCGAGCCGAGCCACAGCGGCCGGTCCTCGGGCCGGTCCTGGCCGTACGTGGCGATCAGCGCCTGTGCCTCGATCGGGTCGCCCAGTTTCGTGCCGGTGCCGTGCGCCTCCACCGCATCCACCTGGTCCGCCGACAAGCCGGCGTTGGCGAGGGCCTGGCGGATGACCCGCTGCTGCGAGGGGCCGTTGGGAGCGGTGAGCCCGTTGCTGGCCCCGTCCTGGTTCATTGCCGTACCGCGGACCACGGCCAGTACGCGGTGGCCGTTCCGGCGCGCGTCCGACAGCCGCTCCAGCAGCAGCATGCCGACGCCCTCGGACATGCCCATGCCGTCGGCGTCCGCGGAGAACGCCCGGCACCGGCCGTCCACCGACAGGCCCCGCTGACGGCTGAACTCGGTGAAGGACGTGGGCACCGCCATCACGGACACACCGCCGGCCAGCGCGAGCGTGGACTCGCCCTGACGCAGCGACTGGGCCGCGAGGTGGAGGGCGACCAGCGACGACGAGCAGCCGGTGTCCAGGGTGACGGCCGCGCCCTCCAGACCGAGGACGTACGAGACGCGCCCCGAGGCGATGCTCGCGGTGTTGCCCGTACCCAGGTACCCCTCGACCTCCTCCGGAGTCTCCCGGAGCCGCGATCCGTAGTCGTGGTAGCTGACGCCGGCGAACACCGACGTACGGCTGCCGCGCAGCGACTGGGGGTTGATGCCGGCGCGTTCGAAGGCCTCCCAGGAGGTCTCCAGCAGCAGGCGCTGCTGGGGGTCCATCGCGAGGGCCTCACGCGGTGAGATCCCGAAGAACGCCGGGTCGAAGTCGGCGGCGTCGTAAAGGAATCCACCGTGCCGCGTGTACGACTTCCCGCGCTGCTCCGGATCCGGGTCGTAGAGCCCGTCGAGGTCCCAGCCGCGGTCGGTGGGCAGCCCGGAGATCACGTCGTCGCCGCGCAGCAGCAGCTCCCACAGCTGCTCGGGGGAGCGCACGCCGCCGGGGAAGCGGCAGCCCATGCCGATGATGACGACGGGATCGTCGTCGGCGGCAGGCGGCACCGCCGGTACTGCGGTCGCCCCGGCCGCGGCGGTGCCGGTGGATGCGCCGAAGAACTCGTCCCGCAGGTATCCGGCGAGTACGGAGGGGGAGGGGTAGTCGAAGACCAGCGTGGCCGGCAGCCGCAGACCGGTGACCGTGGCCAGCCGGTTGCGCAGCTCGACCGCGGTCAGCGAGTCGAACCCGAGGTCACGGAACGCCCGTACCGGTTCGACCGCCTCCGCCGAGGCATGACCGAGGACCGAGGCCGCCTGGGCGCGGACCAGATCGAGGAGCACCCGGTCACGCTCGTCCGCCGCGAGACCCTCCAGCCGCTCGCGCAGCGGGGACGACGGGGCGCTCCGCGGTTCCGCCCCCGGCACGCCGTCGGCGGGCGCGGCGGCCGCCTCGATCTCGCGCCGGGCCTCGGGTACGCCACCGAGCAGCGGACGCGGACCCGTCGACGTGAAGACGGGAACGAAGCGCTCCCAGTCCACGTCGGCCACGGCCACGAAGGTCTCGTCGTGCGCGAGTATCTGCCGCATCGCCGAAAACGCCGTGTCCGGGTCGAGGAACGGCAGGCCCCGCGCCTGCAACTGCTCCGGCTTGACGCCGTCCGGCAGCCGCTCCGGGTCCCAGACGTTCCAGACGCCCCAGGCGATCGAGCTCGCCTTCAGGCCGCGGGCCCGACGCTGCTCGGCCAGCGCGTCCAGGTAGGCGTTGGCAGCGGCGTACGCACCGTGGTCGCCGCTGCCCCAAACACCGGCGATGGACGAGAAGAGCACGAACGCGTCGAGCTCCTCGGAGCCCAGCAGCTCGTCCAGGTGGGCGGCGCCCGCGACCTTGGCGGCCAGTACGTCCGCGAACTCCCCGAGCCCCGCCTCGGCCAGCGACGCGAGCTCGATGAACGCGGCGGCGTGGACCACCGTACGCACGCTCTCGCCGTCGGCCTTCAGCTGCTCCAGCACGCCGGCGAGAGCCTCGCGGTCGGCTGCGTCGCACGCGGCCACCGTGAGCCGGACACCCGTGAGGGCGAGCTCTCCCTCGAGCTCGGCCATGCCGGGCGCGGACGGGCCGCGCCGGCTGGTCAGCACCACGTGCTCGGCCCCGTTCGAGCCGAGCCATCGTGCGATGTGCGGACCGAGTGCTCCGGTACCGCCGGTGACCAGCGCCGTACCGCTCGTCCGCCAGACCGGCGCCTCGTCCGCTGCCCGGCTGCCGAGCGGCGACCGCACGAGGCGTCGGGCGAAGACGCCCGACGTGCGGATCGCGACCTGGTCCTCTCCGGCCAGCCCCGCCAGCACTGCGCACAGACGCGCCCGGGCCCGGTCGTCGAGCTGCTGCGGCAGGTCGACGAGGCCGCCCCAGCGCTCGGGCTGCTCCAGCCCGGCCACCCGGCCCAGGCCCCAGACCTGTGCCTGCGCGGGGCTGGACAGGGCGTCCGAGGCGCCTGTCGCCACCGCCCCGCACGTCCCGAACCACAGGGGGACCTCGAGCCGTGCGTCGCCCAGGGCCTGGACGAGGGCCAGAGTGCCGGCGACGCCCGCGGTCATCGCGGGATGTGCCGGGTAGGGGCGCTCGTCGAGGGCCAGCAGCGAGAGGACGCCGACGAGGGGGGAGTCCTGTGCGGACAGCACCTCGCCGATCCGGTCGACGTACGCGCCGCGTGCGGCTTCGGCGGTGTCCAGCTCCAGCGGTACGACCCGCGCGCCGTGCCCCGCCATCCCTTCGGCTGCGGCGCGGACGAGGTCGTCGGTGGCGTGCCCGTCCGGGAAGACCACGAGCCAGGTTCCCGTGAGCCCGGTCGCGGCACCCCCGTCGGCCACCGGCTTCCAGCTGATGCCGTAGCGCCAGTTGTCGACGGTGGCTTCGCGCTTGCGCTCCTGGCGCCAGGACGCGAGCGCCGGGAGCACCGTGCTGAGCGGCGCGTCGTCCGCCAGCTCGAGCGTGCCGGCGAGCGATTCCCAGTCCTCGCTCTCGACTGCTGCCCAGAAGCGGGTGTCGACGACGTCCGTGGCGGGGGCGGAGGAGTGCGCCGGAGCCGTGTCGGGGACGTTGAGCCAGTAGTGCTGGTGTTGGAAGGGGTAGGTGGGGAGGTTGGGGGTGTGGTGGTGGGTTGTGGGGGTGGGCCAGTTGAT
>NZ_JBVJWO010000078.1:0-2652 GCF_055602345.1 Streptomyces sp. NPDC037401
TCGGCCGACAAGGTCCGGATCGGCTACTTCCCGAACCTGACCCACGCGACTGCGCTGGTCGGTATCCAGGAGGGGCTGATCCAGAAGGAGCTGGGCGGCACGACGATCGCGCCGCAGACCTTCAACGCCGGGCCCTCGGAGATCGAGGCCCTCAACGGCGGTTCTCTCGACATCGGTTTCATCGGTCCTTCGCCGTCGATCAACGCGTATGTGAAGTCCAGGGGCAAGAACCTGCGGATCATCTCCGGTTCCGCCTCCGGTGGTGTGAAGCTGGTCGTCAACCCGGACAAGATCAAGTCGCTGGACGACATCAAGGGCAAGAAGATCGCCACTCCGCAGAAGGGGAACACGCAGGACGTCGCGTTCCTCAACTGGATCACGGAGAAGGGCTGGACGGTCGACCCGGAGAGCGGCAAGGGCGACGTGTCCGTCGTCCGCACCGACAACAAGGTCACCCCCGACGCCTACAAGTCCGGTTCGATCGACGGTGCGTGGGTGCCGGAGCCGACCGCGTCCAAGCTCGTCTCCCAGGGCGCGAAGGTCCTCCTCGACGAGACGGCGCTGTGGCCCGGCAAGAAGTTCGTGATCACGAACATCATCGTGTCGCAGACGTTCCTCAAGGACCACCCGGACGTGGTCGAGGCCGTGCTGCGCGGCACGGTCAGGACCAACGAGTGGATCAACGCGAACAAGGACAAGGCGAAGGCGTCGGCGAACGCGGCACTGAAGGCCGAGACCGGCAAGGAACTCGCGGCGAAGGTCATCGACCCGGCGTGGCCGAGCATCCAGATCACGGACGACCCGCTGGCGGCGACGCTGAAGACGCAGTCCCAGTGGGCGGTGAAGGCCGGGCTCATCAAGCAGCCCGACCTCGCCGGGATCTACGACCTGACGCTCCTGAACAAGGTCCTCAAGGCCGCCGGCAAGCCCGAGGTCTCCGACGCCGGCCTCGGCGTCAAGTAGCCCCCATCCCCAGTCCGTTCCCAGGAGGTGACGACCATGGCCACCACGCTTGCCAAGGCTGCCGAGGGCACCACCACGGTGTCACACGCCGCCCGGATCGAGCACGTCTCGAAGTCCTTCAACGGCCCGGCCGGAGCGCAGCTCGTCCTGGACGACATCAGTCTCGATGTCGCTCCGGGTGAGTTCGTCACCATCCTGGGGGCCTCGGGGTGCGGGAAGTCCACCCTGCTCAACCTGGTGGCCGGGCTGGACCGGCCGACGTCGGGGCGGATCGACACCCCCGGCGGCCGGCCCGCCCTGATGTTCCAGGAACACGCCCTGTTCCCGTGGCTGACCGCGGGCAAGAACATCGAACTCGCCCTGCGGCTGCGCGGTGTGCCGAAGAACGAGCGCAGGCCGGAAGCGGAGCGGCTCCTGGAGCTGGTCCGTCTCGGCGGTGCGTACGGCAAGCGGGTCCACGAGCTGTCGGGCGGTATGCGCCAGCGCGTGGCGCTGGCCCGGGCGCTGGCCCAGGACAGTGAACTCCTCCTGATGGACGAGCCGTTCGCCGCACTCGACGCCATCACCCGCGACGTGCTGCACGGCGAGCTCACCCGCATCTGGGAAGAGACCAGCCTCTCGGTCCTCTTCGTCACCCACAACGTCCGCGAGGCCGTACGCCTGGCCCAGCGCGTGGTCCTGCTCTCCTCACGGCCCGGCCGGGTCGCCAGGCAATGGACCGTGGACATCCCCCAGCCCCGCCGCATCGAGGACGCGGACGTCGCGGAACTGTCCCTTGAGATCACTGAACACCTGCGTGGGGAGATCCGCCGCCATGGCCAGCACTGACACCACCCCCAGGCAGGACGACCTCGCCGGCCTGGAAGCCGGACTCGACGCCCTCGACGCCGTCGAAGTCCGCCGCACACCCCTGCGCGAAGTCCTGACCAGGAAAGTCCTCCCACCCCTCACGGCGGTGGCCCTGGTCCTGGCCGTATGGCAGGTCCTGGTCTCCGCGAAAATCACCGACGAGACCAAACTCCCCGCCCCCTCCGCCGTATGGGACGGACTGACCGACCTGTGGCTGCAGGGCACCCTCCTGGAAGTCATCTGGACCTCCGTCTCCCGGGGCATGTTCGGCTTCCTCCTCGCCCTCGCCATCGGCACCCCCCTCGGACTCCTCGTCTCCCGCATAAAATTCGTCCGCGCCGCCATCGGCCCCATCCTCTCCGGCCTCCAGTCCCTGCCCTCCGTCGCCTGGGTCCCGCCCGCCGTCCTGTGGTTCGGCCTCAACGACGCCATGATGTACACCGTCATCCTCCTCGGCGCCGTCCCCTCCATCGCCAACGGCCTCGTCTCCGGCGTCGACCAGGTCCCCCCACTGTTCCTGCGCGCCGGCCGCACCCTGGGAGCCACCGGCCTCAAGGGCACCCGGCACGTCGTCATGCCCGCCGCGCTCCCCGGCTACCTCGCCGGGCTCAAGCAGGGCTGGGCCTTCTCCTGGCGCTCCCTGATGGCCGCCGAGATCATCGCCTCCTCCCCCGAACTCGGCCTCGGCCTCGGCCAGCTCCTCGAAAACGGCCGCAACAACATCGACCTCCCCGGCGTCTTCCTCGCCATCCTCCTCATCCTCATCGTCGGCATCGCCATCGACCTCCTCGTCTTCAGCCCCCTCGAACGCCGGGTCCTGCGCACCCGCGGCCTGCTGGT
>NZ_JBVJWO010000079.1:0-2609 GCF_055602345.1 Streptomyces sp. NPDC037401
CGCCTCGAGACGGTCCTGCGACCCAAGGCCACCGCAGCCGCACTCCTCGACCAGCACACCCGCCACCTCGACCTCGACGCCTTCGTCCTCTTCTCGTCGGTGGTCGGTACGCTCGGCCGGGCCGGGCAGGGGAGCTTCGGTGCGGCCAATGCCCAGCTGGACGCGCTCGCCCAGCAGCGCCACGCACTCGGGCTGCCCGCGACCTCCATCGCCTGGGGCCCGTGGGACGCGGACGGCATGGCGGCCGGCGAGGTGGCCGAGCAGCTGCGCCGGCGCGGGTTCCCGGCCATGGCGCCGGACCTGGCGCTCACCGCACTGAGCCAGGCCGTCGGCCGCGGCGAACCGACCGTCACCATCGCCGACATCGACTGGGACCGCTTCATACCGGCGTACACCGTCGCCCGCCACAGCCCGCTTATCTCCGACCTGCCGGACGTACGCAATCTGCAGGCGGGTGCCGCCGAAGACCGTCCGGGCGACGAGGACAGCTCGAGGCTGGCACAGCAGCTGTCGGACCTCTCCGACGCGGAGGGCGAGCGGCTGCTGCTGAACCTGGTACGGGCCCAGGCCGCGGCCGTGCTCGGGCACGCGTCCGCGGATGCGGTGAACGCCTCGCAGTCCTTCAAGGACATCGGCTTCGACTCGCTGACCTCCGTCGAACTGCGCAACCGGCTCGTCGCCGTCACCGGCCTGAAGCTGCCTCCCACCCTTGTCTTCAACCACCCGACGCCGCTGGCACTGGCCCGCTTCCTGCGCGTCCAGGCAGCAGCCGGGTCCGGTGACACCCGGGCGGAGACCTCCGCCCTGCTCCCGGCCCAGGCCGGTGCCGCGGACCACGACGACCCGATCGCCATCGTGTCCATGGCCTGCCGCTACCCGGGCGGGGTGCGCTCGCCCGAGGACCTGTGGCAGCTGCTCACCGACGGCGGGGACGCGGTCTCCGTCTTCCCCACGGACCGCGGCTGGGACACCGACGCGCTCTACGACCCCGATGCGGAGCGCGCGGGTACGTCGTACGTCCGCGAAGGCGGATTCCTTTACGAGGCTGCCGAGTTCGACGCCGGGTTCTTCGGGATCTCACCCCGGGAGGCTCAGGCCATGGACCCGCAGCAGCGGCTGCTGCTGGAGACCTCCTGGGAGGTGTTCGAGCGGGCGGGGATGGATCCGCGGTCGGTGGCCGGCAGCCAGGCGGGCGTGTACGTCGGTGTGGCGTCCCAGGACGAGTACGGGCCGCGCATGAGTGAGGCCCCCGAGGAGTTCGAGGGGTACCTGCTCACCGGCACCGCGGCGAGCGTGATCTCCGGCCGGGTCGCGTACACCCTGGGCCTGGAGGGCCCGGCAGTCACCATCGACACGGCCTGCTCCTCCTCGCTGGTCGCCCTGCACATGGCCGTACAGGCGCTGCGCAGCGGCGAGTGCCCCCTCGCACTCGCGGGCGGAGTGACCGTCATGGCCTCCCCGGGAACTTTCGTGGAGTTCAGCCGGCAGCGGGGGCTCGCTCCCGACGGCCGCAGCAAGTCCTTCGCGGCGGCCGCGGACGGGACCAGCTGGGGCGAGGGCGCCGGTGTCCTGCTCCTCGAGCGGCTGTCGGACGCCCGGCGCAACGGGCATCCGGTCCTGGGCATCGTGCGCGGTACGGCCGTCAACCAGGACGGCGCCAGCAACGGGCTCACCGCCCCCAACGGCCCTTCCCAGGAACGGGTGATCCGGCAGGCGCTCGCCAAGGCCGGTCTATCCGCCTCGGAGGTCGACGCCGTAGAGGCGCACGGCACCGGTACGAAGCTGGGTGACCCGATCGAGGCGCAGGCACTGATCGCCACGTACGGCCAGGACCGGCCCGCCGAACAGCCGCTGCTACTGGGCTCCTTGAAGTCGAACATCGGACACACGCAGGCGGCAGCGGGTGTCGGCGGAGTCATCAAGATGGTGATGGCGATGCATCACGGCGTGCTGCCGAAGACGCTGCACGTGGACGATCCGACTCCGCACGTGGACTGGTCGGCCGGCGCGGTGTCGCTGCTGCGAGAGGCAGCAGAGTGGCCGGAGACCGGGCGGGCCCGGCGGGCCGGTGTGTCGTCCTTCGGTGTGAGCGGCACCAACGCGCACGCGATCATCGAGCAGGCCGCGGTGGAGGATGCCGAGCGTGGCACGGCCGTCGCCGGCACTCCCGACGCGAACGGATCCGTGTACGGGCCGGTGCCGTGGGTCGTCTCCGGGCACGGCGAGGATGCCGTGCGCGCCCAGGCGGAGCGGCTGCGTTCGTTCGTGGCGGCCCGGCCCGAACTGTCCGCGGCGGACGTGGCGTTCTCGCTCGGCACCTCGCGTGCCGCGCTGGACGACCGGGTCGCCGTGGTCGCGGAGGATCCGTCCGACTTCCTCGACGCGTTGCATGCGATCGCACGGGGCGAGGCCGATGGCCGGGTCGTCGCCGGGTCTGCGGACGGTACGCAGGGCCGCCTGGCGTTCTTGTTCTCCGGTCAGGGGAGTCAGCGGGCGGGGATGGGACGGGAGCTGTACGCGTCGTTCCCGGTCTTCGCCGAAGCGCTGGACGAGGTGTGCACACACTTCGACCGGCTACTGGAACACCCCCTGCGCGAGGTGATGTTCGC
>NZ_JBVJWO010000080.1:0-2201 GCF_055602345.1 Streptomyces sp. NPDC037401
TCGCACTGTTCGATGGATGCGGCGAAGGGGGGTGAGGTGTCGAGGAGGTCGGCGCCCATGCCGGCCCATTGGGTGCCCTGCCCGGGGAAGACGAAAACGATGTGTCCCGTCTCCTGGGACACGCCCTGGACGACCTGAGCCGAAGGCTCACCCTGGGCGAAAGCGCCCAGCGCAGACACGAGTTCCTCCTGCGCACCGCCCAGAACGACTGCGCGGTGCTCGAACGCGGCCCGCGTCGTGGCCAGCGTGTGCGCAACCCCGGCAATGTCCAGTGCGGGCTGCTTCTCCGTGTACGCCGCAAGCTGTCGTGCCTGCGCCCGTAGGGCTTCCGGGGTCTTGGCGGATATGACCCAGGGCACGACTTCCGCAGGGGTGGTGGTTGTGTGAGCGGGTGCTGTGGGGGGTTGTTCGAGGATGGTGTGGGCGTTGGTTCCGCTGACGCCGAAGGAGGAGATGCCTGCGCGGCGGGGGTGGTTGGTGTGGGGCCAGGGTTGTTCCTGGGTGAGGAGGGTGACGGCTCCGGCTTCCCAGTCGACGTGGCTGGTGGGCTGGTCGACGTGGAGGGTCCTGGGCAGTACGCCGTGGTGCATGGCCATGACCATTTTGATGATTCCGGCGACGCCGGCGGCGGCTTGGGTGTGGCCGATGTTGGACTTCACCGAGCCGAGCCACAGCGGCCGGTCCTCGGGCCGGTCCTGGCCGTAGGTGGCGATCAGCGCCTGGGCCTCGATGGGGTCGCCGAGGGTGGTGCCGGTGCCGTGCGCCTCCACGGCGTCCACCTGGTCCGCCGACAAGCCGGCGTTGGCGAGGGCCTGGCGGATGACCCGCTGCTGGGAGGGGCCGTTGGGGGCGGTGAGTCCGTTGCTGGCGCCGTCCTGGTTGACGGCCGTACCACGCACGATGCCGAGGACGGGGTGGCCGTGCCGTTCGGCGTCGGAGAGCCGCTCGAGGAGCAGCATGCCGACGCCTTCGCCCCAGCCGGTGCCGTCCGCGGCTTCCGCGAACGCCTTGACCCGGGCATCGGGAGCGAGCCCCCGCTGCCGACTGAACTCCACGAAGATCTCCGGAGTCGACATGACCGTGACACCGCCGGCGAGGGCCAGCGAGCACTCGCCGCTGCGTAGCGACTGTACGGCCATGTGCAGGGCGACCAGCGAGGAGGAGCAGGCCGTGTCGACCGTGACTGCCGGGCCCTCCAGTCCCAGCGTGTACGCCACCCGGCCCGACGCCACACTGCCCGCGATGCCCGTGCCGAGATAGCCCTCGACGGTCTCCGGCACCTGTCGGAGCAAAGTGGCGTAGTCCTGCCCGTTGCTGCCGACGAAGACACCGGACTGGCTGCCGCGCAGCGACTGGGGGTTGATGCCCGCGCGTTCGAAGGCCTCCCAGGAGGTCTCCAGCAGCAGGCGCTGCTGCGGGTCCATGGCCAGGGCCTCACGCGGATTGATGCCGAAGAACGACGCGTCGAACTGGCTCACGTCCTGGAGGAAGGCGCCCTCGCGGACGTACGACGTACCCGAGCGGTCGGGGTCCGCGTCGTACAGCGCCTCCAGGTCCCAGCCGCGGTCGGCGGGGAACGGCGAGACCGCGTCACCGCCGGACGCCAGCAGCTCCCACAGCTCATCAGGCGTCCGGATCCCGCCCGGGAAGCGGCAGCTCATGGCCACGATCGCGATCGGGTCGGCGTCGGTGACGGTGACGGCCGCGGAGGCGGGCGAGGACGCGAGGTGGTCGGCCACCGTGCCGGTCTGCTCGCCGTCGTTCCGGAGACCCGGGAACTCGCCGAGCAGATGGTGTGACAGGTCGCCCGCGGTCGGATAGTCGAAGATCACGCTGGTGGGCAGTCGCAGGCCGGTGGCCGCGTTCAGCCGGTTGCGCAGCTGGACCGCGCCCAGAGAGTCGAAGCCGAGGTCCTTGAAGGCACGGTTCGGGCCCACGGCCTGCGGGCCGGCGTGGCCGAGCACCAGCGCGGCCTGGGTCCGTACAAGCTCAAGCAGCAGCTCCTCGCGCTTGGCCGGGGCCAGCACCGCGAGCCGGTCCGCCAGCGAAGACGACTCTTCGCGCAGCGCGCTTCCCGGCGCGGCCGGACCGGCCGACGCCCGGAACTCCGGCAGGTCGGAGATAAGCGGGCTGTGGCGGGCGACGGTGTACGCCGGTATGAAGCGGTCCCAGTCGATGTCGGCGATGGTGACGGTCGGTTC
>NZ_JBVJWO010000081.1:0-2157 GCF_055602345.1 Streptomyces sp. NPDC037401
GCCCACGGCTACCACCACCAACCCACCACCACCGCCACCCACTTCATCCCCCACCCCTACGGCCCCCCCGGCACCCGCCTCTACCGCACCGGAGACCAGGCGTACTGGGACACCGACGGCAACATCCACTACGCGGGCCGCACCGACACCCAGATCAAGATCCGCGGATTCCGGATCGAGCCCACGGAGATCGAGACCACCCTCACCAGCCACCCGCGCATCGCGCAGGCCGCGGTCACCACCCATCCCGACCGCCACCACATCCAGCAGCTCACGGCGTACATCACGACCGACGCCGCGGACGGCCCCGGCCCGCAGGAAGTCCGCAGCTGGCTGCGGACGCAGCTGCCGGACCACATGGTCCCCGCGTTCGTCACGGTGCTGGACCGGCTGCCGCTCACCGCGAACGGGAAGATCGACAAGCGGGCCCTGCCCGCGCCGACGCTCGGCACCACCGAGGGCCGCAGCCCCCGCACGCCCCTCGAGGAGATCCTGTGCGGGCTCTTCACCGAGATGCTGGCGGCGCCCGTACCGCTGACGATCGACGACAACTTCTTCGACCTCGGCGGCCACTCCCTCCTCGCCGCCCGCCTCACCAGCCGCATCGCCACCACCCTCGGCACTGCTCTCACCACCCGGCTCACGGTCCGCGACGTGTTCCAGAACCCGACGCCGGCCCTGCTCGCCGAGCGCCTCACCGCCCAGGACGGCCGGCCCGCCCTCCCGCCGCTGGCCCCGGCCGCCCGCACCTGCGAGCTGCCCCCGCTCTCGCACGCCCAGCAGCGCCTGTGGCTGATCTCGGACCTGGACCAGGGCGGTACGGCGTACAACGTGCCGATGTCGGTGCGGCTGGAGGGAGGACTCGACGCAGACGCCCTGCGTGCGGCCTTCGAGGACGTCGTGACCCGCCACGAGCCGCTGCGGACGGTGTTCGTACAGGTGGACGGCGAACCGCGGCAGCGCGTGCTGCCCGGCGGGCCGGACCGGCTCGTCTTCGAGCAGCGCCGGGTGGCTCCCGGGCACGCCGAGGCCGAGGTGGCCGCTGCCGCGGGCCACGCCTTCGACCTGGCTGCCGAGACCCCGCTGCGGGTGACGCTCTTCGAGCTCGGCGAGGACGGGTACGTGCTGCTGGTCCTCCTGCACCACATCGCGACGGACGGGCAGTCGCTGCGGCCGCTCTTCGACGACCTGGCCGTCGCGTACGCCGCGCGCCGTGAGGGGCGGGCGCCGCACTGGCCGGCGCTGCCGGTCCGGTACACGGACTTCGCGCAGTGGCAGCGGCGGGCGCTCGGCGACCCGGCCGATCCGGAGAGCCCGCTGGCGGGCGAGCTGGCGCACTGGCGGTCGGCGCTGGCCGGGCTGCCGGAGGAGCTGGGGCTGACCCTGGACCGGCCGCGGCCCGCCGTGGCGGGACACCGGGGCGGCGTGGTCCCGGTGGACTTCGGGCCGGAGCTGTACGGGCTCGTCGTCGCACTGGCCCGCGCCGAGCGGTGCACTCCGTTCATGGTGCTGCACGCCGCGCTGGCCGCGACGCTCACCCGGCTGGGCGCGGGTCCGGACGTGGCGATCGGCGCGCCGGTGGCGGGCCGCTCCGACGAGGCGCTCGGCGGGCTGGTCGGCTTCTTCGTGAACACGCTGGTGCTGCGCGCCGACACCTCGGGCAATCCGGAGTTCCGGGAGCTGCTGGCGCGGGTCCGCGCCGCCGATCTGGACGCGTACGCGCATCAGGAGACGCCGTTCGACCTGGTGCTCGAAGCGGTCAACCCGGAGCGCACGCTGTCCCGCCATCCGCTGTTCCAGGTGTGTCTGACGCTGGAGAGCGGGGGCTCGCCCGAGCTCACGCTCGCCGGGGTACGGACGCTGGGGACCGCAGCGGTGTCCAACGGCTCGGCCAAGTTCGACCTGGAGTTCCTGCTCGCCGGCGACGAGCGGGAGGGGCTCACGGGCGCGGTGGTCTACGACGCGGACCTGTTCGACGGGGCGAGCGTGGAGCGGATCGCGGCGATGCTGCGGCGGACGCTCGAGCAGGCCGTGGCCGATCCCGGACTGACGCTGAGCCGAATGGAGTTGCTGGATGCCGCGGAGCGGCGTCTGGTGCTGGAGGAGTGGAACGACACCGCGGTCGAGATCGGCGAGGCCTCCCTCGCGGGCCTGTTC
>NZ_JBVJWO010000082.1:0-2125 GCF_055602345.1 Streptomyces sp. NPDC037401
GGCGTCTTAGACGAGTAAGTCCGAAGTCTTTGGGCGCATGAAGCGAGGGTCTCGTTGATCCGTTTGCGACGACAGATCTCGAAACCCTCGCGGCAGCACTGTACGTGAGGATTGATGACTCTCTGGCAGGAACGCGGTGGCGAGGCCGGCCGCCGAGGCTGACGGATGCCGAGCTGTTGACGCTCGCGCTCATGCAGGCCGTCCTCGGCTTCGCCTCCGAGGCCCGCTGGCTGCGGTTCGCCCGCCGACACCTGTCCACCGAGTTCCTCTACCTGCCCGAGCAGTCCGGCTACAACAAGCGCCTGCGGTCCGCGAACACGCTGATCAGCCGGTTCATCCGTAACCTGGCCCGGGACACCGACCTGTGGCGCGACGACGTGTGGATCGTGGACTCCACCCCTGTGGAGTGTGCCCGCTCACGCCCGACGGCCACACGCTCGGAGCTTGCGGGCTGGGCCGGTTAGGGCTACTGCGCCTCGCACCCACGGTTCTTCTGGGGCTTGCGTCTACACCTGCGTCACCGCGGGCCCGGCCCGCATCTCACGGTCCCAGGCCGGATTCGGTGGACGCCCAGTTGAAGCCGGAGCCGTCGCACGTGCGGCGGGAGAAAGCCCTGCGCTGCCGAGGGGGGCGTATCGGCGTCACCGCACCGCTCACATCACTCAGGATGCGCCCAAAAGGGTCAAGTGCCACTCTGAAGAACGGATCGGACAGGGAGAAAAGAGATTCCCATGCCTCCCCCACGCACCCATTGCCGCATCACGGCGAGGCCAGGGCCAGGGCTGTTTGTCCAGGCCTCATGTCCATCCCGATGGCGCAATTCGCGTGCCTGCAGCGGAAAACTCGCAGTTCTACGACAGGGAGTGCGGAAACATGGTGAGAATTCTCAAGCGTCACCGCATGCTCACTGCTACCTCAGCGGTTCTCGCCGCAGCGGCGGGAAGCATTCTGGTCCCCACCGCCGCGGACGCCGTCCCGGCACAGCCCTCACAGGAATGCAAGTCGGGGTACGTGTGGCGCGAGGCCACGGGCTCCGGGGACCGTGTCTGTGTCACTCCCGGCACTCGTGCCCAGGCCCGGGAGGACAACGCCCAGGCCGCCAACCGCCGGGTAAGTGCCACGGACCCGACGTGCAAGTCGGGCTATGTGTGGCGCGAGGCCACTCCCAACGACCTGGTCTGTGTAACCCCCGGTACCCGGGCCCAGACCAAGGACGACAACGCCCATGCCGCGAGCCGCGTGCGCTGAATCCCGCCAGCCCGGCACCACACGGCGCCTGAGATCCCGTCCGATCCCCATTCGGACGGGATCTCCTTGCCTGTCCCGCACCACAACGAAAGCGCACACGGAGGGAGGAGCGAGGTCCGCTGCATCCGGCCTCGGCCCGCGGCACAACGGGCAAGGTGCAGGGGTGCCAGGAGGCATCGCCCACGGGCTCCTGGTCCGTACGCGTCGGACCGTGCAGGTCCGGGTCGTCGTTGAGGAAGCCGCCCGACTGGTGCTGCCAGCTTCGCGTAGGCGCCATCGGAGGCGCGCAACTCCTGGTGGGATGCTCTGCTCGACGATCCGCCCGCGATCGAGGACGACGAGCCGGTCCATGTGGGCCACCGGGCTGAGGCGATGTGCCACCACCAGTGCCGTCCGCCCCTCCATCAGACGCCGCAACGCCTCCTGGACGAGGATCTCGCTCTCGGAGTCCAGGGCACTGGTCGCCTCGTCCAGCAACAGGATCGGGGCGTCCCGCAGGATCACCCTGGCGAGCACGACACGATGACGATGCCTCTCCCCGGAGAGCTCGACGCCGCGGTCACCGACCATGGTGTCGAGGCCGCAGGGCAGGGCGTCCGCGAACTCCGTGACATGCGCCGCCTGGGCCGTGCGGCGGATCTCGGCCTCGGTGGCTTCCGGCTGGCGAACGCGATGTTCTCCCGCAGGGTGGGGTGGAACATCGCCGGGTCCTGCGGCCCGTAGGCCATCAGGCCGCGCAGGTCGCTCTGGCGCAGCCTGCTGATGTCCTGGCCTCCGATCAGGATCCGGCCCACGTCGATGTCCGTCATCCGCAGCAGCAGTCGGGTGAGCGTGGTCTTGCCTGACCTGCCCAACCGTCACGGCAAACACCGTTGCA
>NZ_JBVJWO010000083.1:0-1858 GCF_055602345.1 Streptomyces sp. NPDC037401
GATGGGTAGGGGAGCGTCGTGTGCCGGGTGAAGCAGCCGCGGAAGCGAGTTGTGGACGGTTCACGAGTGAGAATGCAGGCATGAGTAGCGATACACACGTGAGAAACGTGTGCGCCGATTGACTAAGGGTTCCTGGGTCAAGCTGATCTGCCCAGGGTAAGTCGGGACCTAAGGCGAGGCCGACAGGCGTAGTCGATGGACAACCGGTTGATATTCCGGTACCCGCTTTGAAACGCCCAATATCGAATCCATTAATGCTAAGGCCGTGAAGCCGTTCCGGACCCTTCGGGGAAAGGAAAGTGGTGGAGCCGCTGATCCAAGGTGGTAGTAGGTAAGCGATGGGGTGACGCAGGAAGGTAGTCCAGCCCGGGCGGTGGTTGTCCCGGGGTAAGGGTGTAGGCCGAGGGGTAGGCAAATCCGTCCCTCATATAAGGCTGAGACCTGATGCCGAGCCGATTGTGGTGAAGTGGATGATCCTATGCTGTCGAGAAAAGCCTCTAGCGAGTTTCATGGCGGCCCGTACCCTAAACCGACTCAGGTGGTCAGGTAGAGAATACCGAGGCGTTCGGGTGAACTATGGTTAAGGAACTCGGCAAAATGCCCCCGTAACTTCGGGAGAAGGGGGGCCATCACCGGTGATAGGACTTGCTCCTTGAGCTGGGGGTGGCCGCAGAGACCAGCGAGAAGCGACTGTTTACTAAAAACACAGGTCCGTGCGAAGCCGTAAGGCGATGTATACGGACTGACGCCTGCCCGGTGCTGGAACGTTAAGGGGACCGGTTAGTGACCTTTCGGGGTTGCGAAGCTGAGAACTTAAGCGCCAGTAAACGGCGGTGGTAACTATAACCATCCTAAGGTAGCGAAATTCCTTGTCGGGTAAGTTCCGACCTGCACGAATGGCGTAACGACTTCTCGACTGTCTCAACCATAGGCCCGGTGAAATTGCACTACGAGTAAAGATGCTCGTTTCGCGCAGCAGGACGGAAAGACCCCGGGACCTTTACTACAGTTTGATATTGGTGTTCGGTTCGGCTTGTGTAGGATAGGTGGGAGACTTTGAAGCAGCCACGCCAGTGGTTGTGGAGTCGCCGTTGAAATACCACTCTGGTCGTGCTGGATGTCTAACCTCGGTCCGTGATCCGGATCAGGGACAGTGTCTGATGGGTAGTTTAACTGGGGCGGTTGCCTCCCAAAGGGTAACGGAGGCGCCCAAAGGTTCCCTCAGCCTGGTTGGCAATCAGGTGTTGAGTGTAAGTGCACAAGGGAGCTTGACTGTGAGACCGACGGGTCGAGCAGGGACGAAAGTCGGGACTAGTGATCCGGCGGTGGCTTGTGGAAGCGCCGTCGCTCAACGGATAAAAGGTACCCCGGGGATAACAGGCTGATCTTCCCCAAGAGTCCATATCGACGGGATGGTTTGGCACCTCGATGTCGGCTCGTCGCATCCTGGGGCTGGAGTCGGTCCCAAGGGTTGGGCTGTTCGCCCATTAAAGCGGTACGCGAGCTGGGTTTAGAACGTCGTGAGACAGTTCGGTCCCTATCCGCTGTGCGCGTAGGAATATTGAGAAGGGCTGTCCCTAGTACGAGAGGACCGGGACGGACGAACCTCTGGTGTGCCAGTTGTCCTGCCAAGGGCATGGCTGGTTGGCTACGTTCGGGAGGGATAACCGCTGAAAGCATCTAAGCGGGAAGCCTGCTTCAAGATGAGTATTCCCACCTCCTTGAGAGGGTAAGGCTCCCAGTAGACGACTGGGTTGATAGGCCAGATGTGGAAGCCCGGTAACGGGTGGAGCTGACTGGTACTAATAGGCCGAGGGCTTGTCCTCAGTTGCTCGCGTCCACTGTGTTAGTTCTGAAG
>NZ_JBVJWO010000085.1:0-1764 GCF_055602345.1 Streptomyces sp. NPDC037401
GTTACCGAGGTTGAAAGCGTGATGTCGGGGCCTGATGCTCCCGCCACGGCGGAGAGTCGGTAGGTTGCCTGTCATGGCTGAGCTTGGACCCGTTGTCTGGCCGCCCGCCCCTTTGCGGACCGAGCGGCTCGTGCTTCGCGAGCCCGAGGCCCGGGACCGTGCGGCGTTCATCGACCTGTTCGCCTCGTCAGAGGTGCGGACGTACCTCGGTGGCCCCCGACCACGTGCTGAGCTTGAGAGTGCAGTGCCTGAAGTGCCCGGGCGGCGCCCTGGCGTGTTCGTGGTCGATTACGACGGGGCGATGATCGGCATCGTCACGCTCGACCGACGGGACGCGGAGCGTCCGGGGCACGTCCGTCCTGATGCCGGGGAGGCCGAGCTCAGCTACATGCTCCTGCCGGAGGCGTGGGGACGTGGGTACGCTCTGGAGGCATGCGTCGCGGCGCTCGGCTGGTTCGCCGACGAGTTTCCCAGCGAGCCGGTGGTGCTCTGCACCCAGGTGGCCAACGACCGCTCGGTACGTGTCGCGGAGAAACTGGGGTTCACCGAGACGGAGCGGTTCGAGGAGTTCGGCGCCGAGCAGTGGTTCGGCGTGTGGTCCTCGGTCCCGCGGTCTGGTTGAGCGCGTACTCGACCACCGATTCGGGGTTCCACCTCCGGTTCCTTGAGCGCGGCTTCACAGGAGCGCATGCTGCGGCGGCTCAGAGCATGGCCCGTCGGAGCCGGACGTGAGAATGAGGCCGGTCGCGGTGAGGCATCCGTCGATGATGTCGCTGCGGTACTGGATCTGGCGGAGGCCGTGCCGGAGCCGGCGCATGAGATGGTCGGAGTTGGCGAAGGCCGTGTTGGCCTGGGTGGTCCGGCGAAGGATTGACCAGATGCCTTCCACTGGGTTGAGGTCGGGTGCGTATGACGGCAGGTGGTAGGCCGTGATCCAGTCCTGAGCGTCAATGAAGGCCCTCATTCGGCGGTCTTTGTGGACGTTCAAGTTGTCCCAGACGAGGACGATGGGTGCGCAGAGTTGCCGGTGGGCAGCGATGAGGAGGTCGCGGTACTCGGTCCAGGCGAAGCTCTTGCGGCCCCCGGCCTTGTGATCCGTGTGTCGTTTGGGCCGGTAGATCAGGCGGGAGCGTTCGCCGGGTTTGTAGCAGCACAGGGCGGCTATGGAGATGCGGCGCTGGGATCGGCCGCGGACCCGGATGACCGGTGTGCTGCCGCGTCGGCTCCAAGTGCGGGAGGTCGGCGGCGTCATCGAGAAACCGGCTTCGTCCTCGAAGACGATCCAGGCCCCGAGCGCCGCCGCGGTGGTTCCACGTGTGGCCACACGTCCTTCACCCAGCCGGCCACCGCCGCCTCGTCACGCTCGATCGCACGACGTGCCGGAACCTGATGACTCCAGCCACGTCTGCGCAGCAGTTGCGAGATCCCCGACAGCGTCATCGACTTGTGGAATCTGCGGCCGATCAAGGTCTTGATCCTGGCCAGCGTCCATCGCTGGTCCGGCCAGCCCTGAGCGACCGGGCCCTTGGCCAGCTCCTCCTCGAGTACGGCGAACAACGCGTCACTCAGCTTGGGCCGGGACGCCAGGCCACGGGATCGAACCCCGCTTGGGCCGGCCGCCTTCCAGGCCTGCCGCCACCGCTGGACCGACCGGACGCTGACCCGTAACTCCTTTGCGATCTCCGTACTGCCCCGCCCGTCGGCGAACATGGCGACCGCTTCCATCCGGACCCGCTCACGGAACGCTTGCCTCTCCGCGGTCAG
>NZ_JBVJWO010000086.1:0-1653 GCF_055602345.1 Streptomyces sp. NPDC037401
GCGGCTACTTCGGGTCGCGCTTGAAGGACGCCATCGACCAGCGGTAGCCGAGGACGGCGAGGCCGAGGCTCCAGGCGAGGGCGAGCCAGCCGTTGTGGCCGATCTCGGTGCCGAGCAGCAGGCCGCGCAGGGTCTCGATGGCCGGGGTGAAGGGCTGGTACTCGGCGATCGGCTGGAACCAGCCCGGCATCGAGTCGATCGGGGTGAAGGCGCTCGAGATGAGGGGCAGGAGGATCAGCGGCATGGCGCTGTTGCTGGCGGCCTCGGCGTTGGGGCTGACCATGCCCATGCCGACCGCGATCCAGGTGAGGGCGAGGGCGTAGAGGGCGATGAGGCCGAAGGCGGCCAGCCATTCCAGGACGGTGGCGTCGGTGGAGCGGAAGCCGATGGCCACGCCGACCGCGCCGACGAGGACCACGCTGGCGATCGACTGGAGGACGCTGCCGATCACGTGCCCGATGAGTACGGAGCTGCGGTGGATGGCCATGGTGCGGAAGCGGGCGATGATGCCCTCGGACATGTCGGTGGAGACGGACACCGCGGCGCCGATGACGGTGGAGCCGATGGTCATCAGCAGGACGCCGGGGACGACGAAGGCGATGTAGTCGGAGCGGTCGCCGCCGCCGATTCCGCCGGCCATCGCGTCGCCGAAGATGTAGACGAAGAGCAGCAGGAGCATGACCGGGGTCATGAGCAGGTTCAGGGTGAGGGACGGGTAGCGCCGCGCGTGCAGGAGGTTGCGGCGGAGCATCGTGTTCGAGTCGCGCAGGGCGAGGGAGAGGGAGCTCATCGGACGGCCTCCTTGGCGTCGTTGGTCTGGCCGGTCTGGCCGGGCACGGTGGAGCCGGTGAGGGCGAAGAAGACGTCGTCGAGGTCGGGGGTGTGCACGGTGAGTTCGTCGGCCTCGATGCCGGCGGAGTCCAGCCAGTCGAGGATGGAGCGCAGTTCGCGCTGGCTGCCGCCGCTGGGGATCTGCAGCGACAGTGCCTCGTCGTCGCGGGTTGCCTCGCGCAGTGCGGAGGCGGCGGACTGGTAGGCGGCCGGGTCGGAGAACCGCAGGCGCACGTGCCCGCCGGGGATGAGGCGCTTGAGTTCTTCGGCGGTGCCTTCGGCGGCGATCTTGCCGTTGTTGAGGACGGCGATGCGGTCGGCGAGCTGGTCGGCTTCCTCGAGGTACTGGGTGGTGAGGAAGACGGTGACGCCGCCGGTGACCAGTTCGCGGATGATCTGCCACATGTTGTGGCGGGAGCGGGGGTCGAGGCCGGTGGTCGGCTCGTCGAGGAAGATGATGCGCGGGTTGCCGACCAGGGTCATGGCGATGTCGAGGCGGCGCTTCATGCCGCCGGAGTAGCTGGCCGCGGGCTTCTTCGCGGCGTCCACCAGGTCGAAGCGCTCGAGGAGTTCGGCGGTGACGCGCCGTCCTTCCTGCTTGGACAGGTGGTGCAGGTCCGCCATCAGGAGCATGTTCTCCTCGCCGGTGATCAGTCCGTCGACGGCGGAGAACTGACCGGTGACGCCGATCGCGGCCCGTACGGCCTGGGGGTCGGCGGCGAGGTCGTGGCCACCGACGTGCACGGTGCCGGCATCGGCGCCGATGAGGGTGGAGAGGATCTTGACGGCGGTGGTCTTGCCGGCGCCGTTCGGACCGAGGAG
>NZ_JBVJWO010000087.1:0-1577 GCF_055602345.1 Streptomyces sp. NPDC037401
CTTGCGATTGGCCAGGGGGGATGTTGTGTGCTTTAAGATGTCCCTATCCTCGTCCCGTTTTCTCTCCCCCCCCCCCCCCCTTTGCCCCCTCCCCCCCCCCCCCCCCCCCCCGGGCACCTGCGTGTCACGGCTCAGCCGTCGAGCCGCTTCTCCAGCAGGATCACCCCGTACACCCGGCCGTCCCGGCCCTCCTTGTTCGGGAACTCGCCCACCACGCGGTAGCCCGCGCCCTGGTAGTACGCCAACAGCCGCGGGTTGGTCGACACGCAGTCCAGCCGGGCCCGTTCCCGCCCGGTGCGGCCGATCCGCCGCTCGGCGTGCTCCAGCAGCCGCCGTCCCGTCCCCGCGGGCGCGTTCCCCAGGTCCACCATCAGCCGGTGCACGTACCCCGCGACGGGCGGCTGGACGCCCCAGGCCTCCTCGTCCGACCACCACAGCTCGTACGCACCGCACACCAGGCCGTCCTCACCCCGCGCGAGCCACACCTCGCCGTCCCGCATCCGCGCCCGGAAGTGCGCCGTGTCCTTCTCGCCCGGCTTCCACTGCGCGATGCCGTTCGCCCGCATCCACCGCGCGGCCCCGTCGTACAGGGCCACGAGGGAGGCGGCGTCCTTCTCCTCGGCCTGCCGGAACACAATCCCGTCGTCAATGATCACGCGGGAATTATCGCCGCCGGATGATCACCGGGGCTGCGGCACCTGCGCCGGAACGGGCTCCGGGACCTCGGCGGTCACGAGCGCCGCGAGCCGCCCCAGCAGCTCCCCGAAGGGCCCGTCGCCCGGCTCGCCGGCCAGCACCCGCCCCACGATCCCGGCCATCTCCGCGTCGTACGCCGCGCTCACGGCCATCAGCGCCGCGAAGTCGTGCACGAGCTGCAGCTCCAGCTCGCGCCGCGGGATCTCCCTGCCGTCCAGCCAGATCAGCGCGGTGGACTCGGCGAGCGACACCCAGGACCGCACCACCAGCTCCAGCCGCGCAGGCGGCTCCTCGACCCCCAGGTGCGCGAGGATCTGCTCGTACGCGGCCTGCCGCACCTCGTCGATCATCGCGTTCGCCCGGCTGGACCCCGCCGCCGGACCGCCCCGCATCAGCGCCGAGAACCCGGGCCCGTGCTCCTCCACGAAGGCGAAGTACCGCCCCATGACCCGCAACAGCCGCGCCCCGAGCGGCCCTTCGTGCGGCTCCGCGAACCGCCCGGCCAGATCGTCGGCGGCCCGCCGCAGCGCGGCCTCGTACAGGCTGAGCTTGCCGGGGAAGTAGTGGTACACGAGCGGCCGCGAGATCCCCGCGGCTGCCGCGATCTCGTCGATGGACACCTCGTCGGGCGACCGGTGACTGAACAACTCCAGCGCGACACCGATCAGCTGCTGCCGCCGCTCCTCGACACCCATCCTGCGCCGCACTTTGGTTGTCATGTGAACCACCCTACCCACCGGCCCATTCGCAGTGGAGGGGTGTGCTCCACGGGCCGCCCGGCCGCGGGGCTACCGGAACTAATCGCAGTGCATCGGGCTTTAGCCCGGTGGTGAAGCGATTCTGAGAAGTGCTCTGACCCGCAGGTCAGAGCGGGCGGTTCT
>NZ_JBVJWO010000088.1:0-1528 GCF_055602345.1 Streptomyces sp. NPDC037401
CTAAGACCTGTCCCGTAACTGGGCGCCCCCCTTGTCGATCCCGGAGCGGACCCTGTCAGTGGCTGGTGACAGGATCGAGGGGTGCTGATCAAGGGATATGACGCCGACGCGTTGGTGGCGGGTGAGTCACTGCTTGCCCGCCCGGGCTTCTGGTCGAACTACCTTCTGGCGATGTGCAGCGACGGGGGGTGTGTCGAACGGCCGGTTCCTGAGTGGTTCGGCGACGACGGCGCCGATGCCGATGCCCTGTCCGAGGTCCTCTTCGATCCGGAACGCTGGCCGGTGTTTCGGGTGCCGGCCGTAACTGGCCCTGGAGTCGTGGTGGTCTACCGCAACCTGGACGGCGACTACGGCACCGACTATCTCCTCACCCATCCCGGCAGGAGCTACGTCCAGCAGATCGCGAGTTGGGACGGAGATTTCAGGGGTACTGGGCTGACGTGGCGCGAACTGATCCGCATCGCTGACAGCCCCTCCTCCGGTGCGGAAGGTGTCCAGGACACAGCAGCCCGCCTCCTGCTTGTCCTTCCGCTTCTTACCGACCCGGAGGTGCCAGAACAGGCATCGGCCAGGCTCACCTCCGCCCTGGCGGTGGTCGGCGTGCCACAAGACACTGCCTCCAACACGGCGGAGCACTTGCTGGCCCACCTCACGAGAAGATCCCTGCACGATCCCACGTGGGAGTCTCCGCTCAGCGGGAGCTGAGAGGCGAGTCGAGCTGCTGGTCACCACATGAAATGATCTTGGTGTGGCCTGTGTGATTACGGCATCGGAGTCTGCCTGGATAGCCCCCTTCACAGGGCTGAGCCCGCGCCAGTTCGGCAAGCTGGTGACCGTTTTGCGGCGCACGGGTGCGGATGCGGTCCGCAGGGGCCGGCCGTGGAGCCTGCCTCTGGAGGACCGTGCTCTGCTGGTGGCGGCATACTGGCGCACGAACTTGACGATGCGGCAGCTCGCTCCGCTGTTCGGGGTCTCGAAGTCGGCGGCGGACCGCATCATCAACCACCTTGGGCCGATGCTGGCGCTCCAGCCACGCAAGCGGTTCGCCAAGGGCGCCGTGCTCATCGTGGACGGCACGCTGGTTCCCACCCGCGACCACTCCGTGGCGGAGCAGTCGAAGAACTATCGGTACTCCACTGCCCACCAGGTCGTCATCGACGCGGACACCCGTCTCGTCGTCGTGGTCGGCCGGCCTCTGCCGGGCAACCGGCACGACTCCCGCGGTTGGGAGGAGTCCGGCGCCAAGGCCGCCGTCGGCAACACCACCACGATCGCTGACGGCGGCTACCAGGGCACCGGACTGGTCATCCCGCACCGAAGGGCGAAAGGGCAGGCTGAACTGCCGGACTGGAAGGAGGAACACAACCGGTCCCACAAGCAGGTACGAGCACGCGTCGAGCACGTCTTTGCCCGCATGAAGACCTGGAAGATTCTCCGCGACTGCCGCCTCAAAGGCGACGGCGTCCACCACGCCATGCTCGGCATCGCCCGGATGCACAACCTCGCCCTCACCGGATAGGCAAGCGGG
>NZ_JBVJWO010000089.1:0-1414 GCF_055602345.1 Streptomyces sp. NPDC037401
ACGCCTTCGCCCCAGCCGGTGCCGTCCGCGGCTTCCGCGAACGCCTTGACCCGGGCATCGGGAGCGAGCCCCCGCTGCCGACTGAACTCCACGAACATGCCGGGGTTGGACATCACGGTCGCCCCACCCGCCAGTGCAAGGGTGGACTCGCCGCTGCGTAGCGACTGTACGGCCATGTGCAGGGCGACCAGCGAGGAGGAGCAGGCCGTGTCGACCGTGACTGCCGGGCCCTCCAGACCCAGCGTGTACGCCACCCGGCCCGACGCCACACTGGGCGTCGTACCGGTCAGCACGTAGCCCTCGAGCTCCTCGGGGGCCTCGTGGAGCCTGGGGCCGTAGTCCTGTGCCGTCGCACCGACGAAGACGCCGGACTGGCTGCCCCGCAGGGTCCGCGGGTCGATGCCGGCCCGCTCCAGCGCTTCCCAGGAGGTTTCCAGCAGGAGCCGCTGCTGCGGGTCCATGGCCAGCGCCTCGCGCGGCGAGATCCCGAAGAAGGTGGGGTCGAAGTCGGCCGCGTTGTGGAGGAAGCCGCCCTCCCGTGTGTAGGCCGTCCCGGCCCGCTGTGCCTGCGGATCCGCGTCGTACAGCGCCTCCAGGTCCCAGCCGCGGTCGGCGGGGAACGGCGAGACCGCGTCACCGCCGGACGCCAGCAGCTCCCACAGCTCCTCAGGCGTCCGGATCCCGCCCGGGAAGCGGCAGCCCATGCCGACGATGGCGATCGGGTCGGCGTCGCCGGAGGCGGTCGGCACGGAAGCCGCCGACGCGGGGGTGAACATGTCCCCGGTGCCGACGAGTTCGCCCAGCACGTGCCGCGCGAGGGCCTCCGGGGTGGGGTGGTCGTACAGGGTGGCCGAGGGCAGCCGCAGCCCTACTGCCTGACCGAGCTGTACACAGAGCTCCACCGACATGAGAGAGTCGAAGCCGAGTGCCTTGAACGGCAGGTCCACCGCGACCTGTTCGGGGCTCTCGTGCTCGAGCACGGAGGCGACGTGCCGTCGTACGAGATCCAGCACTTCCCGGTTCGCCTCGTCCTCGGGCATTCCGGCGAGGGCTGCGACGAGACCGGAAGCGTGCAGCCTGCGCCCGGACTCCGCGCCCACCTCCACATCCCCCACTCCGCCCGCTTCGTCCACCTCGTGCACGTCGTCCGCGACCGCACCGGAACCGGAGCGGACGGCCGACACCTTGGCCGGCACCTCGGCCGTCTCCTTGAGCCAGTGCCGCCGACGCTGGAAGGCGTACGTGGGCAGCTCCGCCCTGTGGGCAGCTGCGACACCCAAGTCGGCAAGGACGGCCTGCCAATCGATCTCGACGCCTGAGACGTGGAGTTCGGCTGTGGCGCGGGTGATGGCGTGGGTTTCGTTGAGGTTTTTGTGGAGTGTGGTGGTGAGGTGGGTGTGGGGTTGGGTGAGGG
>NZ_JBVJWO010000090.1:0-1261 GCF_055602345.1 Streptomyces sp. NPDC037401
ATCCCCCAGGTTTTCAACCCTGGTGGGTTCGGTCCTCCACGAAGTCTTACCTCCGCTTCAACCTGCCCATGGCTAGATCACTCCGCTTCGGGTCTTGAGCGTGCTACTGAAACGCCCTGTTCGGACTCGCTTTCGCTACGGCTACCCCACCCGGGTTAACCTCGCAACACACCGCAAACTCGCAGGCTCATTCTTCAAAAGGCACGCAGTCACGAGAGCAAGGCAAGCCTTGCTCCGACGCTCCCACGGCTTGTAGGCACACGGTTTCAGGTACTATTTCACTCCGCTCCCGCGGTACTTTTCACCATTCCCTCACGGTACTATCCGCTATCGGTCACCAGGGAATATTTAGGCTTAGCGGGTGGTCCCGCCAGATTCACACGGGATTTCTCGGGCCCCGTGCTACTTGGGTGTCTCTCAAGCAAGCCGCTGACGTTTCGACTACGGGGGTCTTACCCTCTACGCCGGACCTTTCGCATGTCCTTCGCCTACATCAACGGTTTCTGACTCGCCCCACGGCCGGCAGACCGTGGAAGAGAGATCCCACAACCCCGCACACGCAACCCCTGCCGGGTCTCACACGTATACGGTTTGGCCTCATCCAGTTTCGCTCGCCACTACTCCCGGAATCACGGTTGTTTTCTCTTCCTGCGGGTACTGAGATGTTTCACTTCCCCGCGTTCCCTCCACACTGCCTATGTGTTCAGCAGCGGGTGACAGCCCATGACGACTGCCGGGTTTCCCCATTCGGACACCCCCGGATCAAAGCCTGGTTGACGACTCCCCGGGGCCTATCGTGGCCTCCCACGTCCTTCATCGGTTCCTGGTGCCAAGGCATCCACCGTGCGCCCTTAAAAACTTGGCCACAGATGCTCGCGTCCACTGTGCAGTTCTCAAACAACGACCAACCACCCGTCACAATCCGCCGAAGCAGACCTTTACCGGGGCCGGCACTGAAGGCGACCTTGCGGCCGTACCTTCAGATACCCAACAGCGTGCCCGGCCCAGTCCCGTCCGGTGATCATGCGTTCCACGCTCCGAAGAGCAGTACTAGCAGCCACCGACCCGTGGTCTGAACCGAGTAGTCAACGTTCCACCCATGAGCAACCAGTGCGAGACGTTCGCTCGCATGCTGGCCTCTGAACCAAGCAAGCTTGGCTTAGAAGTGCTCCTTAGAAAGGAGGTGATCCAGCCGCACCTTCCGGTACGGCTACCTTGTTACGACTTCGTCCCAATCGCCAGTCCCACCTTCGACAGCTCC
>NZ_JBVJWO010000091.1:0-1238 GCF_055602345.1 Streptomyces sp. NPDC037401
GGAGCTGTCGAAGGTGGGACTGGCGATTGGGACGAAGTCGTAACAAGGTAGCCGTACCGGAAGGTGCGGCTGGATCACCTCCTTTCTAAGGAGCATATGGCCGACTGCGAGCGAATGACTCGCACGGTTGCTCATGGGTGGAACGTTGATTAGTTGGCACAGTCAGAGTCTGAGAGTCCGTGAGTACTGCTTCGGCGTGGAAATCGGGTTTCGAGGAGTGGCTGTGCTTGGCACGTTGTTGGGTATCTGAGGGTACGGCCGGTTGGTCGAACCTTCGCGATGCCGGCCCCAGTGAACTTGGTCCTTCGGGAGCAGGGTGATGGGTGGCTGGTCGTTGCTTGAGAACTACACAGTGGACGCGAGCATCTGTGGCCAAGTTTTTAAGGGCGCACGGTGGATGCCTTGGCACCAGGAACCGATGAAGGACGTGAGAGGCCGCGATAGGCCCCGGGGAGCTGCCAACTGAGCTTTGATCCGGGGGTGTCCGAATGGGGAAACCCGGCAGTCGTCATGGGCTGTCACCCATGCCTGAACACATAGGGCATGTGGAGGGAACGAGGGGAAGTGAAACATCTCAGTACCCTCAGGAAGAGAAAACAACCGTGATTCCGGGAGTAGTGGCGAGCGAAACCGGATGAGGCCAAACCGTATGCGTGTGATACCCGGCAGGGGTTGCGCATGCGGGGTTGTGGGAATTCTTTTGATCGGTCTGCCGGCCGGTCGGCGAGTCAGAAACCGTTGATGTAGTCGAAGGACATGCGAAAGGTCCGGCGTAGAGGGTAAGACCCCCGTAGACGAAACATCAGCGGCTTGCTTAAGAATCTCCCAAGTAGCACGGGGCCCGAGAAATCCCGTGTGAATCTGGCGGGACCACCCGCTAAGCCTAAATATTCCCTGGTGACCGATAGCGGATTAGTACCGTGAGGGAATGGTGAAAAGTACCGCGGGAGCGGAGTGAAATAGTACCTGAAACCGTGTGCCTACAAGCCGTGGGAGCGTCGCTGTATGTGCTTGCACATGCAGTCGTGACTGCGTGCCTTTTGAAGAATGAGCCTGCGAGTTAGCGGTGTGTAGCGAGGTTAACCCGTGTGGGGAAGCCGTAGCGAAAGCGAGTCCGAATAGGGCGATTGAGTTGCACGCTCTAGACCCGAAGCGGAGTGATCTAGCCATGGGCAGGTTGAAGCGGAGGTAAGACTTCGTGGAGGACCGAACCCACCAGGGTTGAAAACCTGGGGGAT
>NZ_JBVJWO010000092.1:0-1189 GCF_055602345.1 Streptomyces sp. NPDC037401
TTATGCTTTGCCGTCGTTTATCATCCCAACACCCCCCCCCCCCACCCCCACACCCCCCCCCCCCCCCTCCCCCCACCCACCCCCCCCCCCCCCCCTCCCCCCCCCCCCCCCCTCCTCGCTGTTCGGGTGTCGGCTTGCGCACGTCCTGTCCGTCAGACGGTCACCGGGATGCCGAGCATCGCGGAAGCCTGCTGGAGCGGGCTGAGGACGCGCGTGGGCGTGGCGGCCCGGGGGAGGCCGCGGCAGGTGAACCCGAGCTGGGTCATGGCCCGGAGGACTTCACCTGCGCTGAAGTCACGGCGGTCCTGCCGAGTGATGACCTGGCCGACCTGCTTGACGGGGTAGGTACGGCGCCCGATGATCACTGACTCGCCGACGACCTGCTCGGGCTTGATGCCCTTCATCGACTCCAGGACACCGCTCTTGGTCAGGTCGAACGGGAAACGGGCGATGACACAGCGCATGTTGCCTCGCAGGAAGGAGAAAGGGGGGACGGTCGTGCCGCGGTGAGGCGGTTCAGCGGGCAAGGGCGAGGACGCCCAGAGCGCTGCCCTGCTCGTCGACGACCGGCAGGGCATCGAGCCTGCGGTAGCGCATCGCGTGCTCGGCTTCGGCCATCGTGGTCAAGGGCGAGGCGACCGGCCCGCGGTCTCCCAGGAGGTCGCGGAGACGGACCTGGTCCGTGTACGCCGCGCTGTCGCGGACGGTGGCGAGCCGGCCCTGGGTGACCAGCCCGGTGCACAGGCCGTCCTCGTCGCAGACGAGCAGATGACCCGCGCGGGCACTGGCCATGACGGCCAGGGCCACCTCGACCGTCATGTCGTCACAGACCTGTGGACCGGCCGCCTCCATCGCGTCGTCCACCGTCCGGTGCACAGGGTTGGCGTTCGTCGAGCGGGGCTGCATCTGGACCAGCGTCAAAACGTGCCTCCTGCAGAGATGGGTCAGTTTCCTGATCACGTGCTTCTCAGGCCGCCGCATCGAAGGCGGACTGCCGCACGCTCACGCGCCGGACGGTCGAAGCGGGTCGGCGCCTCCCCCGGGAGGCGGAGCTGCGCTTGGCGCGTTCGACGACCGGTGCGGTGATGACGACGGGGATGCCCGAGGGGGCCTGCGCTCCGGTGATGCGGTTCAGCTCGGCCTCGCCGGAGCGGACCTGCGTCACCTGTGGACGGATCCCCGCGTCCGC
>NZ_JBVJWO010000093.1:0-1108 GCF_055602345.1 Streptomyces sp. NPDC037401
CCGAACGGTCCTCAGCGTTCCGCGCTGGCAAGGGCGTTCGGGTGCTCGCGGGTGGTCTACAACGACGCCCTGCGGGCTCGTGAGACCGCCCGTGCCGAGGGTGCGCCGTTCCCGAAGACCGGCGACCTGTCGAAGCTGCTGATCACCGAGGCCAAGAACACCGAAGAGCGCGGATGGCTGGGCGAGGTGTCCGCCGTGATCCTGCAACAGTCGTTGCGGGATCTGGACATGGCTTACCGGAACTTCTTCGACGGGTTGAAGGGCAAGCGTCCCCGTATGGGCGCGCCCCGGTTCAAGTCCCGCAAGGACAACCGGCAGGCCGTACGGTTCACCGCCAACGCCCGCTGGAAGATCACGACCGGCGGGGACCTGTCCCTCCCGAAGATCGGCGACGTGCGGGTCAAGTGGTCCCGCAGCCTGCCCTCCACCCCCTCCACGGTGACCGTGGTCAAGGACGCGGCCGGCCGGTACTTCGCGTCCTTCATCGTGGAGACCGAACCCGGCGAGACACTGCCCCGCGCCGCGTCCGAGGTCGGTATCGACCTGGGCCTGTCGCACTTCGCGATCCTCTCGGACGGCACGAAGATCGACGCACCGCGTTTCCTGCGCCGGGCGGAGAAGAAACTCAAGAAGGAACAGCGCCGCCTGTCCCGCAAGGCCAAGGGCAGCAACAACAGGACGAAGGCCCGCATCACGGTCGCTCGCGCTCACGCACGGGTGGCCGACGCGCGGCGCGAGTTCCACCACCAGCTCTCAACGAAGATCATCCGTGAGAACCAAGCGGTTGCCGTTGAGGACCTGGCGGTCAAGGGACTCGCCCGAACCAGGCTGGCCAAGTCCGTCCACGACGCCGGATGGTCCGCGTTCCTGGCCATGCTGGAGTACAAGGCCGCCCGGTACGGGCGCACCTTCGTACGCATCGGCCGTTTCGAGCCGACCTCTCAGGTCTGCTCGCAGTGCGGCGTCAAGGCCGGCCCCAAGCCCCTGCACATCCGCGTCTGGGAGTGCGGGGTATGCGGAGCCGTCCTTGACCGGGACATCAACGCGGCGGTCAACGTCGCCAAGGCCGCCGGACTGGCGGTGTCAGCCTGTGGAGCGCAGGTAAGAC
>NZ_JBVJWO010000094.1:0-1062 GCF_055602345.1 Streptomyces sp. NPDC037401
AGGGTGACGACGCTGCCGGACTCGCCGGCGCGGGCGGTGCGGCCGCCGCGGTGGAGGTAGTCCTTGTGGTCGGTCGGCGGGTCGACGTTGACGACGAGGTCGAGGTTGTCGACGTGGATGCCGCGGGCGGCGACGTTCGTGGCGACGAGCACGGTGACGTGGCCGGTCTTGAACTGTGTGAGGGTGCGGGTGCGCTGCGGCTGCGACTTCCCGCCGTGCAGCGCGGCGGCCCGCACTCCGCTGTTCAGCAGGTCCTGGGTCAGCCGGTCGACGGCGTGCTTGGTGTCCAGGAACATGATCACCCGCCCGTCGCGGGCCGCGATCTCCGTGGTCGTGGCGTGCTTGTCGGCGTCCCGCACGTGCAGCACGTGGTGCTCCATCGTGGTGACGGCGCCGGCCGACGGGTCGACGGAGTGCACGACGGGGTCGGTCAGGTACCGGCGCACCAGCCGGTCGACGTTGCGGTCCAGGGTGGCGGAGAACAGCATGCGCTGGCCCTCCGGGCGTACCAGGTCGAGCAGCGCGGTGACCTGGGGCATGAAGCCCATGTCGGCCATCTGGTCGGCCTCGTCCAGCACGGTGATGCCCACCTGGTTCAGGCGGCAGTCGCCCCGGTCGATGAGGTCCTTGAGCCGGCCCGGCGTCGCGACGACGACCTCGGCCCCGCCGCGCAGCGCACCGGCCTGCTTGCCGATCGACATGCCGCCGACGACCGTGGCCAGCCGCAGCCTGACCGCGCGGGCGTACGGGGTGAGCGCCTCGGTGACCTGCTGCGCCAGCTCGCGGGTGGGCACCAGGACCAGGGCGAGCGGCTGCCGGGGCTCGGCGCGCTGTCCGGCCGTACGGGCCAGCAGGGCGAGACCGAAGGCCAGGGTTTTGCCGGAGCCGGTGCGCCCGCGCCCGAGGGCGTCACGGCCCGCGAGGGTGTTGGGCAGGGTGGCGCCCTGGATCGGGAACGGCACGGTCACGCCCTCGGCGGCCAGCGCGGCGAGCAGCTGCTCGGGCAGGTCGAGATCGGCGAAGGCCTCGACGGCGGGCAGCGCGGGAGTGATCGTCTTCGGC
>NZ_JBVJWO010000095.1:0-1054 GCF_055602345.1 Streptomyces sp. NPDC037401
TGGCCGGGCATAGGCCGGCAGCGGCCGCCGGACAGCCGTGGTCGTCCGGCGGCCGCTGCTTGTCAGCAGCAGAGCTCGGTGGGGCGGTCGTCAGGACGCAAGACGGAGGCGCGCACGGCGGGAAAGCCGCCGACGGTGAGTGGTCGCCCACTGGAAGGCCTCAGCTATGCCCTCCCAGCCGCACGGGTGGTGCGGGTGGGTATCCCGGCCCGCGCGGAGCGCGGGCGCAGCCCCCACCGACCCGCGGCCGCACACCCGCCCTGAACCAACCACCGCCGGGCAGAGGCCGCAAGAGGGTGTCGGACAGCCGTGGCCGTCCGGCCGCGAACGCTTTTCGGGAGTGGGGCTCGGTGGGGCGGCCGTCAGGACGCAGGGCGCTGGTGGGTACGGCGGGAAAGCCGCCGGTGGTGGGTGGTCGCCCACTGGGGGCCTCAGCTGTGGCCGCTCACCGGCACAGGGTGCGAGTGCCCCAACGGGACGCCTTTGGCTGGGTGGAGGCCGCCAGGGGGTGTCGGACAGCCGTGGGCGTCCGGCGGCGGACGCTTGTCGGGAGTAGAGCTCGGCTGGGTGGCCGTCCGGTCGCATGAAAGACGGCTGGACGACGGGAAAGTCGCCGACGGTGGGCGGCTGACCTCGGATGTGGCCACTCAGCCGCACGGGTGGTGCAGGTGGGGATCACCGGTGGGCCGCGCGGAGCGCGGGTGCAGCCCCACCGGCCTGCGGCCGGGCGCAATGCACATAAGGGCCCCGCCCAACCAGCGGATGGCCCCGGACACCGTCCACGCCGAGTTCAGAATCCGCCAACCGCAGACGGCGCGGTGGCCGCCGGTCGGCCTCGGCTGTGTAGCGATCGTGGGCGGCCTATGTCCGGCCCCGGCCGGCCGCCGGCCGCCGGTCGGCCTCGGCTGTGTAGCGATCTGTCGCGTGCCTTTCCGCCCGGAGGGCGGCCCCGCGCCCCCGACCCGACCGGTCGGCCAGGGGGACCGGCACCGGGTCCCGTCCCCCCTGCCATCCCTCCCCCTCCGGGGGATGCTCGCAAGTCTGTGGACTTCCG
>NZ_JBVJWO010000096.1:0-1018 GCF_055602345.1 Streptomyces sp. NPDC037401
AGGCAAGCCCTTGTTGCCATCCAGCTTGTCTGCTCTGAACCCGCTGTCGAGGTGAGCCCTGCCCTGCAGGGCAAACCAACAGGCGAAAAAGGTACCGCGGCCGCCGCCACGCCCAGCGCGGCCTTGCGGGAAAGGTTCAGACCGGTCTTGGCGGGAGCGTCGGTGTTCTGCGAGAAGTCCATGTCGTCTCCGGTGAGTTCGTGTCCCGGGGCGTTTCCCCTTGACTGGTCTCCATCCTGTCCGCGCAGTCCCCTCACCGACAGTGACGACTTCCCGCTCCCGCACGCCCGTGTCCCGCATTCCCGTGAACCGGAGCGCTCCGCCCACCGCGCCGGGGCCGTAAAGCGTTGGACAGTCCTGCGGCGCCGGGCGAGCATCTCCGCGATGAACAACGAGCCCCTTGTCTCCGTCCCCAAACGTGTCCGCTTCGTCGAGCTCGGCGAAAAGGCGCTGCGGGCACTTGCCGATGGCGACCTCGCTGGCGGAAGCGCCGAAGCCGGAGTCGATCTCGACGAGCACTTCGTGTGCGACCGGGCCCGCTGGATCTTCGGCTATCGCGCCGACCAGCTCGCCTCGGACCCGTCCGCCGCGCCCTGGACGACGCGGGCTGCGGTGTCCGAGCCGGACGGGGCCGTCGTGGGCGACGCCGGGTTCCACGGGCCGCCGGACGAGGACGGCACGGTCCAGGTCGGCTACACCGTCGTGCCCGGGTACCGCCGTCAGGGGTATGCGCGGGCCATGCTGAGGGCGCTGCTCGTCAGGGCGGCCGGCGAACCCGGGGTCAGGACCGTGCGGGCCGTCATCAGAGCCGACAACCACGCTTCGCTGGCCACGATCGCGGGCTTCGGTTTCACGCGGGTCGGCGAGCAGGGGAACGAGCGGGACGGAGTCGCGTTCGTCTTCGAGGTCCCGGCGGACGCGATGCGGGCCGAGTAGCGCTTCTCCCCCGGCGTACGGATGCGGCGCCGGCGGTGCCCGGACCAACGGCGTTAACGGCGTTAACGCCGTTGGTCCGGGC